>CAILUD010000020.1 GCA_903837285.1 uncultured Bacteroidota bacterium | reverse complement strand
GAACTTAATGAAAATAAAGAAAAGTACAGAGGATTAAGTGAAGCTGCATTTGAATCTATTTTCATTTCTGAAAAAGGACTTTGCATTGAACAGAATCAGACAGCCGAGAAGGTATTTGGTTATACATATGAAGAAGCTACTAAAACTGGCAAATATGGCACTGAATGGATAGCTGAGAAAGACAGAGATATGGTTATGAAAAACATGTTAGCGGGTTATGAAGAGCCATATGAAGTTACTGCAAAAAGAAAAGATGGAACTACATTCCCTTGTATGCTTAGAGGGAAGATGATGCATTATAAAGGAAGAATTGTTAGGGTAACTTCATTAAGCGACATAACAGAGCGCAAACGAGTGGAGGAAGAACTTATAATAGCAAAAGAGCATGCTGAAGAAAGTGAACGATTAAAATCTTCATTTCTTGCTAATATGAGTCACGAGATTAGAACACCAATGAACGGTATTCTAGGCTTTGCTGGATTATTAAAGGACTCAAAATTAACAGGTGAAGAGCAACAACAATATATTTCTATTATAGAAAAAAGTGGAGCTCGAATGCTTAATGTTATCAATGACATTGTAGATATTTCAAAAATCGAATCTGGGCTGATGGAAGTTGATGTTAAGGAATCGAGCATTAACGATCAACTTGAATTTATTTATAACTTTTTTAAACCCGAAGTTGATAACAAAGGAATTAAACTTTCATATTTTAATAGTTTAATTAAACAAGAAGCTATTATATTGACTGATCATGAAAAACTATATGCAATATTAATTAACCTTGTTAAAAATGCTATTAAGTATAGTGATAAAGGTTCAATTGAATTTGGTTATAATCTTAAGCAAATTAATACCGAGACAGAATTATCGGAGCAACAAATATTAGAGTTCTATGTAAAAGATACAGGTATTGGAATTCCTAAAGATAGGCAGGAGGCTGTTTTTATGAGATTTATACAGGCTGATAATTCCGATTCAAGAGCATATCAAGGTGCAGGTTTAGGGTTATCTATTGCTAAAGCTTATGTGAAAATGCTTGGAGGTAGCATTTGGGTTGAAAGTGAGGTTGATAAGGGATCAACTTTTTATTTTACTATACCTTATAATATGGGGTTGGAGGAAAATATTATTAGTGATAACTATTATGATGTTGATGAAGCAAATATTAAAAATAATTTAAAAATATTAATTGTAGAAGATGATATCATATCTGAAAAATTTCTTGCAACTGTTGTTAAAAAATATTGCAAGGAAATGTTAATTGCTAAAAACGGATTAAAAGCTGTTGAAATATGTCGACAAAACTCTGATATTGATTTAATTCTAATGGATATTAATATGGCTGAAATGAATGGTTATGAATCGACTAAATTTATAAGAAAATTCAATAATAATGTTATAATAATAGCACAAACTGCACATGGTCTCGTTAATGATAAAAAGAATGCCCTTGATTCTGGTTGTAATGAATATATCTCGAAGCCAATAAATTTAAATTTGTTAAAAGGACTTATAGGAAAATATTTTAGCAAATCATTAAAAAACTAAGTTTTGTCAATAAATATTAGTGGTTAATCAGCTTATTAATATTTAATCAATAATTATTATCAATCTATCAATATGTAAATAAGGTTTTGTTATTTGTTGCGTATAAGGAATTATATGCAATTAAATAGTAATTCCTATGAAAAATCATTTTAAAAAAAATATTTTAGTTGTTGAGGATGAGGACATCAACTATTTTTTTATTTGCATGATGTTGGTGGATAGTCAGGCAAATGTTTTTAGAGCTATTAATGGGTTGGATGCTATTAATTTAGTAATAGAAAAGCCAAATATTGATTTAGTTATTATGGATATACAACTTCCCGTTATGAATGGTTGGGATGCAATAATACAAATTAAAAAAAATAATATAAGATTACCAATAATAGTGCAAACTGCATATGCTCATAAGGAAAATCGGTGCAATGAGTTGGGGTGCGATGGCTTTATTGCTAAGCCATATAGTCCTGGAGAGCTTTTAAAATTGGTGAATAAATTTATTGAAGATTAGGTTTAGTTTATTATTTAAATTATTAGGATACAAAAAAAATATACCAATAGGTGTTTTACTTATAAACAATTAACGAATAATACTATTTTATTTTTATTTATAAGTAATTAATTTTATCGTAAAATTTAAAGTGATGCAAACAATTAATGTTTTTTATTCTTTTATAAGGAATTGGTTATTTGCAATACCTGAATGGATTCAGTTTTTTATTTTGGTTATAATATTTTATTCGGCTTATTCCTTTTTAAATATAAATATTATTGAATTTAAATCAGTATTAAATGCAAGTTTCGTTTTAAAGCTTTTATGGATTATTAAATAGTGTTTTTAAAATATTTAAGTTGAGTTTGCTTTTTTGTAGAATCAACAAAGTGAGAAATGTTGTGTTTATTGTTAAAAGTTATTTGTTATTTTCAATATTTTGTTTGTAATAAAAAACTTTAAGGTAATTATGTCAAAAACTTTTTATATACTTATAAGAAGATATTTTAGATTGCCTTTAGTATTGCGAAAAATAATAATATGCTTTATCCTAAGCATTATAGCTGCTGTTGCTGGTTGGTTTATAGGCGTAATGTTAGCAGCTTAATTACAATTTCTTAATTGAACTTTATTAGTAATTGCACTTATTTTTCTGTTATTATTAGACATTAAGTAGGTGTAATTACCTGTTGTAATATCAATATTCTAACTATTGATACCACTTACTATATAGTATAATTTTATACCATAAATAATACAGCTATGAAAACAAATATGGTAACAAAAAGCAGGATTTACAATTTTATTGTATCATTATTCCTAGTATTGACCTTAATGAGTTTAGGGATAGATGCAAATGCACAATATTGTAGTGTTGCAACATCAAATGAAACTATTATCCCCACAACAACTTCTCAATTAACTACTTCATATAATAGTGGTAAAAGAGCATTTAATTTTGTTGCTACTGTTGGTTGTACATATACATTTGCAACTTGTTCGCAGTCTACGGCTGATACATATTTGAGATTATATTCAACAGGTACTGGCGGAACTGTACTTGCTTTTAATGATGATGGTTGTTCACCTCAATCTACTTTTTCTTGGACATGTACAACTGCAGGAACTTATTCTGTTTTAATGACTAACTATTCATGCAATAATTTAACAGTTGCAACAAAAATGTCTTACATAAAATCTTGTGCTAGTGTTACTCCTCCTGTTAACGACTTATGTGCAAATGCCACAAATTTGCCTTGTGCAACAACTAATTTGGCAGGAACCACTGTTAATACTGTGAGCGAAGCTGCACCAGGTGGCTATTCCTCCAATTATGGTGTTTGGTATAAATTTACTGGTGATGGAAACTCAACAACTATTTCTTCTACAACGACATTTGACCATGAAATGGATCTCTTTTCTGGTAGTTGCGGAAGTTTGGCCGCAATTGCTCAAATTGATGGTTCTACTGGGACCGAAACATATACCTTTACATCAACGGTTGGTGTTCAATACTATATATATATCGCTCATTATTTACCAGGGTCAACTACAACAGGGACTTTTGCGATAAGTAGAACTTGCACTGCCCCTTGTATTACACCTGGTACTCCTATAAGTTTATTAGGTTCTGCAACCAGTGCAACAACAGCCAGTATAAGTTGGGCTGCTGGTTCACCTGCTGGTTCAGCTACCATTACTTATTATTATAGTGTTTATACTTCTACAGGAACATATGTAACAGGATCAAGTACAGCTTCTACATCAGCAAGTATTACCGGTTTAGCCTGTGGAACATCATATTATTTTACAGTATATGCTTCTACTAGCTGTAATTCTACATCTTCACTAACTGCAACTAGTAGCAATTTTACATCAGGTGCTTGTCCACCACCACCTGCTAACGATTTAGTTTGTAACGCAACTGCAATAACTTGTGGACAAACTTTAAGCGGAACTACTATTGATGCAACCAATTCAGGTACAGGTGAAAATCAAACATGTAGTGTTACGCAATCATATCCTGGTGTTTGGTACGTTGTTGCAGGCAATGGTAATGTAATGACTGCTTCTCTTTGTGGAACCGCATGGGATAGTAAAATATCAGTTTTTTCTGGCACATCATGTGCCTCGCTTACATGTGTAGGTGGTAATGATGATGGTGGACCAGCTTGTACAGGAACATCAGCATCATATTCATGGACTTCAGTTGCTGGGACAAATTACTATATTTTAGTTCATGGTTATAGTTCAAACAGTGCATTTAATATTGCTCTTACATGCACTGCCCCTTGTATTACACCTGGTACTCCTATAAGTTTATTCGGTTCTGCAACCAGCGCAACAACATCCAGTATAAGTTGGGCTGCTGGTTCACCTGCTGGTTCAGCCACTGTAACTTATTATTATAGTGTATATACATTAGGTGGAAGCTATGTAACCAGTTCAAGTACTACATCAACAACTGCAAATATAACAGGGCTAGCTTGTGGTACCGCTTATTATTTTACAGTATATGCAAATACAAATTGTAATTCAACATCATCAGCTACTGCTACAAGTGTTACATTTACCACAAGTGCTTGCCCAAATCCATGTTCTACAAGTACTGCAATGATTTGTGGAACAACATATACAGGTACTTTGGGTACTGTTGGATCATGGAGTACGTATACTAGTTGTAGCTATTCAGAGCCTGGTGAAGAAAAAGTTTATACTTATACTCCATCAGTTACAGATAATTATACTTTTACTACTACTTCTACAACTGGTGATCCCGATTTCTTTTTAATGAGTACTTGTGGTACAACTGGAACAAATATTTATGGTAGCTGTTGGGGATCTGGTAATATTACAGTTAATTTAACAGGTGGTACTACATATTATTTAATTGTTGACAATTACAGCTCATTAAGTAGTGCTGATTATACTGTTTCTGTAAATTGCCTTCCTGATTATAGAGCACAGTTTATTTCCATGAATACAGGTTCTGCAAATTGGTGTGCTGGTGAAACAAGAAATATTACTGTTAACATAAAAAATACAGGAACATTACCTTGGACTGATGGTAGCGGAAGAGACTTTAATATTGGTGTAAAATGGAATACTAATGGCACAAGCTGGACAGATTACGATGTTAGAGTAGATGCGCAAGGTCTGACTCCTGGAAATACTGCAACTTATACTATATCTTTAAAAGCTGCCGATTTTATTACTGGTGGTGCTTACGGCATTGATTTAGCTACTGGTCCCAATAACATAAGTTTTGATATTGTTTCTGAAGGTTGTTTTTGGTTTGGTAGTAATACAACAAATGGGTGTGGAGTATGCAGCGGAAATGCTGTATATGTTTCTCCTACGCAAACAATATTCCCAATACCAAATGTAAATGCAGGAAGCGATGTAACAATGTGCCCAGGTAGTACACAGTTGAATGGAAATGCCACAATATCAGATATTGTGAGTGCTATAACCCAAACAAATACGGTAAGTGGATATGATGATGGAATATTTTTCAACTCTATAACAACTAGCGGTGCACCGGTAGGTTCAGTAATTACAGGAGTTTCAATAACAGCTTCTATTGGTTCTTATTGTCCAACTTGGTATGAAATGGATTTTAATATTGGAGGAACATGGTTTTATTCTAATTGTAATGGGACATATAATTATACAAATTTAAATGGATTATCTGCAAATGGCCAAGTAATTAGTATTAGATCCTGGGATAACGATTCATATTCTGATTATGTAACATTGTCATTATCTGTTACTGTTACTTGTAGTTCTAGCTCTACTCTTACATATTTATGGACTCCTTCAACTGGTTTAAGTTCTACTAATATTTCTAATCCAGTAGCAACTCCTGGAAATACTATAACATATTTATTAACTTCAACGGCAAATAATTGTTCGGCAGTAGATAATGTTATAGTTACTGTAAATACTCCAATGGTTAGCCAAACTCCTGCAACTGGTGATTTTATTTGGAATGGAAGTGTTAGTAATGTATGGGAAACATCATCTAATTGGTATACTTATTCAGCTGGTTCGTATATGTCAGCTGGTAGCACTTTGCCAAGTTCAACAACAAATGTAATTATTCCTGCAAATGGAAATTGCGTATTAGCACAACCAACTGCAATAAATACGAATAGTGTGCAAAATGTTAGAATTGAATCAAATGCTATACTAACAATGAATTCTCAAGGAATTATAAATGTAAAAAGTAATTGGCTAAATAATGGTACTGCAAATTTAGCTGGAGCAATTAACTTTAATGGAACAACTAATATTTCTGGTTCAGGAATAAATAATTTTGATAATTTAACTGTCTCAACTGGTAGTTCGATAACAATGGCATCAGGAATAATTAATATTGCTGGGGATTGGGTAAATAATGGTTCTACACTTTTTTCCGGAGGATTATTAAATTTCAATGGAACAAGTTTTCAAAATATTAGCGGAGCAGCTGTGCCTACTTTTAAAAATTTAACAGTGAGTAATACAAACGGCATTGTAATAGATAACAATATAAATGTATATGGCACTTTATTACTTACTAATGGCCCCATAGATATTAAAGGTAGTATTGTTAATCTTGGTTCTTCAGGTTTGTTAAGTGGCGAAACTTCATCAAAAAGAGTTTTCTCTACTGATGGAGGTGGTATGGAGCCTGCAGGTACTGGTGTTATTAGGGCAACAATAAATATTAATACTTCAAATGTGTCTACTGGAAACATCGCAGGTTTAGGCCTTGATTTTACACCTTCTGCTCCTCTAGGTGCTACTATTATTACCCGTGGTTGTGAGCAACAAGTTGGTACTGGAGGTAATTCAAGTATTTTAAGATATTTTGATATACAACCAGGAAATAAAGCAATTGTTCCTATGCTTACTATTAATAAATTTAATTATTGGGGTGGTACAACTGATCTAGAGTTGAATGGTATAAATGAAACTACTTTACAAATGTTTCAAGAAGTAAACTATGGCGGACCTACTTATTGGGAACCAAGAACTACAACAACTAGTTCAGTATCTGATTTTATTTCTGCTTCAACAGCAACAGTAACTAATTTATCAGGTATTATAAGAATTACTCTTGGAAGTTCAAATTCACCACTTCCAGTTGAATTGTTGAATTTTAAAGCAGAATGTAATAACAACGAATCAATAATAAGCTGGCAAACTGCAAGTGAAGAAAATAATCACTATTTTATTTTAGAAAAATCTAATGATGCTATTAATTTTATGTCATATGATACTATAGAAGGTGCAGGGAATTCAAATTCTATACTCGATTATTTTTATAAAGATATAAAGTTAAATAATAAAAGTATTAACTACTATAGGCTAAAGCAGGTTGATTTTAATGGTGCTTCAGAATATTCAGATATTGTTGAAGCCAATTGTATGCTAAGTTCTGAACCGTTAATTGTTATAATGCCTAATCCTTCAGTAGAAGGTGCAAAAATTAGAATTCAGGGAGAATACACCAACTATATGATAACCGATATGTTAGGCCGTAATGTTGATTGTAAAGTATACGATCATACAATAGTAGGCTTGAAAGCTGGTGTTTACATCATCACATTTGATAATTCTACTAAAATTAAATTCGTAGTTAGCAGGTTATGATTTTAGAAGAATTTTAGACTATTTAAAATTTCAATTAAACTTTTAATGCATTTTAGATTTTAGGTTTAAGTTAATAAAGTGCAAAAAGGGTGGGGTTTTAAATAGTCTAATGTGATGACAATTTAAATTAGTTTTTTTAATGAAAAAACAATTATTAAAAACTATTGCATCTGTCAGAGGAAATGATATATACCCATCTGATAAAATGAAAAATGAAATTATTAATACATTTTTTCCTGATAACACATCAAAACTTGTACAGGATTTATCAGGCGTTACAGGTGCCTTTTATGGAATATTGTTAAAAACTGTGGGTGAAGAATTTGGTAACAGCAAAATAGATAATATTTCCAAGAAAGTATTTTATGAATTAGGTAAACTAAAAGCTCAACAAGCTACAGAAATTTATCCTGAATTACCAATCGATAAGCGAGCATTTGCTATTGTGTTAATCTCTGCTATTTATAATGCTAGCCCAGAATATAGCTTTAAATTAATTAAATATGAAGCTGAACATACAATAATTGAATTAAATGGGGTTGACAGATATTTAAGAATATTAAATCAGCTTAATATTTCAAAGCATGTTACATTTCCTACATTAATTCCATTTTTTGAAGGCATTAAAGATAGCTTAAACATTAATTGTAAATTTTCATATACTATGAATATAGAAAACAATTTGAATAAAACAAATTGCACATATGAATTTGTGAGTAATAGTTAATAAAACATGTGTCTTTATAACAAAGTAATTAAAATTATATTTTGTGAAAATTATAATAATTTAATTGTGGATGCCGGTAACCAACCTAAAATTAAGTACAACTAAAAAGTCTGATAATTAATATAAATTAAAAACAACCAAAATGAAAAAACTAATTTTAATTTTTTATTTGTGTTTTTCAACTGTAATGTTACTTACAAGTTGTGGAGGTTCTGGTAATGGTGACGAAAAAACAAATACCAGAAAGATGGATGCAAAACTTGATACGTTAATAACAAATCTTGCAGCATGTAAAGAGCAAAATACAAATTGTGACGCATATCTTAATGCTAGCAATGTAATTTCACTTATGGCAAAGGATTCATCAGTAAAAAATTTAATCGACGATTTATTTAATGGTATTGCTCAGTCAACTTCTAGTTCCAGAAGTGCTGCTTGTGCTCATGCAATAAACTTTTGGACTAATAACTGGGATTATTATAAAAACCCAGCATATGGAAGAATTGTATTAGATGCGCTTAAAAAAGAAAAATACGACGAAAATTCATATGTAGGATCAACGCTTGGGCAATTACTTTCGGGTTGGCTAGTAAGTAACGATACAGCACTTCTTAATGATATTTACGTAGTTGTAAAAGATGTAAATACTGAAAAAAGAGGAAGAATGGAAATAATCCGTTTAGCAGGAAAAGAAAGCTTTGCAAAACCAGGATTGCTTGATATTTTAGTTGATCTTGCAAATAATCAAAATGAATTGGAAGAAGTTCGTGTAACTTGCCTTAATGTATTATGGCGAACCGAAGAAAGTGCTCAATATCAAAAAATTGAGAATATGTATTTGGCTTTACTTACAAGCTCTTCAACTGCAATAGTAGGTGCTTCTTTAGATGGGCTTGGTTATATGAGATCTGCTATCGCATATAGTAAAGTGCTTGAAACAATAGAAAAATATGGTGCTAACGAAGATTATTGTTCAGTTTCAGGAAGGTCATTAAAAAGCTATATTTCATATGAACCTAAAGAGGGAATTGATAGCAAAAAAGCTTTTAAACTAGCAGTAAAAATGGCAAACAATAAAACTTTGAAGGCTTATTCAAGAAGTAATTATATTTATGCTATTGAAGCATTTGGTGGAAATGAAGGAAAAAGTGCACTTACAAAACTTTCTGCAGGAAGCGAAATAGAAATTGCAGATCCAGCTAAACAAGCATTACAAAGATTAAAAAATAATAGTTTATAGGTAAAATAATTTATAAATCGGGATTATAACTACAAAGTCTTTTGTAGTTATAACCCCGGTTTTATTATAAAATTAAAATTGTTCATTTAACGTTGTTACAATTTCAATTTATTGTTTATTCATTTCAAACTTCATCTCTTAAAAAGCCAACTAAATTAGAGAATTATTTACTAACCTTTTAATTTGGTTTTATGTTAAATATAATACAAATATATCTTTTTCTAACAATTAGAAAAACTTAGTCATGTAAGTGATTTACTTATGTGAAAATCATTTTATATAGTATTGATTTTAACTTTTTTTGATTTTAACTTTATTCAAATATTTATAACAAAGTATTATGTTAACACCAGAATATAGTTTTCTTATAAATCAAGCAGCTTTGGTTAATTATAAAATTAAAAAACTAAAAAGAGCAAAAAAAATAATTGCATTTATTTTAATTGTAAATATTTGCTTAGCTTCAGTTTTATTAATATTTGATTTATAGTAATATTTTTTTTATAACCTGCTAGCTTTTTTTCAAACGTTCTAGTTTGAAACTATATAATTCGACATTGTTAACTTTAACCCTCATTTGATTTCTGCCTATTTATTATTTGGTTAGTCCCTGCTAAGTGTTTCACCTATAAAAAAAATTGCAAAAATTATAATTGATTTCGCTTTTGCGATTTAGTAAATTTATACAGAATAATAGCATTAATTATTAATCATGTTGAATTTATGAAAAACTTAGAATTAAAAAACATTTTAAAAATTAAAATGCTTATTAAGGCTAATCTGATTATTAGAATACTTTTAATTTTCACTTTTAGTCTATTAGTTATTTTAGTTGTAAATGGTTAGCCATGCTTAATATTTTAAAATTCACCTTTTAAAAATATTCTATACTATAGGGGTATTCTATACTTATGTCTCAAACCACTTTATTTAAATATATTTTTTTAATTAAGGATGTTTTAATTTAAGAAATTGTTTTGAATTTTAATGCATTATTTATAAAAACATCAAAAACGGGGGGTCATATTTAGCCTGTCGAAATAGTGCTTAGGGCATTGTGCGTGTCTTTCGAGTGCACTTCGTTAAGCTCTGTGCAGGCTATCAAGATAACAGAATTGGGAATTGAGAGATAAAACGATTTAAATTGATAACATTATGGTATCCTTACGATTGATAAAATTCAAAACAGTTTTTAATGTTTAGTGTTTTTTATTATGTTGTAGATAATACCTGTATTGGTTAATGAAATTAATAGTATTTACAATAACTTAAATTTATTTTTTACATTTGTTAAATAGTGCCAACTCTTTTTTTAATAAATTAAAAATTATTATGGATAAATATATGCAGTTAGCCATCGATCAGGCTAAGAAAAGTTTAAATGAAAACGGAATTCCTATTGGTTCTGTTCTTGTAAAATCTGGTAAACTAATAGCGTCAGGACATAATAAACGAGTTCAGGAAAATAATCCTATTTTACATGGCGAGATGGATTGTTTAAATAATGCAGGAAGGGTTGGTTCGTTTAAAGATACTGTAATTTATTCTACACTTATGCCTTGCTATATGTGCGCCGGAACCATCGTGCAATTTAAAATACCCAAGGTAATTGTTGGCGAATCTAGAACTTTTAAAGGAGCTAAAGAGTTTATGTTACAACACGGTGTAGAAGTTATTGATTTAGATTTGCCTGAATGTGTTGATATGATGAACACATTTATAAAAAACAGACCCGAAATTTGGAATGAAGATATTGGTGAATTATAATAAGCTACTATTATAACAAAGATCATAATAAATATTTTACTGCTAATTGTTATTCATTAAGCGTCCTCTCACTAATCTTTGCTGCTCTTTCAAGCGTTCCCGCCGATGTTGGTTTATATCCAACATCTAAATGGATTCTGGGCTTGACCAAACCGTCATTCCGGGCTTGACCCGGAATCTCCCGCCGATGTTGGTTTATCTCCGAATTTTTCAAGCGTCCTCGCTTGTAACTTCGTAATTAATCTCAGGCCTACCTTTTTTCCTGTCCATCTCCCTGGTCTGTGACACACAGACCACAAACATAGCATAGAATCTAGTAT
>CAILUD010000019.1 GCA_903837285.1 uncultured Bacteroidota bacterium | reverse complement strand
GTTAGCAGAAAATGATTGGAAAGGATGGAAAAATCTTACAGATTCTGTAGGCAAGAAAATCGAAATTGTTGGCGATGATTTATTTTGTACCAATAAGGCTATTCTTGCTGAAGGTATTGCAAAAGGTGTTGCAAATTCAGTACTTATTAAATTAAATCAGATTGGTACTGTTTCTGAAACTTTAGAAACAATTGAATTAGCATATAAGAATGGTTATAAAGCTTTTATTTCTCATCGTTCTGGCGAAACTTCAGATTCTTTTATTGCTGATTTAGCTGTAGCAGTAAATGCTGGTCATATAAAAACCGGTAGTGGATGCAGAAGTGAGCGTATCGAAAAATTTAATCAGTTAATTAGAATCGAAAATGAATTAGGTACCAGTGCCCGTTTTGCTGGAATTAGCGCTTTTCAAAATCAGTAATAAACAACTTTTGATTACGAATGATCGATTACGAATTACATTTTATTCGTAATTAGTCATTCGTAATTTTTTTGTTAGCTTTTAAATTTCTTAATTTGATTATTTCTTGTTTAAGTGTATGTAATTGTTGATATAGAAACAACTGGTGGTAGCTTTAAACACGAGCGTATTACTGAAATTGCTATATATTCTTTTGATGGAGATAAGATCACCGATCAATTTGTGACTTTAATAAATCCCGAGAAATCAATTCCGTATTTTATAACAAAACTTACTGGAATTTCAAATGAAATGGTTGCTGATGCTCCTCGTTTTTATGAGGTTGCAAAACAAATTGTAGAGATTATGCGTGGTAAAATATTTGTAGCTCATAATGCCACGTTTGATTATAATTTTATTAAAAATGAATTTAAAGCATTAGGTTTTGATTTTAAGCTCGAAACATTATGCACTGTTAAGTTAAGTAGGAAGCTTTTTCCGGGATATAAATCTTATAGTTTAGGCGAAATATGTAAAAGTTTAAATATTGGTGTAGAAAATCGACATCGTGCAGCTGGCGATGCGCTTGCAACAGTAAAATTATTTAATCTGCTTTTGAAACAAAATATAGAAACCGGTAATAAAATTCCAGTAAAAAAAGAGAAGTATAAAATTCCTGAAGGATTACACCCAGATATTACAATTAAAACCATTGAAGAAATTCCGGAGGCAATAGGTGTGTATTATTTGTTAAATGATAAAAATGAAACTATATATATTGGTAAAAGCAAAAATTTACGCGATAGAGTTTTAACTCATATTCGCAATATGTCAAGCCGAAAAACAATTGAAATGGCTACTAATGTAGCATCAATTGGTCATGAAATTTGCGGAAATGAATTAATAGCATTATTGTTAGAGTCAGAAGAAATAAAGAAGCATAAACCTTTATATAACAGAATGCAGAGGAGAACTGGTTTTGCATGGGGACTTTTTTCATATGAAGATCGTGGCGGTTATATTCATTTGGCTATTGAAAAGAATACAACTGGTCGGACTCCTATTACTACTTTTCATACTCATGATGAAGCAATGGAGTTTTTGGAGTTAATGATTGAAAAATATAATCTTTGTCAAAAATTTTGTGGTTTGTATAATTCAACCGGACCTTGTTTTTATTGTCAGGTTGGAAAATGTAATGGTGCTTGTACTGGTAAAGAGTTGTCCGAAAAATATAATTCAAGAGTTAACAGTTTATTAGAATTTTGTACTCTCGGCGATAATAGTTTTCTTGTTATAGGTGAGGGTAGAAGTGATGAGGAATTTTCTGTAGTTAAAGTAATTAATGGAGCATATTGTGGTTTCTCGTATTTTGATAATTCTACGCAAATTAACAATGTTCAGGAAATTTCAGAAAACATTCCTTGTCGTATGGATAATCGTGATGTAAGAATGATTATTAAAAATTATATTCTAAAAAATCCGAAAATTAAAATTGTTAAGTTTTAATTTTATTAAATTTTTCTTTTAAAAAGATATAAAAAGTTTTACTGGTGAGTTGATGAAACACAACAGCATAAATAATAATCCATAGTGGTGCAATAGATACATTATATCTGTCGCCCTGATAGAAAGCAATACCCATCATTAACACAAGGTACCAAAATATTAGATAAAGAATAATATATGGTCGCAATAATTTGTGATTTCGTTTTACTAAATAATAAATTAAAAACAAACAAGGCAAAATAAATATTATGTGAAGTTGATAAAACAATTTGTTTAATTTGTTCATTGTTGCATAAAAAAATGGATGTTTATATCCAGGTGGATATGACAAGAAAGTTGGCGCTCCCCTTAGATTTTCACGTATTATATTATCTTTAAAATTAATGCTGAATATTTTAATGTGATTTAGCATATATGAAAGCATAAATCCAGTTGATTTACCCTTAATAATGGGTTTTGCTTCATCAATAGTAATACATTCTGCAGCTGCATATCCCTGGGCAAAGAAATATTGATTCAAAGTAACAGATCCTTTTGTTGATAAAGTAAATTTGTCATGTTTTATTACCATTATTGAAAACTGAATAATTACAGGTATAAGAGCTACAATAAGTAAATATTTTTTATTGTCTTTTATAAAACTTTTTAAATAAAAAAATTGAAAAACTATAACAATAATCAATATAAGAATAGGAAAGAAAATGGGCTTTATTACTGAAAGAATTGAAAAAAATAGAACTAAAATGTAAAAGCTTTTTACTTTTTTATAGTCGAATGAATTAGTTGTTAAATAGAATATCAAACAGCTTATTCCGAAAGTAGCAGTAACGTCAGAAAGCGCATGAAGGGTTAGCGCTATAAAAGATAAATTTACTGCTAATAGAATAGCGCCAATATATGCAAGAAAAATATTTGTTATTCTTTTTATAGAAAAAAATAATAGATTTATCGAACCAATCCAAAGAAGAAACTGAAAAAACCACACTGCTTTAATTCCGCCAATAATAAGGAAAAACTTAAGTAAAAATGGAAACATGTATGGATTTAGCATTGTTTGAATGGTTTCTTTCTGCTCAAATATCCAGTTACCTACAGCTAAATAACAAAGTGAATCTGATGAAGAAAACATTATAACAGCGTTTACTCCTGTTTTAAGATTTATGAATACAGTAAAATATACTAATAATAGAAAGGTATTCAGAATTAAAAGTTGTATTGTGAGTTTTTTATTCATGAACTTAAATTACAAAAAGTAAAGAAGTAAAATTAAATTCTAATGTGTATCCAAGCCATGCACCATATATACAAGGTGCTCAAATGTTTTTAAAATTTCTGCCATATATTCATTTACTGCTTTTACACTTCCTGGAAGAGTATAAACAATGCTATTGCTAATTGTTCCAGCAACACCTCTACTTAATAATGCATTTGGTTTTTCTGCACCATATTTCATGCGAATCTGCTCCATTATGCCTGGAATTTCTTTTTCCAGCATTGGCTGAACAGTTTCTACGGTAATGTCACGTGGTCCAATTCCCGTTCCTCCAGTTGTAATTATTCCATCATATTTTTCGTGAACGGCTTTTTGAATATGCTTATTGAGTTCTTCTTTGTTATCTGCAATAATGTGATTTGAAATTTTTACCCTTCTCTTTTTTTCTTCGAAATGAGTTTTTAGTAATTCAGTTATTCTTGGACCGCTTAAATCATCATATTCACCTGCACTTGCACGATCGCTTAATGTTATAACATAGAATTTAAA
This sequence comes from uncultured Bacteroidota bacterium, assembly GCA_903837285.1. GTDB lineage: Bacteria > Bacteroidota > Bacteroidia > Bacteroidales > GWA2-32-17 > GWA2-32-17. The sequence goes on along the minus strand of CAILUD010000019.1, from coordinate 21,056 downwards.
AACTTTTGGCTGGAAAATCATGTTGTCGCCTTTCTTTAAGGCACCAGTTCTTGTAACCCTTAAAAAAATTCCTTCTTTAGGCATTACACAATTTCCTGTTTCGTTATATATTGAGCAATTACTGCCATGACATTTTTTTCCAATTTGAGTAACCTCTAATTCAACATGGCAACCAACAAATCTATCAAGAGGAAGACAGTCTTTTATTTCTAAACCTTTACTAGTAATATTTTCAGCAAATTCACCTGGTTCTAACTTTCTTCCCATAACCTTCTCGAAGCGCTCAATACTTTCGGTTGCAAGCATACTAACTTGTCTGTGCCAGTTACCAGAATGTGCATCGCCTTCAATACCTTTATTTGTAAATGTGATTTCGTCAACAGGTTTTTTAATAGTTCCTTTTTCTATTGAAATATTGACTGATAATATTTTAATTTCTGCAATTTGTTCCATGTGAATAAAATATATTATTCTTTAGTTTTTTTTACTAATTTAATTTCGCAAATAACCATTGATTTGTCTACTGCTTTGCACATATCATAAATTGTTAATAATGCAATTGAAGTTGCAGTAAGTGCTTCCATTTCTACACCCGTTTTTCCAGTACATTTTGCTTCTGAAATGATATTAACTCCTTTTTTTGTTAGAGTTGCTTTTACTGAAACTCTATTAAGTTCAATGTTATGACAAAGTGGAATGAGCTCTGCGGTTCTTTTTGCAGCCTGTATTCCTGCAATTTCAGCAACTGTTAATACATCACCTTTTTTCATTTGGTTATCGCTTATCAGCTTTAAAGTTTCAGGTTGCAGAATAATATTTCCTTCTGCAATTGCTATGCGAATTTGATCTGGTTTAGAACCTACATCAACCATATTTGCTTTTCCGTTTTTATCTGTATGTGAAAGTTTTTTTGCCATAAAAAATGCTATAATAATAAAAATCCTCTGTCATGTTGAGTGTAGTCGAAACATCTATTGTAATAATGCTTTATTAGATTCTTCACTTTGTTCAGAATGACATTTGTTATATTAATTTTGTCCGCCGCGGCGGATTTTTGATTTAAAAAGGTAAGTTTTATTTTCTGTTAAAGTTACTAGTCTAACAATATTTTTTTGATGAGTAATAACAATAGTTACTGAGGCTAATATTGAAAAAATCATTAACGATATTGATGGTGTTCCTATTATAAAATTTATTAATAATGGAAAAAAAATCCCTGCCAATAGCGAACCAAATGAGACATATTTAGTAATAATTAAAATCAAAAAAAATAATAATGCACATACTCCAGCTGCAATTGGATGAAGTGCAATAGTAATTCCAAGCATTGTTGCAACTCCTTTACCTCCTTTAAATTTCGCAAAAACTGGAAAGATATGACCCGTTACAGCTACTATTCCTAGGATAATAGGAATTAAAAAACTATCAGCACTAACAGGAAAAATATTCATAACATTAAGTGCAATAAAAACAGGAATCCATCCTTTAACAACGTCTATTATAAAGACCGGAATTCCTGCTTTTGGTCCAAGTACTCTGAAAGTATTTGTTGCACCAGCGTTTTTACTTCCATGTTCACGAACATCTATTCCGTAAAAAGACTTTCCAATCCATACTGAAGTTGGAATTGAACCCATTAAATATGCGAAAAATATAAATCCTATGAGGTATACAACTGACATTATTTTTTTTTATGTAAAAGTAAGATTTTGAAATTCGAAATACTAAATTTTAGAAAAAATTGTAAACAGTTAAATGTTGAACTTTAAAAAACCAGATTTTACAGATAAAAGTAAAGGCAACTCTTTAGGAATTGCCTTTACTTTTTAAATTAAAAATAATTATTAAGATCCTAATGTCGCTACCATTACAGCTTTAATTGTGTGAATTCTGTTTTCTGCCTCATCAAAAACAATTGAATTTGGTGATTCAAAAACTTCTTCGGTAACTTCCATTCCGTCGAGTTTATATTTTTGGTAAATCTCTTCACCCATTTTCGTTTCGCGGTTATGGAATGCTGGTAAACAATGTAAAAATTTAACTTTAGGATTTCCAGTAAGCTGTAACATTTTTGTATTAACCTGATATGGTTTTAGCATTTTAATACGTTCTGCCCAAACTGAATCAGGTTCACCCATTGATACCCAAACATCTGTATAAAGAAAATCTACTCCTTTAACTGCTTTAGCAACATCATCGGTAATTGTAATTTTTGCACCTGTTTCTTTTGCAATTTCTTTTGCAATTTTTACTAATTCAGCAGATGGTTGACAAGCTTTTGGAGCAGCAGCTCTAAAGTCCATTCCCATTTTTGCTGCACCAATTAATAATGAATTTCCCATATTGTTTTTTGCATCACCGCAATAACAGAATGAAACCTGATTTAACGGTTTATCAGAATGCTCCATCATTGTTAAAAAATCAGCAAGAATCTGAGTTGGATGAAATTCATTTGTTAAACCATTCCAAACTGGAACTCCAGCGTATTTTGCTAGTTCTTCAACAATTGATTGACCGTATCCACGATATTCAATTCCATCATACATTCTTCCTAAAACTCTTGCTGTATCTTTCATTGATTCTTTTTTACCTATCTGAGTTCCTGATGGTCCCAAATATGTAACGTGCGCTCCTTGGTCAAATGCAGCTACTTCAAATGCGCAACGAGTTCTTGTAGAATCTTTTTCAAAAATTAAAGCAATGTTTTTGCCTTTTAATTTTTGTTGCTCTGTTCCGGCATATTTTGCCTTTTTTAAATCTAATGAAAGATTCAATAAATAAGTAATTTCTTGTGGAGTAAAATCCAACAGTTTTAAAAAACTTCTGTTTCTGATATTGAATGACATAATTATATGGTTTTAATGTTAATTTAATACGATTATTGTTCCTGCTTCTTTATTGTGAAGTTGATCGGCTATTGTAATTATAGCTTCTTTTCCTCCGTTTTTTACAAATTGAATACAAGCTTTAACTTTTGGACCCATACTTCCTTCGCCAAACTGACCTTCAGCTAAGTATCTTTCTGCATCTTGAATTGTAAGTCTATCGAGTTTTACCTCATTTGGTTTATTAAAATTTATGCAAACTTTAGGAACATCTGTAATAATATAAAATTCATCAGCTCCAATTTGATTTGCTAAAAGCGATGAGGCTAAATCCTTATCTATAACGGCATCAATGCCTTCTAGTTTATGTGGTTCAACATAAAAAACAGGAATACCACCACCGCCAACAGCGATTACAATATTTCCTTCTCGTGCAAGCTTTGCAATAGATTTACGATTTGCAATTCGGTTTGGTGAAGGTGATGCAACAACTTTTCTCCAACCATTTCCTTTAGCATCTTCTTTATATGTTGAATTAGTTTCTTTCGCAAGTTTTTCAGCCTCTTCTTTTGAATAATAAGGGCCAATTGGTTTTGTTGGGTTTGAAAAAGCTGGATCGTTTTTATCAACAAGAACCTGAGTTATTAAGGTAATAATATCCTCGTCCATACCTTTTGCTTCTAATGCATTTCTGAGTTGTTGTTCAATAATATAGCCTATAAAACCCTGACTATAAGCACCGCAAATATCTAAAGGCATTTCGGGAACACCATGAATCTTTTTTCCGCCGTCATTTTGTAAAAGAATGTTTCCTACTTGTGGCCCGTTTCCATGAGTAATAACTAAGTTATACCCTTTTTGAATTAAAGGAACAAGCTTTTCGCATGTATCATATGCGTTTTTCTCCTGTTCGCTTATAGTTCCTTTTTGCCCGGCTCTTAAAAGTGCATTACCACCAAAGGCCACAACTGCTAGTTTATTCATATTATATTAATTAAAAATAAGGCTGCAAAACTAAATATTATTTTCCACATCTTAGTAAAAAGACGATATTCTAATTTATATGTCAGTTAACAGCTAAATAAAATAAAAAAATATAAGTGGTAATTATCTATTTTTTTTACTTTTGTGATAAAATTAAAATCCGCGTTAGTTGCATTTGATTAAAATAAACTATTCGTCTAACTTACATTTGAAAAATGAAAACAAAATATCTGGATCTGATTGAACAAACTTTTGATTTTCCGCAGGATGAGTTTAAAGTTATTGAGGATGAATTGTCGTTTCACGATATCCCATTGATGGATATTATCAAGCAATATGGAACGCCATTAAAAATTACTTATTTACCTAAGATATCCGAACAGATACAGAAAGCTAAACGTTTCTTTAATGTTGCAATTGCTAAATCTGACTATAAAGGAGATTACTTTTATTGTTATTGCACAAAAAGCTCTCATTTTTCATTTGTATTGGAAGAAGCATTAAAAAATGATATTCATATTGAAACTTCTTCGGCCTTTGATATTCCTATTATTGATAGGTTGTACGAAAACGGAAAAATTACTACCGATACATATATAGTATGTAATGGTTTTAAAAAAGCTTTATATATGCAATATATATGCGAGCTTATTAACAGTGGTTTTCATAATACTATTCCTGTTTTGGATAATAAAGATGAGTTAGATTATTATGAAAAAAATGTAAAAGTTAAAGCTCAGTTAGGTATTAGAATAGCAGCGGAAGAGGAGCCAAGTTTTCAGTTTTACACTTCACGATTAGGTTTTAGGTACAATGAAATTATAGATTATTATAATACAAGAATTAAGGATTCTAAGAAATTTGAGCTTAAAATGCTTCATTTCTTCATTAATACTGGTATTAAGGATACCTCTTATTACTGGAATGAGCTTACAAAGTGTGTCTCTGTCTATATTGAATTGAAAAAGATTTGTCCTGAGTTAGATAGTTTAAACATTGGCGGTGGTTTCCCAATTAAGAATTCTTTGGCATTCGACTACGAGTATGATTATATTGCTGAGGAGATCATCAGTCAAATAAAACGATTATGTGAACAAGGCGAGGTGCCCGAACCAAATATTTTCACTGAGTTTGGATCGTATACTGTTGGTGAAAGTGGAGCAGTTCTCTATAATGTATTGGATCAGAAAAAGCAAAACGACAGAGAGCAGTGGGATATTATTGATAGTTCATTTATGACGACTCTTCCTGATATATGGGCAATGAATCAACGATTTATCTTATTAGCAGTAAATAATTGGGAATTACCTTACGAAAGAGTTTTTCTTGGTGGGTTAACATGCGATAGTCAGGATTATTATAGTGAAGAAGCTCATGTAAATGCAATATTTCTGCCTAAATTTGATAAGGAAAAGCCTTTATATATAGGATTTTTTCATACGGGAGCTTATCAGGAGGCATTAGGTGGTTATGGTGGAATTCAACATTGTTTATTGCCAGCCCCAAAACATATTATTATTACTAAAGACGAAAATGACGATTATATAACCAAACTGTTTGCTAAAGAGCAGAGTGCTGTCTCGATGTTGAAAAACTTAGGATATTAATATTAGAGAGACTCCTTATTTTTTTCATTTTATAGCTCGTCATTTAAAATATTTTTTTATTTTTGTCTTTAATATTTGAAGCAAAAAAATAGCATGCGATATACCGCAAAGAGGTTTACTGGACTGATTCCTATCTTTTTATTGATTTTTACACTGTCATGTGATATGGCTGGCTTTTCCGGTAAGCTTGATGAAGGTACTATAGAATACGACATGGTTTATCTTCAAGATGAAAAAGATAACCCTCTTATTAGCTTGTTGCCAACTACAATGACTGTAAAATTTAAAGATGATGTTACAATTCAGAAAATAGAAGGTTGGATGGGTATTTTTCAGATGGCAGGAATTGCTGATAGAGATGATAATAAAAGACAAGCTCTATTGAAGATAATGAATGAAAAATATTATTATGAAACAACAATGGATGGTCCTACATTTGGATATGATGAAATGCCGGGATTAAAAGTTGAAAAATCTGATTCTACAAAAACTATTGCCGGATATAAATGTAAAGCATATACAGTTTATTTGAATGATTCAGCAAATACAATATTTACCGTATATTATACTAATGAAATAAAAATTACAAACCCAAATTGTAATAATCCATTTAATATGATTGATGGTGTTTTATTGGAGTATCAAATGGCTTTTCAAAAAATCCCTACACATTTAGTAGCTAAAAAAGTTGTTAAAGAAAAAATTAATGATGAGGAATTTATAATTCCTGAAGGCTTTGTTAAGGTCCAAAAAGAAAAGATGATCGAAACTATAAATAATTTAATGTAGTATTTTTTAATATCAAATTTTATGAAAATTGTTAATGTTGTATTGTTATTTGTTGCTGTATTTTTTTCAGTAAACTGTGTGGCTCAGAAAAGTAAAAAAGCAAAACCTTTTGAAGGACATATTTTTTATAATGTTACTCCACAAGGAGAAGTAGATGCTTCATTATCTGCTCAATTACCTACTCAGGTTAAAATTTATTTTAAAGGAGATAAAACCCGCGAAGAAAAAGTAACTCCTATGGGTTCTGTTGTTACATTGAATGATATTACAACTAAAATACAGATTGTTTTAATTGATATGATGGGTCAAAAAATGGCTCTAAAAGCAACAAAAGAGGAAATCGAAAAAGTTTTGGCTAAAATTCCAACAGCTACAATGGTAGTTGGTACAGAAACAAAACAAATTGCAGGATATAATTGTAAAAAAGTTGATTTTACACAGGAAGGTAAAACTACAACAATCTATACAACTGAAGATTTAGTCATACCTAATTCTAACTGGCAAAATGAATATAAGGATGTGCCAAACGTAATATTAGAATTCTTACAGGTAATTCCTACACAAGATGCAGAAATTAAAATGTTAGTAGCTGCAACCGAAGTTAAAAAGGAAAAGGTAAAAGCAGAAATGTTTCTTGTTCCAGCTGGTTATCAGGAAATGTCTATGTCTGAGTTTAAGAAAATGATGGGTGGTGCAGAGTAGTCCACTTATAACTGTTCATAAAAATTTCAAAAAAATCCTCTATACTAGAGGATTTTTTGCTTAAAAATAAGCACTTTCGTTACTTATATATGTAAGCATTATTCTAATATGGCTGAGAAAAAAAAGAAAATAGAAAAAGATTCCGAAACAAACGATGATAAAAATGTTTCTTTTTTAAAAAAGTCTATTAATTTTTTAGTCGACGATCGTACTAAAGCTGTAATGGCAATAGTGATTTTTTGTTTTACCATATTTACACTTTTTTCATTTATTTCTTATTTGTTTACTTGGCAAACCGATCAGAGTAAATTAAGTATTAGTTGGATATCACTTATTTCTGATGAAAATATTACAGTCGATAATTGGGCAGGAAAAACCGGGGCTTTTGTTTCAAATTTATTTATTAATAGATGGTTTGGCTTTGCTTCACTTTCGTTTTTGTTATTCTTTGTTTTAATTGGATTTCGCTTATTAAACTTTAAGCTTTTACCTTTTGGAAAAACTACCAGATACCTTATTTTTCTTACTCTTTGGGTTTCTGTTACTCTTGGTTATTTATTTGGAGATAGCTGGTTTGTATTAGGCGGTGCTAACGGGTTTTTTATTAGTAAATGGTTAAATTCAGCAGTAGGAAAAATTGGTACTTTCTTTATACTTGCAGTAACTGCTTTTACATTTATAATATTTGTTTTTCGTGATGCATTACTTTGGTTTAAAGGAATATTAAATAAATCAAAAAATGCAATTATACCTCCTAAGATTAGTACTGTTGCTCCTTCTGAAGATACTGCAGACAGAACATTTTCTGACGAATTAGCTGATAAAAAAGAAGACGAAATTGACAATGTCCCTACTATAGAAGATGAATTACCACTTGAAATTGAAAATTCAGAAGTAGAAGAAGAATTAATTGATGATGGCTTTGAAGAGGTACCAACTACCAAATTAATTAAATCTGAAACACCTGATGAAATTACTTTAACAGTTGAACGTAAAGAATCGGAACCTGAAGTAGAAGTTACAGATATTATTCAACCTCCAATGGGCGATTTTGACCCCAGGTTAGAGCTTTCGCATTATAAATTTCCACCTATTGATTTATTGGAAGATCATCGTTCTTCAAATTCAGAAGTTAGCGAAAATGAGTTAGTCGCAAATAAAAATAAAATTATTGATACGTTAAAAAATTACGGGATTCAGATAGATAAAATAAAAGCTACTATTGGACCAACCGTAACATTATACGAAATAGTGCCTGCTCCTGGAGTAAAAATTTCTAAAATCAGAAATCTTGAAGATGATATTGCTTTAAGTTTAGCTGCTTTAGGAATAAGAATTATTGCACCAATTCCCGGTAAAGGAACAATTGGAATTGAAGTTCCAAATTTAAATCCTGAAATTGTTTCTATGCGTTCTGTTATAAGTTCTTCAAAATTTCAGGAAGCTAAATTTGATTTGCCTGTAACATTGGGTAAAACAATTCAAAATGAAGTTTTTGTGTTTGATTTAACTAGATCGCCACATTTACTTGTTGCAGGTGCTACAGGTCAGGGTAAGTCAGTTGGATTAAATGCAATTATTACTTCGTTATTATATCGTAAGCATCCAACCGAACTTAAATTTGTACTTATTGATCCTAAAAAAATAGAGCTATCCAGTTATTCCATAATTGAAAAACACTTTCTTGCTAAACTGCCCGATTCAGCTGATGCAATTATTACAGATGTTCAGAAAGTGAAAAATACTCTTCGTTCTTTAACAATAGAAATGGATACCCGTTATGATTTATTGAAAGAAGCTGGTGGTGTTCGTACAATTAAAGAATATAATGAGAAATTTTTAAAACGTCAGTTAAATCCTAACAAAGGTCACAAGTTTTTGCCTTACATCGTAGTTGTTATTGATGAGTTTGCCGATCTAATTCAAACAGCTGGTCGTGATATAGAAGATCCTATTGCACGTATAGCACAGCTTGCTAGAGCAATTGGTATACATTTAATAATTGCAACCCAACGTCCTTCAACTAATATTATTACTGGTTCAATTAAAGCTAATTTCCCATCAAGGCTTGCTTTTAGAGTTTCTTCTATGATCGATTCGAGAACAATTCTTGATTCTCCTGGTGCAAATCAGTTGATAGGAAGAGGAGATTTGTTGATCTCACTAGGTGGAGATTTAGTTCGGGTTCAATGTGCCTTTATTGATTCACCTGAAATAACAAAGCTTACAGAATTTATAGCAAAACAACAAAGCCCTTCGCATCCATTTTATTTGCCAGAAATTCCTGAAGAAGGTGAGGGTTTATCAAGCGAAGGTTTTGATCCAAATAAAAAAGATGAACTTTTTGCAGATGCAGCAAGATTAATAGTACAGAATCAACAAGGTAGTACTTCGTTAATTCAGCGTAGGTTTTCTATTGGATATACCAGAGCTGGAAGAATTATCGATCAGCTAGAAGCTGCAGGTATAGTTGGACAATATGAGGGTAGTAAGGCTAGGCAGGTTTTATATAAGGATTTAATTTCTTTGGACCAATATTTGACTCAAATGGGAATTAATTAATATTTTATTTTATGATAAAGCAAATAATTTTATTAGCAAGTTTATTTTTAGCTTATTCAGGATTTTTAAATGGCCAGAATGCTAAAACAGAAGGAGCTTATCAATCAGTTGATCCAAAAGCTAAAACTATACTCGATCAGGTTTCGGCTAAAACAAAAGCATATAAAACTATTGAAGCAGAATTTGGAATTGTAGTAGAAAGCAAACAAGAAAAAACTAAGGATTCTAAAAAAGGAAAAATCTGGATTAAAGGAAGTAAATATAAAGTTGATCTAGCTTCATCAAATATTTTTAACGATGGTAAAACTCAGTGGACTTATATGAAAGACGCCAATGAAGTTAATATTACAACTCCAGATCCTAATGATGATAGTTCGTTGAACCTTGCTAAAATGTTTACTATTTATGAAAAAGGTTATAAAATAAGATATATTGGAGAAAAATTTGAAAATGCCCGTGCCTTATATGAAATTGAACTTTATCCTATCGATTTAAAGAAAGATTTTACAAAAATTACCCTTAAAATTGATAAAACAAAAATGCAAATATTTAGCATGAAACGTTTAGGTAAAGATGGTACAGATTATTTAATAGAAGTTGTTAAAATGGATACCGATAAAGAAATGGCAGATGTAATGTTTACATTTGATAAAACAAAATACCCAAAGGTTGAAGTAAATGATATGAGAGAGTAATTTTTCAATGAATTTTTTAGAACTTGTACAAACCAGGCAGAGTGTTAGAAAATACTCTTCAAAACCAGTTGAAAACGATTTAGTTTTAAGCTGTCTTGAAGCAGGCCGTTTAGCACCTTCAGCAAGTAATTCTCAACCATGGCACTTTATTGTTGTTGATGAACCTGAACTTCTTAAAAAAGTTGCAGATGCCACAACTAACGGTGGTTTGCCAATAAATAAATTTGCCAAACAAGTTCCAGTAATAATTGTAATAGTAATTGAACGACCAAAATTACTTACGCGGCTTGCAGGTAAATTAAAGCATAAAGATTTTGAATGGACAGATTTAGGTATTGCTGCTGAACATATTTGTTTGCAGGCAACAGAGCTTGGCTTGGGAACATGCATGATAGGCTGGTTTGATGAACCTAAAATAATGGAATTATTAAATGTTCCAAAATCAAAAAGAATAGGTGTTGTTATTACATTGGGTTATGCCGAAGAAAATTATTTGCAAAGAAAGAAAATAAGAAAAAGCCCAGAAGTATTGTATTCTTTTAACAAATGGTAAATATTGTTTTTCCTGCGGGTCAAGCCCACTGTTGTCTGGTTAAATTGTGATTTATACATTTCTAAGCAGAATTTATGGAACCTCTACAAGGTTCTTTAGTTATTTGTTACTTTTGTTTTACAATAATTTATGCCCAACAGGCATATCATCGTAGATGATACATTGTTGTAAAACCGTCAATTAAAATAAGATTTTAAAACATTGTAGATGTTTCATTATTTTTAATGGACAACAGTGGGCTTAACCCCAATGTCATTGACTTAAGAAAATTTCATTTCGTTAACCCATTTGCTTACTTCTCGATACGCTTTGCTTCCGCCGCGGCGGACGAAGTGGCAAATAGCAATTGTTCCTCCGCCGTTATGCGGCGGAGGAACAATCTAGAATGCTAGTTCGAGTTCAATCGAGAACTACAGGAAGTCTGAGCTTAAGTCAATGACATTGGGTTTTACCCGCAATGAACGAATTTTATTTAATAAAAAAAGCACGCAATGCGTGCTTTTTTTATTAATGTTGAGCTATTTGTTATTTTACTTCAAAAGTATCGCCGCTATTTAATAAATCGTTAACGGTTAATATTTTTGAATTAGCTTTTGCGTATGTAATCTGGTCTTCAACCATATCGTCATAAGTTGGGTACATTGCAGAACGGATAACACCCATTGCAACAGGGAAAAGCGGAGGGGCCATTTTTGCAAGCATTAACTGAAGTCCAGGATCTTGTTGATATTGATCATGTACTAGAATATCGTCTTCTGTAATTCCATTTTCGCCAATGGTTACTACCTCTAATCGAGTTCCATTTAATCTTAAACCTTTTTTATGATCTGCACCGAAAAGCATTTTTTCGCCATTTCTTAAGACTAATTGATTATCTTCTCTTGTATCCTTAGAAGTAATTGGTGCATGAACTTTATCATTATAAATGATACAGTTTTGCAAAACTTCAATAATAGATGTTCCATCATGACGTGCAGATTCGAACATAACTTCCGTCATTAATTTTATATTGTTATCTGGAACTCTTGCAAAGAAAGTACCTTGAGCTCCCATTACTAATTCACCAGCATTAAAAGGATGTTCTATTGTTCCTTGTGGAGAAGTTTTTGTAACCGAACCCATTGGTGAGGTAGGAGAGTATTGGCCTTTTGTTAAACCATAAATCATATTGTTGAATAATATAACATTTAAGTCAATATTTCTTCTGATAGTATGAATCATATGATTTCCACCAATAGCCATTGAATCGCCGTCGCCGGTTGCTACCCAAACGCTTAATTTTGGATTAGAAATTTTTACTCCGCTAGCAATTGCATAAGCTCTTCCGTGAATTCCGTGAAAGCCATAAGTGTTTACATAATAAGGAAATCTAGAAGAACAACCTATACCTGATACAAGCATAAAATTTTCTTTCTTATAACCTATTTTTGGGAAAACATTTGCAACAGCAGCAAGAATAGCATGAGCGCCACAACCTGCACACCATTTTACCATTTGATCGCTTACAAAATCTTCTTTAGTAAGCTCAACGTTACTACGTTCAATTGTATTTAATATTTGTTCCATGGTTGTTATTTCTCAAGTAATTTGTAATATTTATCTTTTAATTCGTGAATCATAAATGGCAACGATTGAACTTTGTTTGCCTGATGGTATTTGAAATCTGGGAAGGTAATTCTCAAATAACCTACAAATTGTCCGCTATTTAATTCGCAAACAATAATTTTCTTGTATTTGCCAAAAATTTCTTCTGTGTTTTTAGGTAATGGCATAATATGTTTGAAATGAGCATGTCCAACTTTATAACCTTCTTTTTTCATTTCAATAACTGAGTCTCTAATAACACCTTTTGTTCCGCCCCAGCTAACAATTAGTAAGTCGCCTTCAGTATCACCAAATACTTCTTGTGGGTCGATATAATTTGCAACACGTTGAACTTTTTCTGCTCTTAATCCAACCATTAATTCATGGTTAATTGGATCCATAGAAACAGTTCCAATGCCGTTTTCTTTTTCTAATCCACCAACTCTGTGACGTAATCCTTCTGTTCCAGGTATAGCCCATGGACGAGCAAGTGTTTTTTCGTCGCGGTTATATGGTTTGTAGTTAGGATCGTTTGCTTTAGCAAGTGGAGCAACAATTTTAGGTAAATCTTTAGTATCAGGAATTCTGAATAATTCTGAACCATTACCTAATGAACCGTCAGTTAATAAAATAACCGGAGTCATATGCTCGATGCTTAATTTTGCAGCTTCAAAAGCACTGTAAAAACAATCTGCTGAAGATGAAGCAGCCATTACAATTAATGGACACTCACCATTTCTTCCATAAAGTGCCTGATATAAATCTGATTGCTCAGATTTTGTAGGTAATCCAGTAGATGGGCCACCACGTTGTACATTTACTATTACTAATGGAAGTTCAGTAATTACAGCTAAACCAATTGCTTCACTTTTTAAAGAAAGACCTGGACCAGATGTTGTTGTTAAGGCCAAAGAACCAGTAAAACTAGCTCCTATTGCTGAACAAATACCAGCAATTTCATCTTCAGCCTGAAACACTTTTGCACCTAATGACTTATATTTAACAATTTCCATAAGTATTTCGGTAGCAGGAGTAATAGGATACGATCCAAGGAACAATGGTCTTTCAGATTTTTCGCCAGCAGCAATTAAACCCCAGGCAGCAGCAACGTTACCGGTAATGTTACGATAACGACCTTTCTCCATACTAGCACTAGGAACATTATATAAACATTCAAGTTGAGGATTAATAGCAGCGTAATCAAATCCTGCTTTTACAACTCTTTTGTTCATTTCAACAATTTGTGGTCTTGTTGCAAATTTCTTTTCTAAATAATGAAAGGTATGATCTAAGTTTTTTCCATATAACTTAAATGCAATACCTAAAGCAAACATATTTCTACTTTTAAGAGTAGTTTTGTTATCAATATTTAAATCACTTATTGCTTCTTTAATTAAAGTAGTAAAAGGTGCAGAAATAATTTTAAACTCTTTTAAACTACCGTCAGTAAGTGGATTAGATTTGTATCCTGATTTTTCTAAAGCAGAGTCATCATATGCTTCAGAATCTGTAATAATAATAGTGTCCTTTTTTGTCCATTTTAAATTTGCGCGTAACGAAGCAGGATTTAATGCTACAATGGTGTCACAAATGTCACCAAAAGTTAGAATTTTTTTACTTCCAAAATGGATTTGAAAACCAGATACACCAGCAACGGTATTCTGCGGGGCTCTGATTTCTGCCGGATAATCCGGAAAAGTAGTAAGATCATTACCATCATAAGCTGCTGTATCAGCAAACAAAGTACCGGAAAGTTGCATTCCGTCACCTGAGTCGCCTACAAATTTAATTACAGCATCTTCTAATTCAACAACGTTTTTTACTTCGCTCATTACAGTTTTGTTTTGATTGTCAATAGAATAATGTAAATTAATATTATTTTTAAGAAAGTTTAAAGTTATGTAAAATATTAATTTAAAAACATATTTTTTGTCAGTTTTTCGCCATAAAAGTTATATAATATGTGCTTTTCATAGTTTTGATTTAAAAACTAAATTTATTAATTACCTTTGCATAATTTAAGGATAATATGATTGTGAAGAAAACTACTAAAACAACTAAGAAGACTAACAAGCCTGCACTTTTAGAAACTATAATTGAAGCTGTAAAAGATAAAAAAGGTAAAGATATAGTTGTTGTTGATTTAAGGGAAATTACAACTAGAGTTTGCGATTATTTCATTATATGCAATGCAGATTCAAATACTCATGTTCAATCAATAGCAAGAGGCGTTGAGGATAATGTGAAAGTCTTAATGTCTGAAAAACCTTTTTCAAAAGAAGGTTTAATTAATTCTCAGTGGGTACTTATTGATTATGTGTCTGTTGTTGTACATATTTTGGAAACTTCTTTCAGAGAATATTATAATCTTGAAGGATTATGGGCAGATGCTACAATTACTCATTATGCATCAGAGTAATTTTTTATTAATTAGAATTTAATTGTAATGGAAGAAAATAATATTAAAAAGAATAATAAATTTAAACCTAAATTCAATATTTACTGGGTTTATGGTCTAATATTGGCAATTTTTATCGGCACATACTTTTTCCCAAGTATTGATGGTGGTGCAACAAAAGAAATTCCCAGAAGTAAATTTGATGTTATGCTTAGGGATGGTGATGTTGAGAAGATTTTAATAGTAAATGATAAAAAAGTAGAAATTATTATTAAAAAAGATTCTTTAACAAAAACACAATATAAAGATGCATCTAAAAAAAGTCCTCAGTATACTTTTAATATTGGTGATAGTAGAACATTTGAAGAGCAAATTGAAAATATTCAGAAAGATTCGGCTGAGAAAATTAAACCAGATTACGAAACACGAAAAGATGTTTTTGGCGATATATTTACCTGGTTATTACCTTTAATAGTTATTATACTAATTTGGGTTTTTATTTTCCGCAAAATGTCTGGTGGCTCAGGTGGAAGTCAAATTTTCAGTATTGGAAAATCCAGAGCAAAAATGTTTGATAAAGATACTTTGCATGTAAAGATTGATTTTAAAGATGTTGCCGGATTAGAAGAAGCTAAAGTTGAAATTCGCGAAATAGTTGATTTTCTAAAAAACCCAAAAAAATATACCGAGCTTGGAGGTAAAATACCAAAAGGTGCTTTAC
This sequence comes from uncultured Bacteroidota bacterium, assembly GCA_903837285.1. GTDB lineage: Bacteria > Bacteroidota > Bacteroidia > Bacteroidales > GWA2-32-17 > GWA2-32-17. The sequence goes on along the minus strand of CAILUD010000019.1, from coordinate 5,636 downwards.
TTGTTGGACCTCCAGGAACAGGAAAAACTCTACTTGCAAAAGCAGTAGCTGGAGAGGCTAACGTTCCTTTTTTCTCTATTTCTGGTTCCGATTTCGTTGAAATGTTTGTTGGAGTAGGTGCTTCACGCGTACGTGATCTTTTTAAACAAGCTAAAGAAAAAGCTCCATGTATTATTTTTATTGATGAAATTGATGCTGTTGGAAGAGCACGTGGAAAGAATCCAAATTTCGGATCAAATGATGAGCGCGAGAATACACTCAACCAACTCCTTACCGAGATGGATGGTTTTGACTCAAATACCGGGGTAATTATTCTTGCTGCTACAAATAGAGCAGATATGTTAGATAGAGCTCTTGTTCGTGCTGGTCGTTTTGATAGACAAATTCATGTTGAATTACCTGATTTAAATGAACGTAGAGATATTTTTAAAGTTCATTTAAGACCAATAAAATTTGATGAAAATCTTGATGTTGAGTTTTTATCACGTCAAACACCTGGTTTTAGCGGAGCTGATATTGCCAATGTTTGTAATGAAGCAGCATTAATTGCAGCCAGAAAAGACAAAAAAGCAGTCGAAAAACAAGATTTTCTTGATGCTATTGATAGAATTGTGGGTGGACTTGAAAAACGTTCAAAAATAATTACAATTAAAGAAAAGAAAACGATCGCATTTCATGAAGCTGGTCATGCTTCAATTAGTTGGTTGTTAGAACATGCCAGTCCGCTTGTAAAGGTTACAATTATTCCTCGTGGAAGATCTTTAGGAGCTGCATGGTATTTACCTGACGAAAGACAAATTACAACATTAGAACAAATTCTAGATGAACTTTGTGCAACTCTTGGTGGAAGAGCATCCGAAGAAATAACTTTTGGAAAAATATCTACAGGTGCCTTAAATGATTTAGAAAGAGTTACAAAACAAGCATATGCATTAGTTTCATTTTTTGGAATGAGTGATGAATTAGGTAATGTTAGTTTTTATGATTCTTCAGGACAAACTGATTTTACCTTCTCTAAACCATATAGCGAAAAAACATCTGAAAAGATTGATGCAGAAGTTAAAAGAATTATTGAAGAACAATATTTAAGAGCTAAAAATTTACTTAAAGATAATATTGAAAGTTTAAATAAACTTGGAAATTTATTACTCGAAAAAGAAGTTATTTTTAGTGATGACCTTGAACTTATTTTCGGGAAAAGGCCATTCGCAATAGAGGAAGCTTATGTAAGTAAGTCTGTTATTGAAAATAAAGTTGAAGCGACTGAAAATTCTGTTTCTGAAAATAATGAAGTAAAAAATGAGTCTAAAATAATTGAAACTCAAATAGAAAAATTATAAAATATGAAAAACGAAGTTGATGAGAATTGGGTTTTTGTTTTTAAAACTACAGATGAAAATCTTTGTGAAAGAGCTAAGCTGATTTTAAAAAAGGAGAAAATTGAAAGTGTTATAATGAACAAGAAGGACAGCAATTTTTTAATTGGCGAAGTTGAGCTATTTGTAAAAATGGAAGATATGGGTAATGCACATATAATATTAAAAGGAACTATTATTGAGTAGTATGTTAAAACGATTATTAACCGGGGCTATTTTTGTAACGGTATTAATTTCTTCTATCTTATTAGGTAGTATTACATATTATTTATTATTTTCTGTTATTGTTATTCTTTCAATGATAGAGTTCTATAGCTTTTCTAAGCATACTTCAGCAAAACCACAAATGTGGCTGGGGGTATTTACAGGATGGCTATTTTTTACATTTAATTATTTATATGCAGTAGATTTTATACAGTTAAGATATTTTGTAATTTTTATTCCAATTTTTATATTGTTTATGATAAACGAGTTATATCTTTATCATAAGAGGCCATTAACTAGTTTAGCGTTTTCGTTTTTAGGCATTATATATGTTGCAGTTCCTTTTGCAATGTTAAATTATTTTGTTTTTCGCAGTGGGGTTAATATTTCAGAAGTTGATGTTACAATAGGTACCGAAGATATAATTAATAATTCGGTTGACTATATGAATTTTTTAAATCCCAATAAAACAGTATTTTATACCCCTTATTTTTTATTAGGTTTTTTAATTCTTATATGGATATATGATACTTTCGCTTATTTGGTTGGTATTGCAATTGGTAAACATAGATTATTTGAGCGTGTTTCTCCTAAAAAATCATGGGAGGGAGCAATAGGAGGTGCGGTTTCAACAATTGGTATTTCGTTACTTTTTCCATTTTTCTTTCCAACAATACTTTGGTATCAGTGGATGATTTTAGCTGGATTAATTGTAATATTTTCTACATATGGTGATTTAGTGGAATCTCTTTTTAAAAGAAGTTTACAAATAAAAGATTCTGGATCAATGTTACCTGGGCATGGAGGAATGCTTGATCGTTTTGATAGTGTGCTAATTGCTGCACCAATTGTATTTGTCTATTTGCAATCTCTTTATTAATTTCGTTTATTTGCAAAAATTTTTAATTTAAAATGGCAGAAAACCTCAAAAAAGTTTCATCGGCAACAATTCACAAAGAAGGCTATAATAGTATATTAGTTGTATTTATTTTTCTTTTGATTTTAAATGGTGCAATAGATTATTTTATCCCAGGTTTTTTACTTTTAAAATTGTTGTTTTTAAGTACTTCTATATTTGTTTGGATTATTGTTATTTACTTTTTTAGAGTTCCAAAAAGAGTTTTAATAGGTGAAGATAATAAGATATATGCCCCTGCAGATGGAAAAGTTGTTGTAATTGAAGATGTATTTGAAAAAGAATATTTTAACGATTATCGTACTCAGGTTTCTATTTTTATGTCACCATTAAATGTTCATGTAAACTGGGTTCCTGTAACTGGTAAAGTTCAATATCTTCAGTATCATCCAGGAACTTATATGGTTGCATGGAAACCAAAAGCTTCAGAAGAAAATGAGCGTTTTACAACAGTTTTTAAAACAAAAGATAATACCGAAATATTAATTCGGCAGATAGCTGGAAAATTAGCTCGCAGAATTGTTAATTTTGCAAATAAAGAAAAAGAATACGAGTTAAACGATCAGATTGGTATTATAAAATTCGGATCAAGAGTAGATGTTTTTTTACCTACTGATGCAAAAATCCTTGTTCATATTAACGATAAGGTGACTGGTAACAAAACGCAGTTAGCAGAATTGTAGTTAATCTTATTATTGCTTTACAAATTTCTTTGTTACAATCCCATTGTTTGTATAAATCTTTATGTAATAAATCCCATTTGTCAAAGATTTGCAATTAATGATTTTCGCATTAGTTGAGTTAATCATTTTACCAGTAAAGTCAGTTATTTCTGCTTTGTTAACTGTTAATGAAGTTTCAATTTTTAAATTTTCAATTACAGGGTTTGGAAAAATTGAAATCTGATTATTTAATGATAAATTTTCTTTAATACCTGTGGTTGCATGAACATAATTTGATTTTACAAGATGGTTTAATTTGCTTAAACAAACCGGAGTATTAAATCCAATAAAATACTTAACAAATCCTAAATATGGATTTGTATAATTATAAAAGTATTGGTTTCCTGGCACACTTCCAATAAGAGTTTCAGTGCCATTTGTTGTAATACCATATAAATAGTAATTTGCTATAGAAAGTCCATAATATGGAGACCATGCAAAACCATATGTGTTTGTGCCTTCGTCATAAGTTGCTAACAAAGTAATTGTAGTATGAAATGAAGAAGAGTCAGTTTCATTACCGCATTTATCCAAAATAGAAATTTTATAGCTGTATGATTGATTAAATGGGTTTGAATTTATATCTATAAAATTACTTTGAGAAGCAGGAGCGGAACCAATTTTATTCCATATATTAGTTGAGATTTCATTATATATATGAATGGAATCAATATTTGAAGAAAGATTAGTTGACCAATTAATGCTGTTTTTGGAAGTTGTTGTATCAAATTCTAGGTAACAAATTTCTTTGGAAGATAAAGGACTAGTGAATATTGTTACACTATCAGTTGCCGTTCCGCTTTCAGTAGTTGTTATTGTTACGTAATATGTTGTTTGATTTAATATGGAGGCAATTGGATTTGATATATTGTTATAATTTAAACCAGCTGATGGTGACCATAAATATGAAACAACTCCTGTTCCAGAATAATCAGATGTGACATTAAGTTGTGCAGTTTCTCCACATTGTAATGTTATGTTATTTCCTGCTTCAGCAGATAATTGTTCTGTTGTTTTTGCAACAAAAATTTCATTTCCTCCAATTTTTGTTAGAGTAGTGTTACCAAAAGTAATAGTTGGATTTTGGAAATATCCAACCATAGTACTTCCATTATTATCCAAGGTAATGGAATATTCAATATCGGTACTGCCACCATAAACACTTTTTGCACAAAGTGCATTTCCAGATTGAGAATATATTGCAAGAAAAATATCACTTATATTTGTTGAACGGATTAAGGTATCAGATCCAAATGTTATGGATGAACTATTAAACCAACCTGCCAGACAAATATTTCCAGAGGAATTTATAGCAATGGAATTTCCTTTATCAAAACCTAAGCCACCTGCATTTTTTGCCCAAATAACACTTCCATTTGTTGAATATTTTACAATAAAAATATCCATATTTCCAATATATGCTAAATAAGTTGTTTCAAATAGTAAGTTTGGGCTATTGTAATATCCTGTAATGTATATACTTCCTGAGGCATCAGTAGTTACAGAAGATGCATTTTCATAATTTGTACCTGATGGGTTTTTTGCCCATAAAACATTCCCATTTGTGTCATATTTAACAATAAAAGCATCCATATTGCCAGTGTTGCTCAATGTAAATGTGCCAAATGTTATTGAGTTATCTTGGAAAGTTCCAGCTATATAAGCATTCCCATTTGCATCAGTTGCTACTGAATTTGCTTTATCGCTATCCATTCCACCTGCAGATTTTGCCCATAATACATTTCCTGTTGAATCATATTTTGCAATAAAAATATTACTTGGTCCATTACTTATTAATGTATAAGAGTCAAAAGATAAAGAGTTACTTAAAAAATTACCAGTAACGAAGATATTACCAAATGTATCAGTTGAAATTGAATTAGGGTTATCAAAATCATTTCCTCCTGCACTTTTTGCCCAAATAATATTTCCATTTGAGTCAAATTTTGTTAGAAAAATGTCACCGACATAATTGAGAGAATCTGAACTAATAAGGGTATCTGTAGCATTTTCTCCAAAAATGATATATTGTCCAGTATAATTTCCAGCAACATATATTCCTCCTGATGAATCAATTGCAATAGCTGTACCTTTATCATCTCCAATTCCAATTGCAGATTTTACCCAAAGCACGTTTCCGGTTGGAGAGTATTTAGTAAGAAAAAAATTATTATGTCCAGAATAATTTGTTAAAGTGGTTGTTCCAAAAGTAATTGTTGGACTGGCAAAGTATCCGGTAACATATGTATTTCCAGAAGCATCAACAACAGCAGATGAAGCTTCATCATTACTTGAGCCACCAGCACTTTTTGCCCAAACCCAATTTGGTGATTGAGCAACACAATTTAACATTAAAATTGTTCCTAGAATAAATAGTAATATCTTCATTATAAGTTATATTTAATAAATATATAAATG
>CAILUD010000018.1 GCA_903837285.1 uncultured Bacteroidota bacterium | reverse complement strand
TGGCGTGTATAAGCAGGTTCCAGAAATTTTATCGGGAAGAAATTCTAAGTCTATAAAATTGTTTTCGAAGCTGTGAGCGTATTTATATTCTTTACCGTAACCAATTTTTTTCATAAGCTTGGTTGGTGCATTTCGTAAATGAAGTGGAACGGGCAAATCGCCGGTTTGTTCTACTAATGTTAAGGCAGCGTCGATGGCAGAATAAGTTGAATTGCTTTTTGGTGAAGTTGCCAAATAAACAGCTATTTGTGAAAGAATAATTCTTGATTCGGGCATTCCAATCATGCTTACAGCTTCAAAGCAACTTGTTGCTAACAAAAGTGCATTAGGATTTGCAATGCCTATATCTTCAGAAGCAAGTATAACCATTCTGCGGGCAATAAATTTAATGTCCTCACCACCTGCAAGCATTCGAGCAAGATAATAAACTGCAGCATTGGGATCACTGCCACGAATTGATTTAATAAATGCAGAAATTATATCGTAATGTTGTTCGCCGCCTTTATCGTAAATTGCAATATTCTGCTGAAGTACATCAACAACATTCTTGTTATTTATTATAACAACATCTTTTTCAAATGAATTTGAAACTAAATCAATAATATTTAATAATTTTCTGGCATCACCACCCGAAAATCTTAGCAATGCTTCAGTTTCTTCTAATTTTATCTTTTGTTTTTTTAGAAATGTGTCATTTTCAATTGCTCTTTTCGCTAAGTCTAATAAATCTGATTCTTCCAAAGACTTTAAAATATAAACCTGACAGCGTGAAAGCAAAGGAGTAATTACTTCAAAAGATGGATTTTCTGTAGTTGCACCTATTAAAACTACTGTTCCTTTTTCAACTGCACCCAGTAATGAGTCTTGTTGCGATTTACTAAACCTGTGAATTTCATCAATGAAAAGGATAGGAGCGGGGCTATCGAAAAAATGTTTCGATTTGGCTTTTTCAATTACTTCACGTACATCTTTTACACCCGAATTTACTGCACTTAAACTAAAAAATGGACGATTTAATATACCTGCAATAATATTTGCCAATGTAGTTTTGCCAACACCCGGAGGACCCCACAAAATCATAGAATGTAAATTTCCTCCTTCTACCATTTTTCGTAATACAGCATTTTCTCCAATTAAATGTTTCTGACCAATGTATGAGTCAAAGTTAATTGGTCGCATTCGCTCGGCTAGTGGCTTGTTTGACATATATCGATTACGGATGATATGATTACGAATTATAAATTTAAAATTACGAATAATATAATTACCGATTACGAATAATATGACGAGAATAATTGATTTTTTAATTATTCATCCGTAATTGTTTATCCGTAATTAGTTCTTAGGTTTAATTTTCCATCTACGATGCGACCAAAGCCAGTCTTCAGGTTTTTTTCGAATTACAGCTTCAAGTTTTTGCATGTATATTCTTGTTATTTCTCCATCTTTTTCTTCAAGTGGTTCATCAGAAATTTTTGAGATGTCAACTGTATAATATCCTCGTTTTACACGCTGTATATCTAAAAAAACAATAGGCAGATTATAATGTTTTGCATATTTTTCTGGTCCATGCAAACAGGCTGTTTTTTGGTTTAAAAAATCTAGCCAGTATGCTTTGTTTGCATTTGAAGGACTTTGATCGCCAACCATTGCAAAAAACGCTGGTTTGTTTCTATAGCTTTCAAAAGAAATTGCAGTTACATATATAGAGCAAAGGTGCATTCCATTTCTGCCACGGTTTCTTTTAATATATTGATCTATAAATTTATTCGATAATGGTTTGTAAAATCCAACAGGGCTATGTTTTAAATATAAGTTTGATGCTAATGCTGCCCATTCCCAGTTTGCATAATGACCGGTAGCACCTATTACTCCTCTATTAATTTTATATAATTCGTCTAAAAAAATTGGATTCAAAACAATTACACGTTTTTGAATTTGTTGTTTAGACATTGTAAAACATTTTATCGACTCAACAACTAAATCGGAAATATTAAGATATGTTTTTCTAATAATTTTCTTTTTCTCTGATTCATTTTTATAAGGAAAAGAATTAGTCAGGTTTTCGTAAATAACTTTGTGTCTATATTTAAATACTCTACCAATTATAAAAGCAAGGAAAGAAGAAAATAAATAAATTAACGGAAAAGGTGTAATGGCAAATACCAAAACAAAGAATCGGAAAATGATGTAAATTATATAGTTCATTTAATAGCAATAAAAACACTAAGGCACTAAATTACACAAAAATTAAATATTACAAAGTTGAAACTTTTAATACCTTATCCCAAATTAATTTCTTCAGATTTTTTTGGAGGAAAAATTACTGATGCTAAAATACTTATTACTAAAATTCCAAGCACTACATAAAGTGAATGTTCTGTGGTGAATCCAATTTCTTTAAGCCACGAATGAAGAAACATTTTTGCACCAATAAAAGCAAGTAAAAACGATAGTCCGGTTTTTAGATAGTGGAAAAGATTTATAACATGAACTACCAGAAAGAATAAGGATCTTAAACCAAGTATTGCAAAAATATTTGAAAAGAAAACAATATATGGGTCTTTTGTTATAGAAAAAATTGCAGGAACAGAATCTACAGCAAAAATCACATCAGAAAACTCAATTACTAAAAGAACCAAAAATAATGGTGTCATTTGTAAAACTTTTTTTCTTCTAATAAAGAAATTTTGACCTACATATCTAGGAAAAACATTAAAATATTTTGAAGCAAATCTTACAACCGGATGTTTCTCGGTATCAATTTTTTCTTCTTTATTTCGATTTAGAAACATTTTAATTGCGGTGAATAATAACAAGCCACCAAAAATATAAAGTGTCCAGCTAAATCTTTGTATTAACGCTGCACTAAGGAATATAAATAAGAAACGCATAACAATAGCCCCAAGAATGCCCCAGAAAAGTACGCGTTTATATAGTTTTTCTTTTACGCTGAAAGAATAAAAAATCATAACCATAACAAATACATTGTCTATTGAAAGAGCATATTCAATTAAATAACCAGTTATGTATTCTAGTGATAGATTATTATTATAGATATTTAAACTTTCTGCAAAGTTTCCGGGAATTAAAGTAATAGGATGTGCGTTTTGTATTACTTTCTGTTGAATATCTTCTATGTTCTCAATGCCATGAATTAAATGTCCATAATACCTAAGTGCAATCCAGAAAAGAACCGAAAGGCTAATCCATACAAAGCTCCATAAAGAAGCCTCTTTTAAAGAAACGGTATGACTTTTTCTTCCAATTAATCCTAAATCTATATATAGAATTAAAAAAATAAAAAGTAGAAAACCAGAAAAGAAAAGTATTTCGTTATAATTCATTTTACAAATTTGAAAATTAAAAGCGACTAATAGAAATGTTTTAAATATTATTAAGAAACTGTTTTGATTTTTTTTAAATTTTTATAGGTTTATGATTTTCAACATTTACCCCGTCCTTACCATAGGCATCCATTCGGAAAATGGTGTGGTGAAAATCAATTTATCTACCTACCGGTAGGCAGGCTCCATTTAGGGTTACCTTCGGTGAAATCGCTTCGCTAAGTAGGGCAAATAAATTGATTTTTGGTAAATGTATTTATTAACTTGTTAACAGGAATTAAAATTAAAAACAGTATCTAATAAAAAAAGCTGCCGAAGCAGCTTTAATTTAGTTTTGTTTTACTATTTCCATGCCTCGCATAACTCCGTTTTTATTTTCTGGAATTAATCCGTGGTGTCTTTTGGGAAGTGATTTTTCTAACCCTTTAATAATGTTTTCAATTAAAATCACAGGTTTAATTTTTAAATAACCTCCAAGTACAATCATGTTAAATATCTTAACATTACCCATTCTGTTTGCTTCATCTGTAGCGTCAATAGAATAAATAGTAATATCTTTTCTTGTTGGATGACGTGTAATTCCATTTGGGTCATATACTAAAATGCCACCAGGTTTTACTGTTTTTTCAAATTTATCCATTGATTGTTGATTAAGAATGATAGCTGTATCAAACTCATTAACAATTGGTGAACTTATCATTTCATCACTTAGAATAACGGTAACGTTAGCTGTACCTCCGCGCATTTCTGGTCCGTATGATGGCATCCAGCTAACTTCTTGATTTTGCATAATTCCTGAATAAGCAAGAATTTTTCCCATTGAAAGCACTCCTTGGCCTCCAAATCCGGCTATAATTATTTCTTCTGTCATAATTCTTTTTGTTTAATGTTATTAAACTTTTTCTAATTGAGGAACTTTAATATCGCCTAGTGGGTAAAATGGGAACATATTATCTTCCATCCATTTATTTGATTGGTTTGGAGTCATTTTCCATCCGGAATTGCAATTTGAAACTATTTCGACAAATGAAATTCCTTTTTTTAGTTTCTGATTTTCAAAAGCAATTCTTAAAGCTTTTTTAGTTTTACGAACAGCATTTGGTGTATGAACAGCCTGGCGAGTAACATAATATACGCCTGGTAATTGTGCTAAAAGTTCGGTTATTTTTAATGGATTCCCCATGATTTCAGTATCGCGACCAAATGGACAAGTAGAAGCTCTCATTCCAGGAAGAGTAGTTGGAGCCATTTGTCCACCTGTCATTCCATAGATACCATTATTAATGAAAATCATTGTGAAATTTTCGCCACGGTTACATGCATGAATAGTTTCAGCAGTTCCAATAGCAGCTAAATCACCATCACCTTGATAGGTAAATACAAATTTATCGGGCATTAATCTTTTTACAGCAGTTGCAACTGCAGGTGCACGACCGTGAGCAGCTTGCTGCATATCTATATCTAAAAATTCGTATGCAAGAACCGAACAACCAACTGGAGCAATACCAACAGTTTTATCTTGGATATTCATTTCTTCTAAAACTTCAAGTAACATACGATGCGCAGTTCCATGTCCGCAACCTGGGCAGTATGAAAGAGGTTTTTCTGTAAAAAGTTTCGTTTTTTGGTAAACGATGTTTTCTGGTTTTATGATGTCTTTAATATCCATATTTTTATCCTCCTAAATAAGTAGATTTTAATGCTTCAAAAACTTCACCTGGCGAGTGAATTACTCCACCTGTTCTTCCAAAATGATTTACTGGAATTTTACATTCAACAGCAAGTTTTATGTCTTCAATCATTTGACCAAGGCTCATTTCAACTGATAATATTCCTTTAATCTGTGAACTTAATTTAAGTAATTCTTCAGATGGGAAAGGGAAAAGTGTAATTGGACGGAATAGCCCAACTTTTATACCTTGAGCACGAGCTATATCAACTGCTTTTTGACATATACGAGCACTTGAGCCATATGCTACAAATAAAAATTCTGCATCATCGCATTGTATTTTTTCGAATTTTACATCTTCCTTTTGCATTCTCTCATATTTATCTCTGAGTTTGAATACATGTTGTTCTTGTTCGTGAGAATCAAGAAGTAAAGATGTAATAACATTATGTTTACGATTTGCATTTTTGCCTGTTGTTGCCCATGGACATTGTTTTTCAATTTCTTCTGGTGTTCGACGAGGAATAGGATCAAAAAGAACTACTTTTTCCATCATTTGCCCTATAGCTCCATCACTTAAAATCATAACAGGGTTAAGATATTTAAAGGCCATCTCAAATCCGATTTTTACGAAATCGCTCATTTCCTGAACTGAAGCAGGCGCTAATACATACATTCTATAGTCGCCATGTCCGCCACCTTTTGTAGCTTGAAAATAATCAGATTGTGAAGGTTGAATAGTTCCTAATCCGGGACCACCTCTAACTACATTTACAATTACAGCAGGTAATTCAGCACCTGCAAGATATGAAATACCTTCCATTTTTAAACTTATACCAGGACTTGAAGAAGAAGTCATTACCATTCTTCCGCATGCTGCTCCACCATAAACCATATTAATTGCAGCTACTTCACTTTCTGCTTGTAATACAACCATGCCTGTGGTTTCGTATGGTTTCTCGGTCATTAAATATTCCATAATTTCCGATTGCGGAGTTATAGGATAACCGAAATAACCATCGGCACCAGCTCTTATAGCAGCTTCGGCTACAGCCTCGTTGCCTTTCATTAATTTTAATTCGCCCATTGCTTTCTTTTTTTTCGATTAATTTTTATGCTTCTACTTTTGTGCGGTAAACTGTTATTACCCCATCTGGACATACAATTGCGCAATTTACACAACCAGTGCAAGCATCTGGTTTTTCCATATAAGCATATTGATATCCTTTGCCATTTACTTCTTTTGCAAGTAGTATAACTTCCTGTGGACATGCAGGAATACAAACGCTACAGCCTTTGCATTTTTCTATGTCAACTACAATTGCTCCTTTCACTTTTGCCATATTCTTATTCTTATTGAATATTATGATTTAATTTTCCTCAAAATTAATATTTCGCTTGAAAAGGCAAATATGTTTAATGACAGTGTTTATAAATAAATATTATACGGAAAGATTCTAAATAGATAATAGGTTGAAAGTGTCTAAAGTGTTTAAAATGTCTAATTGACTATAGTGATTGGAATTGAAATAATAAATGTTAATACTTTTCGGCAATTGAATTAAAAAACTGCCACCATTCAATTTTGCCATCTTTTTTACCAAACCTAACAATTATTAAATTTTTTGCTGGGCAAATAAAAATATATTGACCTAAAAACCCATTTGCCATATAACTTCCTTTTTTATTTGTAATCCACCATTGGTATTGGTAATACCATTTACTGCCATTGGTTGTATCTATTTTTGTAGATTCAGTTACCCAGCTTTCGGGTACAATTTGTTTCCCATTCCAGTTGCCTTTATTTAAATATAGGCGACCAATTTTTGCAAAATCATTAGCTCTTGCATTTATACAACAAAATGTTTTTTCTAATCCGTTTTTCTTTTTGTCGATACTCCAACTACCTTCGTATTCCATTCCAATTGGTTTCCATATTTTTTCCTGAAAGTATTGTGTTACGGTTTTTGTTTTTATTGCTCTTTCTAATACTAATCCAAGTAATTGAGCATTACCGCTTGAGTATTCAAACTTTAGTCCGGGCTCAGATTTGTATTTCATTTTACTGATTGCCTTTCTTAAATTTCTTCCGTAATAGAAAATTGCAGCGTCGCCAATAGGATTAAAATAACTTTCATTAAATTTTATTCCAGATGTCATTTGTAATAAATGAAGTATTGTAACATTATCCAGATTTTTATTTTTTAACTCGGGAATGTAATTAATAATTGGTTCGTTTACCGATTTAATATAGCCATCTTCTATTGCACATCCTATTAATATTGAAGTTGCAGATTTTGCAACAGAAAACGAAGTTGTAACTGAGGCCTTATCATAACCATTAAAATACTTTTCGTATTTAATTGTATCGTTTTGTATAATAATAAAAGCAACTGTTTTGTTAAATTCTAAATAATTGTCGAAGGAAATATTTTTATCGTTAGATGTTGTTATATATTCAGGAATTTTCTCGGTTATTGATTTTGAAAAGTAAAAAATAACTGAATCATTTTTTAAAGTTCGTGAAGGGAAAATTTTATAGTCTTTAATATCTGCAAAATTGTAAAATATAAAACGACTGACCTGGCACGAATTAAAAATCAGTACAAATGAAATGCATAATATTATTTTGAAAAGCAATTTGTTATGTGTTTTCATTGTAAAAATTTCTCAAAAATAGAATAAAATTTTTAAAGAATTCAAAAGATTAATACCAAAACTTATTAGTCAATAAACTTACTAATTAAATTTTTAAGTTCTATAGATTTTATAGGTTTAGCAAGATAATCAGAACAACCAGCATTTATTGCTTTTTCTTTATCTTCTGAAAAGGCATATGCTGTTATTGCAATAATTGGAATTGTGCTATTTGTTTTTCTTATTTCTTTAGTTGCTTCTAAGCCATTTATAAACGGTAATTTAATATCCATCAGAATTAAATCAATTGTTGGGTTAGAGTTGTATAAATCTAGGGCAATTTGTCCATTACTTGCATAAATAATATTTACATTTGTTGAGTATAATACTTCTCGTATTAATTGGATATTAGATAAGTCGTCTTCGACTATCAAAAAGGTTTTGTTTTTCCAATTATACGATTTTTCAATTGTTGTATTATTTAAATCTGTATAAATAATTGTTGGTTTATATGCAATTGTAAAATAAAATGTTGTGCCTTTGTTAATTTCTGAATCAAACCATATTTTACCTCCAAGAAGCTCTACAAATGCTTTAGTTATTGCTAAACCCAAGCCTGTTCCTATTCTGCTGTCGCTTGGTTGGTTATCTAATTGGTTAAATCGTTCATAAATAAGATGTGATTTATCGGCAGGAATACCACAACCGTTGTCTTTAACGTAAAATTCAATTTCGTCAGATTTTATTTTATAACCATATTCTATGGTACCTGTTTTTGTGAATTTTATTGCATTTGTTATTAGATTTGTTAAAATTTGACGAAGTTTTATGTCATCGGTAATTATCTCAGTTTTTAATTCATCATTATTATTGTTAAAAACTAATTTAATGCTTTTAATATTTGCAGATGGTTCGGTTATTGAATTAATATCAGCAAGTAAGGAGTCTAAATGGACTTTGTTTAAGTATGGTGTTACCAAACCTAATTCTATTTTAGAAATATCAATAATGTCATTTATAATACCTAATAATTGATAACCGTTTGTATTTATTATTTCAATAAATAATTTTCTCTTTTCTTCGGATAAATCTTTTTTAAGAAGCAATTGTGAAAATCCGATGATGCCATTCATGGGGGTTCTAATTTCGTGACTCATATTTGCTAAAAAAGCCGATTTTAATCGATCACTTTCTTCGGCTTTTTCTTTAGCAATATTTAATTCTTCATTTAGTTGTTTGTATTCTTCGTTCTGAGATTCTATTTCTTCATTTTTCTGAACTAACAATAATTCTGCTTGTTTACGTTTTGTTATATTACGATTAATTCCTCTGTAGCCTTTAAATATCTGTTTATTATCAAATACTGGGACACCATTAGTTTCGAATATTATATATGAGCCGTCTTTATGTAATGCAGGAGTTTCAAAACCGTTAAAAGGTAGTTGCGATTTTACAATTTCATCTGAAGTGTGTATAATGTTGCTAGTTTCATTTTTTGGCATAAAATCAAATGGCGACTTCCCAATTAATTCAGTTTGTTTATATCCAAGAATGTTTTCAACTTGAGGACTAATATATGTATATAAACCTTCTGCGCTTGTTTCCCAAATTATATCGCTTGAAGTTTCAACAAGGTTTCTGAATTTTTCTTCACTAATTTCAATCTTTTCTTTTGCAGTTTGCAGCTCGTTAATTAATTGTTTGTATTCTTCGTTTTGGTTTTCAATTTCTTCGGTCTTTTGTTTTATTATATTTTCTGCTATTTTCCTATCGTTGATATCAATTATAATAGGTAGAAAATATAGTGGCTTTTTATTTATATCATAAATCAGACTAATTGAAATTTCGCCCCAGACTATTTTGCCTTCTTTACGAATATATCTTTTTTGTAATGTTACTGAATCTATTTTTCCTTCAATAATAAGTTTCATTTCTTTCATCCCAATTTCAATATCTTCATGGAATGTGATATCTGAAATGGTCTTTTCTGTTAATTCATGTTCTTCATAACCTGTAAAATTACAGAATGCCATATTGCAATGAATAAATTTCTTATCTAATCCAACCATTGCAGTTCCGACAGGTGACTGATCAAAAGTTTTTCTAAATTTTGATTCGCTTAATGTTATTATTTCTTCTTTATGTTTACGTTCAGTAATATCCATTATGGTTCCAATCATCTTAATAGGAATGCCATCTGGGTTCAATTCTAGTTTTCCCATTCCATGAACCCACAATGTGCTACCGATTTCTTTTTTTATTATTTTATATTCTTTATTAAAAGGAAGTTTTTTTCTAATTACTTCTTCTGCAAAATATAAATTCATCATTTCTCTATGATCTGGATGAACTATATTTGTCCAACTTTCAATTGATCTAGGGTAGTTTTTATCTATACCAAATATTTCATCAAGAATCTCAGAACTTTTCCAAATTCCTGTTGTAATATCTAAAGTATAACTCCCAAGTTTTGCGATTTTTTGAGATTCATTTAATAGGTATTCCTTTTCTTTGAGCTCCTCGTGTATGCTTTTCATTTATTCTATATTATTAGCAGTTTGGATTAATAATATTGACTATATATGAGTGGGTTAATGATACAAATTTATAATAAAATCTTTAATTTCAAAATTTAAATGTATTCATATTTGTCATTAATTAGCAGATAATCAGAATCTAAAATTCAACTGCTTGATATTTAGAGTTAAAAAACTTTTTGTAGATTATATATGGCAATAAAAATATTTTAACTTTGCAGCCCTTATAACCTTCAGAAAAAATGTGGGGTGCTATAGCAAGTTTAATTATTCGTAACAGAATTGCAATTCTTCTGATTTTGCTTGCTATTACTGTGTTTATGGCTTGGCAGGCTAGTAAAATAGAACTTTCATATACCTTTGTTAAGCCTCTTCCGGGTGATGATGAGGCAATGGTTGATTACAATTCTTTCAAGAAAATGTTCGGGGAAGATGGAAATGTAATGGTTATTGGTTTACAGGATTCAAATATTTTCGAATTATCAAAGTTCAATGATTTATACGATTTAGGAAAAGAGATTAAAAATATTAATGGTATAAAAGAAGTTCTTTCTATTACCAGCCTTTACAATATAATAAGGAATGATAGTTTAAGTAAATTTGATTTTAATCAGTTAATTAATAATAAGCCAAGAACTCAAGTTGAATTAGATAGTTTAAAGAAAATTATTCTTTCATTGCCTTTTTATGAGGGTTTGGTTATTAATAAAGAGACTAATACAACTTTAATTGCAATTACATTTGACGATAAAAAATTAAACTCAAAAGATCGTCTTGATATAGTTGAGAATATTAGAATAAGTGCTGATAAATTTTCAGCAAAACATAAAGTTGAACTTCATTATTCTGGTTTGCCATATATACGTACCAGATTTATGAAAACCGTTTCAAACGAAATGGAATTATTTCTTATTCTTGCAATTTTAGTTACTGCATTAATTCTGTATTTGTTTTTCCGCTCATTCAGAGTAGTTGGATATTCTTTAATTGTTGTTGCTATAGGTCTTATTTGGTCAATTGGTACAATACACCTGTTTGGTTTTCAAATTACAATTTTGTCATCAATGATTCCTCCATTGATCACTGTAATTAGTCTTCCAAATTGTATCTTTTTTACAAATAAATATCAGGACGAACTTCGCAGGCATGGTAATAAAATGCGTGCATTAAGCATGATGGTTAGAAAAGTTGGTTTATCCAATTTTTTAGCAAATATTACTACTGCTGTTGGTTTTGGCGTTTTTTATTTTACAAATAGCTCATTACTTGTTGAATTTGGAGTAGTAGCCGCAATAAATGTTATTGCATCGTATTTTGTTGCTTTAGCATTTTTGACAATAATTCTAAGCTTTCTTCCAGCCCCAAATCTCGAAAAGAAGAATCATTTATCTGGTAAAAGGATTAATTATATAATTGATAAAGTTAATTTTTTGGTGCATAACAGAAGAACAGTAATCTATATTGTTATTGCAGTAATTACTGTTATTGGTGGTTTGGGAATGTTTAATATTAAAAAGATTGGGTATGTTGTTGACGATCTTCCAAAGAAAGATCCAATTTATACAGATCTTCGTTTTTTTGAAAAGAATTTTAATGGCGTTTTACCTTTTGAAATACTAATAGATACTAAGAAAGATAAGGGAGTTTTTGCTGATGATGCTAAAACACTTTATAAAATTAAGAAACTTCAGAAGGTTGTAAATGAACACCCTGAATTTTCGAAGCCATTGTCTGTTGTTGAAGCCTTAAGATTTGCTTATCAGGCATACAATGATGGTAAACCTAAATTTTATCAGTTGCCTCCACCTTTGGAACTGAATAAAATGAAAAAATATATTTCTACGGTTTCTGGTAATGATAGTAAATTTAAGGCTTTTTTAGATAGTACTAAACGCTATACCAGAGTTAGTTTTCAAATGGCTGATGTAGGCTCTGTTCGTATAAAAGAAATAATGAATGACTTAAGGCCAAAGGTTGACAGTATTTTTGATCCTAAAGAATATAACGTAAGCTTTACCGGGCAGAGTGCAGTGTTTTTAAAAGGAAATGATTATTTATTCCGACATCTTTTTATAAGCCTGTTAATTGCAATTGGGTTAATATTATTAATAGGGATGGTGTTATTCCGATCAGTATTAATTATAGTGCTTTCTAAAATTCCATGTTTA
Source organism: uncultured Bacteroidota bacterium (assembly GCA_903837285.1). Taxonomy (GTDB): domain Bacteria; phylum Bacteroidota; class Bacteroidia; order Bacteroidales; family GWA2-32-17; genus GWA2-32-17. Next base: position 27,355 of record CAILUD010000018.1, on the reverse strand, counting down.
ATTCCGCTAGTTGTTACAGCAGGTATAATGGGCTATTTTAATATACCTTTTAAACCTTCTACTATTCTTATTTTTAGTATTGCATTTGGCTTAGCTTCTGATGGTACTATTTATATATTAACAGAATACAGGCAGCAGTTAAAAAAAGGCTCTGGGTCGAATTCTATTCATAACACTGTGAAAGAAGTTGGTTTAAGTATGATATATACCAACATTATTTTGTTCTTTGGATTTGCAATTTTTATTGTTTCAAGTTTTGGTGGTACTGTGGCAATGGGAACATTAATCTCAATAACTCTTTTAAGTGCTCTTGTTACTAATTTACTTTTGTTACCATCAATACTTCTAACTCTCGAAAAGCGTGTTAATACAAAAAATATGCTTAAAGACGCAATAGATCTTGATGCTGAAGATGAAGACGAAGAAGGAAAAGTAATCGAAGTGCAGGCTGTTGAAGCAAGTAAAATCTAGCTTTGACTTTTTATCTTTTCTATTGCTTCAAAAGAACATTGTATCCCTTTTATTAATGATGAACTTAAACCTTCATGCTCCATTTGATTTAACCCAACAATAGTACAACCTTGGGGAGTTGTAACTTTATCTATTTCCTGTTCTGGGTGTGATTTGTTATTTTGAATAAGAGTTGATGCCCCAATCACAGTTTGTGTAACTATTTTAAGAGCTGTTTCAGAATCTAAACCTATTTGAATTCCAGCTTGTGTAGCAGCTCTAATATAACGTAAAGCAAAAGCAATTCCGCATGCAGCCATAACGGTACATGCATCTAAAAGTTTTTCTTCAACAAATAAGGTCTCGCCAAGATTTGCGAATAGTTCTTCGACTTTTTTTAAGTTTGATAATTCTGATTTTTTACAAGAAATACATGTCATTGATTTCTTTTCTGAAATTGCAGTATTCGGAATGGCCCTGAAAATACTGCAACTGTTACCTATTATATTTTCAATATCTAAAATCTCTTTTCCTGTAACAACAGAAATGATAATTTGATTTTTAAGGAAAGGTTTAATTTCTGTTAATACATTTTCGCACTGTTGTGGTTTAATAGCTAAAATTATTATATCAGAATCTTTTATGCAATCTAAATTATTGTCAGTAATTTTTATTCCGAGATCTTTTAAATAACTTATTCTATTTATATCTCTTCTGCTTACAGTTATTTTGTTAATTGTTTTTGTGTCCAATAGCCCTTTTGCAATTGAAACTCCAATATTTCCTGCACCAATAATTGATAAATTCATTATTCCTTTTTAATCTTTCGTGAAGTGCAAAAGTACGAGTTAATAATGGAGCATAGAAATTTATAGGTTAAAAAATATTATTAGTTAAATTAGAAATATTATATATATCTTTGCAGTCACAATGATACTGTCATTAATCAATAAAACCCGTTTATCCCTTTGCATTCAATCGAACTGCAAGGGATGGCGTATTTTTCCTATTCACCATAAATTGCGAAAACATTCGCATTATAATTGGTAATCCAAAGAGGTAATTAGTTTTTTCTAACTGAAACCTCACAGGTTTTCACTTATTTTTTAATCAATTTTTTTATGGAAGAATTATCTGAATTAATATTGGAAAAATTAAATACGCTTGTGATTGTTGTTAACGAACAAGGCAGTGTTGATTATGTAAGTTCATCATCATTAAAAGTTCTGGGGTATGATTCAAAATTATTGCTGGGTGATGCCTGGTGGGATCTTACCCGCAATAGTAAAGAGGAAATAGCTATTGTAAAAAATATTTCAAGAAGAATGTTTTCCGAATGTCAAAAAGGTTTTTTTCCACAACCATATGAACGTTTACTAAAAACCTCTTCCGGAAAAAATAAATGGATACTTTGGAACACAACTATAGGTCCCGAAAATACTATGGTTGCAATAGGATATGATATAACAGAGCGTAAAACTGCAGAACAAAAATTGTTAAAAGCTAATGCAGTTTTAGTACAACATAATGCCGAAATGCTTGAAAGCATTAATTATGCTCAAAGAATTCAGCAATCTATTTTGCCTCCAAAGCTAAAGATTGAACAGCTTTTTAATGGTGGTTTTGTTTTATATAAGCCAAAAGACATTGTGAGTGGTGATTTTTACTGGTTTTATGAAAAAAGCGATGCTTTCTATGTTGCTGCAGTTGATTGTACCGGGCATGGTGTGCCTGGGGCATTACTGTCAGTTCTTGCAAATTCGCTATTAAAGAATGTTATTGATGGTTGTAATTTTTGCGAGCCAGCACAAATTCTTTATGAATTAGATATTGAATTACACAAAGAATTAAATTCAGGTAAAGATTATCTGGCTTCCGATGGTATGGATATTTCGCTTTGTAAATTCTATAAAGATAAAACTAAGGCTGTTTTTGCAGGAGCTTTCAGACCAATGATTCTTGTTAGAAATAGTGAGATTTTTGAATTTAAAGGGAACAGAAACCCTATTGGTTTTTACGGTGGAACAGAAAAGCTTTTCGAGCAAACCGAAATAGTCTTAAAAGCTAACGATACCTTTTATTTATATTCTGATGGTTATATTGATCAATTTGGTGGAGAGAGAAATAAAAAGCTAAATAAAAGACGTTTCAAGGAATTATTGTTAACAATGGAAACAATGGATATTTCTGAACAGGAAGCTTTTCTTGAATATGCATTTAATAATTGGAAACAAGATAGCGAGCAGACTGATGATATAGTTGTTGTTGGTATTAGAATATGAATTATTTATAATTCATTAAAAATTGATTTCAAATATCTCGTTTTTTGAAACAATTAAATATTATTTTTACAGTCAAAACCTAAATGACTATCCTATGAAAATTCTTAAAAAATTTTTAAAAATAACCGGAATAACTTTTCTTATTCTACTTGCATTACTAATTGCTTTACCTATTATTTTTAAAGATAAAATAATAGAAATGGCTAAAAAAGAGATTAATAATAGCCTTAATGCAAAAGTCGATTTTGGTGAAATAGATTTGGGGATTTTTCATAGTTTTCCATACTTAACACTCAGTTTAAATAACCTGATTGTTATTGGGGTTGATGATTTTGAAAAAGATACTCTAGTGAAGTTTAATAATCTTTCAACAGAATTAGATGTTTTTTCTGTTTTTGGTGACCAGATTAAAATAAAAGGAATTGAACTTACTAATCCTGATATTCATGTAAAAGTTTTAAAAGGTGGAAAAGCAAACTGGGATATAATGAAAGCTTCAACAGATACTACTTCTTTAACTGATACCACTTCTTCTAGTTTTAAATTAGCTTTAAATAAATTTGAAATTATAAATGGTAAAATTGTTTATGATGATAATGAATTAGGTGTTTTTACAAGTTTCGAGAATTTTAGTTTTTTACTCAAAGGTGATTTAACAGATGCATTTTCAACTTTAGAAACAAAAGCATCGCTTGATTCGCTAGTTTTTGCTTATGAAGGAATGAAATTTATTAATAAAGCAAAAGTTGAATTAAACTCAAATATAGATGCAGATCTTGCTAATTCAAAATATACTTTTAAGGATAATACCGCAAAATTAAACGAAATAGAACTTGCATTCAATGGTTCGGTTGCAATGCCAACTGATGATATATTGTTAGACCTTAGTTTTGAAGCTAAAAAAACAGATTTTAAAAATCTTCTTTCGTTAATTCCAGCAGTTTATATGAGCGATTTTGCAAATATCAAAACTTCAGGTAAAATGGGCTTTAGTGGAAATGTAAAGGGAACTTATAATGATAAATTAATGCCAGGTTTTGGAGTGAAATTAATAGTTGAAAATGGTAGTTTTAAATATCCAACACTTCCTGCGTCAGTTGAAAATATTAATATAGACATGGCAGTTGACAATAAAGACGGTCAACCTGATAATACAAATATAAATATTAAGAAATTTCATGTCGATTTAGCTGGTAGTCCTTTTGATATGCGTTTAATGGTTTCAACACCTGTTAGTGATGCAAATATGGATGGAATGATAAAAGGAGTTGTTGATTTAACAAAAGTAAAATCGTTTATGCCAATCGATGATGCTTCGTTATCTGGTGTAATTAAAGCTGATGTTGAATTTGCAGGAAGAATGTCAATGATTGAGCAGGAAAAATATGAAGATTTTAAAGCAAAGGGAACAATTGATTTAACCGGAATAAATTATGTTAGTAGTTCACTTTCGGCCCCTGTAAATATTGAAACTGCTTCTATGGAAGTTACTCCAAAGTATTTCGATTTAAAGAATTTTAATGCGAAAATGGGAAGTAGCGATTTTGCTATGGATGGTAAAATTGAAAATTTCTTAGCTTATGTTTTTAAAGATGAATTAATAAAAGGAGTATTTAATTTTAATTCTCAAAATCTTAACATTAATCAGCTAATGGGCGGTGAAACAACAACTGCTGCAACAACAGAGCCTGTAGCGGCCGACACATCATCTTTAACTGCTTTTGAGGTTCCAGAAAATGTTGATTTTGTTTTAAATTCTTCTATCGGTAATATGTTATATGATAAACTTGAAATTAAAAATACTAAAGGTTCTATAATTATTCGTGATGGAAAAGTTGACTTAAACGGTTTAAATATGCAGTTGTTAGATGGGTCGATGTCACTATCTGGTTATTATTCAACAAAGGGCACACCAAATCCTGATGTTGATATGAAAATTGATATAAAAGAATTTGATGTAAAAAAGACATTCGAGTCATTCGAAACAATTAAAAAAATAGCTCCAATTGCCGAAAAATGTTCAGGTAAAATTTCATTAGGACTAAGTTTTAGTGGAAAATTAACACATGAAATGGCTCCGGAAATGAAGACAATTAATGGCGCAGGTAGTTTAAATACAAAATCGCTAACATTGAGTAATGTTGAAGCACTTGATAAACTATCTAAATTAATTAAATCCGATAAATACAAAAATTTAACTCTTCAGAATGCCAATTTGAAATTTAAAATCGTTGATGGCAATATTGAAATAGAGCCTTTCGTTACTAAGGTAGGAAAAACTGATATGGAATTTGGAGGAAAACAAGGTTTAGATCAAATTGCAGATTATTCTATGAATTTTAAAATACCTACATCGGAATTAGGTAGTACGGCAAATGAGTTGTTGGGGAACTTGTCTTCTCAGGCGGGAGGTTTGGGATTGAATATTAAAATGCCTGAATTTATTGATGTGAAAGGTTTAATAACTGGTCCCGTTACAAAACCCGAAATAAAATTTAATTTAAAGAATCAGGCAAAAGATGCGGTTGAAAATGTTAAAGACCAGGTTGTAGATAAAATTAATGAAGAGGTTGATAAAGTGAAGGCAGAAGCAATTAGAAAAGCTCAAGAGCAAGCAGATAAATTAATGAAAGAAGCTGATGTTCAAACTCAAAAGCTTATGGAAGCTGCACAGACAGGTGCAAAACAAATTAACGATGCTGCAAAAGTTGCTGCCGATAAAGTTCGTTCCGAAGGAAATGCAGCAGCAGATAAGTTGTTAAGCGAAGCAAAATCAAAAGGACCTATTGCCGAAAAACTGGCAAAAGAACCTGCAAAGAAATTGCGCGAAGAAGCTGAAAAGAAAGGTCAGGCAATTCAGGATAAAGCAAAATCAGAATCTGATTTAAAGTTACAACAGGCACAGCAGGAATCAGATAAAGTTAAAACGAAAGCAAAAGCCGAAGGTGATAAATTGATAGAAGAAGCAAAAAAGAAATAATGTTTTTATATAGAATATTTTTAAAGTATTTTATTTTATTTGTTGTTACGGTATTTTTATTTGTATTTACCGGCAATTTGTTTGCTCAGGATGACGAGGATGGTTGTCCTGAAGTAGACAAAAAAGCTAGAAAAACATTTGAGTCTGCGCAGGAAAGCTTTAAAAAAGGTAATCCCGATTTAGGATATAAATTATTAATTGAAACTGTAAAAATTGAAGAAGGTTATGCAGCTGCTTACTTAATGTTAGCAGATATAAATAATTCTCGTTCAGAAAGGACAAATGACGCTAGTCAGTCTTTACAGTACAGAAACAGATCAATAGAATATTTTAAAAAAGCTGCTGAGTATTGTCCTTCAATTGATAATTATAGGGCCAGTTATGAGGTAGGAAAGAGGTATTACATTTCAAAAGATTTTAAAAACGCACAATTGTATATTGATAAATTTATCGCGAATAGTAAACAATCTCAATTTAAGCCAGAAGCTGAATCTATAATTAAGCGTATTAAAACATACAATGAATTAATGTCTAAGCCTGTGCCATTTAATCCTATAAAAGTAAAAGGGTTAAATACCCTAGATGATGAGTTTTTACCACTTATAAGTCCTGATGGTGATATAGCTTTTTTTACACATCGATATAATAAAAAAAGTGATCTTGGTAATGTTCAGCGTGTAGATGAGTTTACTATGGCTGATCGTACCAGTAAGCTTTCTTCTATGGAAGAAATATTTGGAAACATTAAATCAATGTCTACCCCATTTAATGATAAAAACAATAGTCAAGGGGCTATTTCTGTAACAATAGATAATAATCATTTGTATTTAACAATATGCGAGAATAATCAGTTTTGTGATATTTGGGTTTCTGATTATGAAGATGGCGAATGGACTGCATTAAAAAATATGGGTGCTGCAATAAATGGACGTCGTTCATGGGAAAGTCAGCCATCTATTTCTTCTGATGGAAAAACACTTTATTTTTCTAGTATCAGACCAGGTAACCAGGGTTTCGATTTAGATGATCAGTCATCGCAAACAAGTGATATTTGGATGGCTAAATTGGGTGATGACGGAATTTGGAAGCCAGCTGTTAATTTGGGTAATGTTATAAATTCTCATGGTAACGAGAAGTCGCCATTTATTCATAGTGATAGTCAGACATTATATTTTTCATCTGATGGCCTAGATGGAATAGGTGGCTACGATATTTATTTTTCTAAAATGAAAGCAGATGGAAAATGGACTGAGCCAAAAAATATTGGATATCCTATAAATACCGAGGGTGATGAGTTAGGTTTTATTGTTAGCACATTTGGTAAGAAAGCATATTTTTCTTCTAACAAATTACAAGGTTCAGAAGGATGGGATATATATTCTTTCGATTTGTACGAAGAAGCCCGACCAAAAGAAATTGCAATTGTAAAAGGAGAAATTAAAAATAGCGAAGGCGAAGCAATACAGGATGCTAAAGTTGAAATTAAAGATGTTAAAACAAATAGAGTAACAGAAGGTATGGTTGATAAAATGACAGGAAAATATGCCGTTGCAATTTCTGTTGATATACCTGATGCTGAATTAATAATGACAGTTAAAAAGAAAGAATATGCTTTTACTTCAGAATATATTAAAGTTAAAGAGATAAAAAAGGAAGAAGCAGTAAAAGTAAATTTCGAAGTAAAACCAGTAGAAGTTGGAGCAACTGTGAAGCTTAATAATATTTATTTTTCTTTTGCTGAAGCTGTTTTTGAAAAATCCACCCTGGTTGTTCTTGATAATTTTTTGGAATATTTACAAGAGAATCCTCAAATTAAAATTTCGATTTACGGACATACTGATAATGACGGTAAAGATGAAACTAATCAAGCTTTAAGTGAGAAACGAGCAAAGGCTGTTAGCGAATATCTTGTTTTAATGGGATTAGATAAGAGCAGAATAGTTTCTGCTCGTGGTTACGGAGAAACTAAGCCAATAGCAACTAATGAAACTGCAGAAGGTCGTGCCTTAAACAGAAGAACAGAATTTGTTATTGAAGCGAAGTAATACCACCTTAATTTTCTTCTCTAAAAAACATTTTATAGTAATGCATTCCGGTTACATCATCATATCCTTTTTCAATAAGTTCCTTGTTACCGTGAATATAAATATGAAAATTTTTATCTAGCTTTATAACACTTTTAAATACACGTTGTTGTTTTTTTAATGCTTGCGAAGATATTCCAAATTCATCTTCAATCGGTATATCAAAATCATCTGAGAATTCTCGACGATAATTATTAAAAGATGCAATAACCTTTGGGTCTTCAATAACTTCATCTGTAAAATTATTCATGCTGAAAGTATCGTTTTTCTGAAAGTATTTTACTGATTTGTTAAGTAAATCGGCTTGATCGGCTTTACTGACTTCAAACTGCTCTGGTAATTTATCAATAACAAAATTCTTACATAATGTTAAAATATTATTTGTATTAAAAAAATTATCTGATCTTGGCTTTACATTTAAAAAATCATCTTTCCAATATTGAGCATCATTGCCTTTACTGCTATTGTCGATAATTGAAACTAAATAACCTTTTTCTTTCTCTTTGTTAAAAATTAAACATCCTTTATCTAATTTGTTAATATTTATTCCATCTTCAAAATTAACATCAAAATTGTCTTTCAATTGCGATACTTTTAAGAAGGTGTCTTTATTTTCAGATTTAAATAAACCTATTACATCAATCTGCTCGCCTTCAATAATTGCATTATTAAAAAAAACTACATAAAATTCACCTTCTTTAACTTTTGGATGAGTTGATTGTTCATATAAATGTTTGGCAATGCTTTTACTTTGTTCGTAAAGGCATTCTGGATTATCAAATATGTCAGAAGCAAATGAATAAATTTCATTAAGTTTTAATTCGCTTTCATGATTAAGGTTAAAAAATTCTTCGGATTTAAAAGCTGTAAGAAAATATCTTTTAAGTATTTCTTTTAAATCATCGTTTAATGCTAATTCAGATTTCGAAATTTTAAGTCCTTCATTTGCTGTTTTATTCCCAACTTTATGAAGAATAATGCTATTTATGGTTGCAGATTGTAATCCAAACATTTTTTTATGATTATAATTTATTTTTACAAATATATAATTTTTAATTGATGTCAGGCCGTAAGACTTGACATCAATTAAACTTGCTGTAAGGTCTTTCGACCTGACAGCAAACACTAGAAAAAAACCTTTTAACTAATGTATGTTAAAAACTAATTATTACGTTATATACATCGCATTTCTATTCCTATATCTTTGTTAAAAATCATTTTTTGTGAAACGCTGGCTGTTTATATTATTATTTCCGGGTATACTTAGTTCATTCTCAGGATTTAGGTCGATAAATAATGAGCCTGTTGAACCAATTGATGAAACGGTGGTTCCTTTAGCAATATATTCACCCAAATCTGAAGCTTGGGCAGATTCAGTTTTAAAAACACTTAGTTTGGATGAAAAAATCGGTCAGCTATTTATGGTTTCTGCACATCCCGAGAAAAACCAAAAACATTATGAAGAAGTTGCTGAACTTGTTTCAAAATATAAAGTAGGAGGGATAATATTTTTTAAATCATCAAGTCCATTGAAATTAGCAAATATGTCTAATTATTTGCAGTCGCTAACTGAAGTCCCTTTATTAATGAGTATTGATGGAGAATGGGGTTTATCTATGCGTGTTGATTCTACAATGAGGTTTCCATTACAAATGCAGCTTGGAGCAATACAGGATAAGGAATTAATTTATCAGATGGGAAAAGCCATTGGGCGCCAGATGCAGCGAATGGGAATACAAATTAACTTTGCTCCTGTGCTCGATGTTAACAATAATCCCTTGAATCCTGTTATTAATATGAGGTCATTTGGCGACAATAAAAAAATGGTTGTCGAAAAGTCGTTCGAATATATGCGTGGTCAGCAGGAAATGCATGTACTTGCAGTAGGTAAGCATTTTCCCGGTCATGGAGATACAAAAACCGATTCGCATAGTGATTTGCCTTATATCGGATTTACAAGAAAGCGTTTAGATAGTTTAGAGCTATTTCCTTTTAGGCAACTTATTAATAAGGGTATTGGTGGAATGATGGTAGCACATCTTGAAGTGCCAGCGCTTAATCCAAATAGTAAAAGTCCTACTAGTCTTTCGCCTGTTGTTATAAATGATTTGCTTAGAAATAGCATGCATTTTAAAGGACTTATTTTTACAGATGGTTTAAATATGAAAGGTATTACCAAGTATTTTAAACCCGGAGAAGCTGCTTTAAAAGCATTACTTGCAGGAAATGATATTTTACTTTGTCCAGAAGAAGTTCCATGGGGAATTAGATTAATAAAAGAAGCAATTGAAGATGATATTATTTGCGAACAGGAAATAGATGAGCATGTAAAAAGAATACTTCAAGTAAAACAATGGGCAGGATTGGATAATTGTCAATATGTTGATACAGCTAATTTGATGAAAGATTTATTTACTCCCGAAGATGAACTTTTAAATAGAAAACTTACAGAGAATTCCTTAACATTAGTCAGAAACGAAAAGAATATTATTCCTTTTAACAGGCTTGATACTTTAAAAATTGCTTCAGTGTTCTTTGGGAAGACAGAGAAAGGAGTATTTCAGGAAAGTTTAAATTTATATGCACCCGTATCACAGTTTAATATTGAAAAGGATTTAACTAATGTAGAACTTAAACAATTAAAAGATACTCTTAGAAATTTTAATCTTGTAATTGTTTCTTTAAAACAGACTAACAGGTATTCTTTCCGTACTTTTAATTTTACAGATCAAAGCCTCGATTTTATTAAATATTTAGCCGATTCAAATAATGTTGTGTTAAATCTTTTTGCTAGTCCTTATAGCCTTTCAAGAATTTCTAACATTAGGAAAATAAAAGCTATTCTGATAGGATACGATGATACTCGTTATCCAGCAGAAGTTGCTCCACAGTTATTATTTGGAGGTATCTCAGCAAAAGGACATTTGCCTGTTAATGTGTCGACAGATTTTTCATATGGTTTTGGAATTGAAACAGGAAAGCCTGTTCGTTTAAAATATTCTATTCCAGAAGAAGTAGGAATAAAAAGTGAAAATCTTTTACCAATTGACTCAATAGTAAATGATGCAATTGAGCGGCATGCCACTCCTGGTTGCCAGGTCTTAGTAGCAAAAGATGGTGTAGTAATTTTTAATAAATCATATGGATATTATACTTATGATAATACTTATCCTGTAAATAATAATGATTTATACGATTTAGCATCTATGACTAAAACATTATCCACAACATTAGTGTTAATGAATTTATTTGATGCAAAAAAGTTTGATTACAATAAAAGTTTAAGTTCATATCTACCTAAATTAAAGGGAACAGATAAAGAGAATCTGTTAATAAAAGATATACTTACTCATCAGGCCGAATTGGTTCCGTGGATTCCTTTTTATCCCGGCTTGATAGTAAATGATGATAAAAGAAAAACATATTTTTCTTTTTTACCTGATAAGAAAAAATTGTTACAAGTTGCTGATAGCATGTATGTAATAAACTCATATAAAGATTCCATTTACAAACAAATTTTTAAATCAAAACTACTTCCTACAAAAGAATATAAGTATTCTGATTTAGGTTTTTATTTAATGCATTCTGTTACTGAGGCTATAACACATAAGCCATTGGATTTTATTTCTGATAGTATTATTTATAAAAGATTAGGTACTGTAACAATGGGTTATAATCCTTTAAAAAGATTTTCTAAAATACAAATTGTTCCTACCGAAAAAGATACTGTTTTTAGAAAGCAAACTGTTTGGGGTTATGTTCACGATCAGGGAGCTGCTTTAATGGGCGGTGTTGCTGGCCATGCAGGATTGTTTTCAAATACTAATGATGTTGCTAAAATTTGCCAGATGTTGCTATGGGAAGGTGAATATGGAGGTGTTAAGTATTTTGAACATTCTACAGTAAAAGATTTTACAAGTTGCCAATTCTGTCCAAAAAATAGGAGAGGACTGGGTTTTGATAAACCCGAACCAGATAAGTCGAAAGACTCGCCTGTATCAAAATACGTTTCGTTAAAATCCTATGGACACCAAGGATTTACTGGTACATGTTTTTGGGTAGATCCTGAAAGTAATCTGATTTATATTTTTCTTTCAAACAGAGTTTATCCTGATGCCGAGAATAAGAAAATTAATAGTCTTGGAGTCCGTAACAAAGTGTTAGATGTTATATATGAAGCGATAAAGTAAATTACTTTAAGTTTTATTTTCTAGAATCTATATTGTCAAAACAGATGCTTCTCCGCCGCGGCGGATACTCAGCAATATAGTAGGATTACATCCTGAGCGAAGCGAAGGATCTATTCTAGAATAGATTCTTCATTCCGTTACACTTCATTCAGAATGACAAAATATAAGGATGTCATTCTAAGCAACGCGAAGAAACTATTCTAGAATAGATTAGCTTTTAAAATAATAACAAAAAGAGACTGGCTAATTAAAGCCAATCTCTTTCTAAACTTAAATCAACAATTAATACTTTTCAGAGTCGTATTTTCTTTCTCTTTCTTTTGCTTTTTTATCCCATTCGGGAATGATAGTGTTTTTAAAAATATTTTTATCTGCAACTAATTTTGGAATATCTAAACCAATATATTTCTGGGCCTTTTCTTTTGTCGAAATATCAGGATACTCAACTTTTATAATACCGTGAGCGCATAATATTTTTGATATTAAAAGTCTGGCTTCTTGTCCCATTTCAATGCCATTTGAAATTATTCTTGCAGTTTCTAAAGGTGCGTGAAAAGAATTTCCATTTCCTGCTGCTGCAAAATCCCATCTCCATTGCGATTTTCTAATTAGTTTAATAGCAGGATCCATTTCTTCTTTTGTTGCACCTGCTTCCCACGCTACTTTTGCTTCAATATGAGCTTTTACAAGAAGCTCTTCAAGTTTTATTTTAATTTCCTGTATTTTATTTTGTCTGTCTGTAACATTATTTACATATTCTTTTGCTTCATGACCAGCATGGCAAACACCACAAGTATTTTCAATTTTATTTAACGGACTTTGAATACGATGATCGGTTATTGATTTGCCTTCAGCCATAGTACCCGGCATATGACAATCTGCACATGTAACACCGCGTTCAAAATGTATACTTGTTGTGAATAATTCATAGTCGGGGTGCTGAGCCTTAATAATGGGAGTTTTGCTTAAGGCATGTGTGTAGTCTGTGAAGTTATTTTCATCATAATATTTTTCAATATCTTCAACAGTCATACCTTTATCCCAAGGAAATGTAACTCGTTTATTATCTCCTTTAAAATAATACTCAACGTGGCATTGTGCGCAAACTAAAGAACGCATTTCATCTTTTGTTGCTTTTGTTATGTCTTTTCCCTGTCTCTGGTATGCTTCAATTAAAGTATGTCTTGTAATTCTAAGGTTCATTGTTACTGGTTCGTGGCAATCAGAGCAACCAATTGGATTTACAATATCTGCACCCAAAGCACTCCATTTCTTTGTGTAAAAATTATCAATGCCATTTTCGTTCATTACTCTTGGTACATCCGGACTTTTACAAACCCAGCATGAACCATGCTGTGGACCTTCGGTTTCATTTTTTGGTGCACCGGTTCGAAGCGTATTTCTAACATCATCAACAGCGTAAAAGTGACCACGTGGTTGACAGTATTCTTTTGAAAATGCATATCCAGCCCATAATATTACCATATTCGGGTCTTTTTCTAACATGTCAGTTTTTGCACTTCCATTATGCAAACTTTTAAATGTTGTGTCTTTTGTTTCAAGAAATGATTTATACTCAAGAGGCCATCTTTTTCCCCAAACTTCATTTCGTGGTTCCCATTGCCATAAATCTTTAACAAAAGCTGATAGAAATAATAACACAACCATAACGGTTAATGTAATAATTACAGCCCTCATTTTAAGCAATAACTTAATTTTAGATTTAATTTTTTTCATATAAGTTGTTCGAATTAATAATTTTGGTAAATAAATACTTTATTACCGCAAATATATGGCATCAATTTCAAACAATGAAATAAATTTAGATGTTATAAAGCAGTAAAAGTATAGGTTGGGATTATTTAATCCAGTTTGAAATTTTCTCTTCTAATTCTTTACTTATGGGAACTAAAGGTAATCTTAAATGATTTTCGATGATACCTTGTAAGGTAAGTGCATATTTAACTCCGGCAGGACTTCCTTCGGCAAAAATTAATCTTGAGAATTCTAATAATTTATAATGAAGAGTTTTTGCTTCATTATATTTCCCGGCAAGCGAAAGCCTTACCATATCAGAAAAATCTTTAATCATTGAGTTCGCAACAACTGAGATTACTCCAATACAACCAACAGAAATTAAAGGAAGAGTAATTCCGTCATCGCCAGAAATAACTTCGAAATGCGACGGTTTTTTTTCAATAATTTCCATTATTTGCTCAATGTTACCAGAAGCTTCTTTTATTGCAATAATATTTTTATGTGTATTTGCAAGTTTTAAAGTTGTTGCAGCTGTCATGTTAACTCCTGTGCGACCTGGTACATTATACATGATAATTGGTATTGGACAGTTTTTAGCTATTGCGCTGAAATGTTCATAAAGTCCTTGTTGGTTTGGTTTGTTATAATAAGGTGTTACTGATAGAATAGCATCAATTCCTGTTAAGTCAGCTTTGTTAATGTTATCAATTACTGCATGGGTATCAGCAGCTCCAGCTCCAAGAACTATAGGAACTCTGCCAGCATTCTTTTCGACAATAAATTTTATTATTGAGTTTTTTTCAATTGCAGAAAGGGTAGGGTTTTCGGCAGTAGTACCCATAACAACAAGATATTCTACGCCACCATTAATAACATGGTTAACTAATTTTTCTAAAGAAATATAATCTACGCTTTTGTCAGATTTAAAAGGTGTTACAAGTGCAACGCCTGTGCCTATAAAACTTTTCATAATTAAGAATTATTTATAATTGAAAGATAATGTTTAATCTGTTCGCAAAGAAAATCAGCAGTTGGATTAGTGCTGATATCTATCATTAGATCGTAGTAGTTAGGGTTAGTGGTGTATGGGCCAATTTTAAATTCAGCTTTCGACATTGCATTAATATATTCTAGTTGAAAATTTTCTCCTTGATGTAGATCAATTAAAATATCAATTTTTTCGTTTATAAAATCGTTTATGTTATGATTGCTTGGTATGCCTTGCCAATTTGTGTCTTTAGCAGTAAAGAAATTAAAACCGGTATAGTAAGAATAAAAATTCATTACCTCTTTGCTGTCTGCAAAACCTAACCCGTAAATTCTTATTTTGCGCTCTGTTAAATATTTTGCAAAAGTACGTGCCGATTCATAATTTGAATGATCAGTAGCATCAAAAATAATTCCTATATTGTGCGCAGTGTTAAGGTTATGAAAGAATTTATTTCTTTCATGTGTTTTAAGGCTGGTTTTTAATTTTGTCCGGCCAATTTTTTGCTTTATCTGATCTAATGCTTTCACGACGCAAGGTACATAATTAGTTAATTCTATAAAATATTCTTAACAAGAATTAAGAACAATTGAGTGTTTATAGGTTTATAAAAAACGTAATCCTTAAATTATCACCATTATAGAAATTTTTGGCAATTAATTTAATAATATTTAGAAACTCTATTTCTGATTGTAAATTTGAGCTGTGACAGCGATTTGAAATTTAATTTTAAATCGTGAAATATGTCAAAAAAGAAGAGAAAAGTAAAAATAAATGGAAAAGGGAAATGTGATGATCTAAGATATGTTATTTTAATTCTAGAATTTTTAACTGCTTTAATAAATTTATTCTTGTTGGCCAGGATTAATATTTGAATATATTCAAAATATTCTAATAAAGTTTGAAATTAATGGGGATTTGAAAAGATACTTTAACATTTTTACCGCAAGCTTCTCCGGGTTTCCATTTTGGGAATGTTTTAACAACTCTTATAGCTTCATCATTCAAAACTGGATGTACGCCTCTTAATATAGTAACATCTTCAACTATCCCTTCTTTGTTGATAATGAACTGAATAAAAACTTTTCCCTGAATATTATTATTTTTTGCATAATCAGGATAATTTACTCTATTTGCTACCCATTGCAACATAGCACTTTCTCCGCCTGGGAAAGTAGGTTTTAGCATTTCGGATAAAGGAAATTTTATTATATCATCTTTAGTTGGATTAGGAATAATTGTGTCATTTTCAGAACAAAGTTTATAATCTTTAAATACTTTTCCTTCTTTTTTATAAAATATCTGATGCTTTTTTAATGGATGTTTATAAGTTGTAATTTTTGTGTAATTATAGTATTTTAATAAATTGCTATCTGAACATGCAATAGAATCAATAGAAAAACATTGTTCTTTGTACAAATTATGAGCTTCTTCATTGCCAAATAAATCTGCTTGTTTTAAATTATCACAAAACGCACAACTATCTTTCATGCGAATTTTCACATAAGCAAGAGCAAAGTAATTTGCAGGAGATTCTTCAAATTTAATAGAATTTGTAAAAAGTGAATCTGCAGATAGATATTCTCGTTTATTAAAAGCACGTATACCTTGATTGTATAATTCTTCTGCTTTGGAATGATTTTCTGTATTCTGTGAGTTGCAGTTATTATAAATAAGAAAAAATAAAATTGTAAAAATAACTAGTAATTTCATTTTGTTAGATTAAATATTATTAGTTGTCAGGTCGAAAGACCTGACTGCATAAGGAATATTAATTTTGTGAATTATAGCATCTTTTTAAAACATCTTTTTCTTTTATGCTGAATATGTTCGTAATTTTTCCAGTTAGAAATTGCATTTATATTTGTTTCAAAAATGCCAGTTGTTTCAATATATTTCATGCCTTTACTAAGCATTTGTTTCTGAATTTCAGCCATTAATATAACACCTGCACCTGTAGCCAGAACTTCTTTCTTAACACCAGTTAGTAATTGATCCATTACATCAATACCTTTTCTGGCTTTAAGAATATGTAAAAATCCAAATGGAAAAAGTTTACCATTTGCTTTTTGCATAGCTTCGGATAAGCTTGGTAAGCCAATAATAAAGCCGACCATTTCGCCTTTTAATCTAAGCATTTTAACAAATTCTGGATTTAGAATTTTAATATATTTTTCTTTATAAAACGCCATCATTTTTGGCGAGAAGGGAGAAACAAAAGGTAAATCGCTGAAAGCATCGTTTAGAATTTCGAATATAGTATCAGAATGTGGGAGTAATTCATTCATGGTTTTAAATTGAACTACCTCTATTCCGAAACGTTTCATGATTAATCCTGCACCGCGATTAGCTTTGTCAACTGGAGTATCTGTTAATGTTAATCTAAATTCTACCCAATCGATTTCTTTTTCGTAACCAAGTTTTTCAAGGTGTTCTAAATAATATGGCATATGATAAACTGATGCAATAGAAGGAATATATTCAAAACCTTCAACTAACATTCCCTGAAGATCAAGGTTGTTAAATCCAAGAGGACCCATTACTTGAGTCATTCCTTGTTCCTTTAACCATTTTTCAGATGTCTCAGTTAAAGCTTTTACAACTTCATGATCGTTTATAAATTCTAAACGTGTGTAACGGCCATTTTTTTCGCCTGTTTTTTCGTTAAAAGTTTGGTTAATAATTGCACCAATTCTCCCAACAATTTTATTGTCTTTATATGCTAGCCAGAATTTAGCTTTACAATTTTCAAATGCTGGATTAGTTTCTGGCATTAAGCTTTTAACTTCATCTTTTATAATTGATGGAACCCAGTATTTGTTGCCTTTATATAATTCGAAAGGAAATTTTACGAATTTCTTTAAATCGTCTTTTGTTATTGCTTCACGAATTTCTATAGACATATTGTTATATTTAAAATTATTAATGACTATTATAAAGTATTATAGAATTAACTAATATTTTCAACCCATACTTTAACTTCTTCAATCTTTGGATTTGGAAGTTCTAGTTTAAGTTTTTTATTTAATCCACACATTTCTTGGTGTAATTTGTTAGGATTAGCGTTTTTAAGTTGTTCTATAGTATTATAACCTGCTTTTTGAATAACACCAACCCATGCTGCAGGAATTCCCAATGCTGTATATTTTTCATTATCATCTTTTGCAGCTTTCTTTTCTGCTCGCATTTGCGGGAAAAACAAAACATCCTGAATAGATGCAGAATTTGTCATAATCATTGAAAGTCTATCGATACCGATTCCTAAACCAGCTGTTGGCGGCATTCCAAATTCTAAAGCTTTTAAGAAATCTTCATCTAAAACCATTGCTTCGTCGTCGCCACGTTTGCCTAATTCAAGTTGTCCTTCAAAGCGCTGACGTTGATCAATGGGATCGTTTAATTCTGAGAATGCATTGCAAATTTCTTTGCTATTACAAATTGCTTCAAAACGTTCTACCAAACCTTCGGTTGTTCTATGTTTCTTTGCAAGAGGTGACATTTCAATTGGATAATCCATTATGAAAGTTGGCTGAATTAATTTTGCTTCGCAAGTATCACCAAAAATAGAATCAATAAGTTTTCCTTTGCCCATTGTTTCGTCAATGCCAACCTTTAGTTTTAAAGCAGTTTCTCTTAATTCTGCTTCGTTCATCTGAGAAATATCAATGCCAGTAAATTCCTGAATTGCACTATACATTGTATATCGTTTCCACGGACGTTTAAAATCTATAACATTATCCCCAACTTGTACTTGTGTAGTTCCATTTACAGCTAGAGCAACTTGTTCAACCATTTCTTCTACTAGATCCATCATCCAATAGTAATCTTTGTAAGCAACGTAAAGTTCCATCTGAGTAAACTCTGGATTATGGAAACGGTCCATTCCTTCGTTTCTGAAATCTTTTGAGAATTCATAAACGCCATCAAAACCGCCAACAACAAGTCTTTTTAAATAAAGCTCGTTTGCAATTCTCATGTATAATGTTTGGTCGAGTGCATTGTGGTGTGTTTTAAATGGACGAGCAGCTGCGCCACCATATAATGGTTGAAGTATAGGAGTTTCAACTTCTAAATATCCTTTTTCGTTAAGATAATTGCGCATGGTGTTAACAACCTTTGTGCGTTTTATAAAAGTCTCTTTAACGTTAGGATTTACAATTAAATCAAGAGATCTGTTTCTATATCTTTGTTCAGGATCGGTAAATGCATCGAAAAGCTGACCGTCTTTTTCTTTTACAATCGGGAGTGGGCGTAACGATTTACTTAACATTTTAAAATCGCTCACATGAATTGAAATTTCACCCATTTTTGTTGTAAAAACATAACCAGTAACTCCAATAATATCGCCGATATCAACAAGACGTTTAAAAACGGTATTGTATAAAGTTTTGTCTTCGCCAGTGCAAATACTATCGCGATTAAAATAAAGCTGAATTCTTCCTTTTTCGTCTTGTAATTCAGCAAAAGAAGCACTTCCCATAATTCTGCGACTCATTACTCTACCTGCTATACTTACATTTTGGTAATTCTTAGATTCTTCATTGTAAAAAGTAAGAATTTCTGAAGTTGTAGCATTTATCTCAAATTTTTCTGCTGGGTATGCATTAATTCCTAGTTTTTGTAACTCTTCAAGTGCTTGTCTGCGCACTAATTCCTGTTCGCTTAATTCTATCAAACTCATAACTGTTTTTTATTTAATGCAAAGATAATTATTTGAACTGTATTTTAGAAACTGTTTTAATTTAAAATAATAATAATGTAGTTATTTGAATTACAGTATTTACCCAACCATTGTTGTTTATATTCATTTGGAAAAGGCAGCATTTATTTTACGCAATTCGTTTGTGAAATTTGACTTAAATTTTGTATATTTGTAATATGAAAACAAATAGTAGCAAAGGACTTGACTTCATAATTGACAAATTAACTAATTCCATTGAAAATATAATCACATGTGATAGTTTTCCGACTGATATTTCTGTAATTACAAATAATGATCTCAAAGAAATTTCAAAGAAAAATAATTGGTTTTTTAATTGGAAAGATGAATATAAACAACCGAAGAGAGATGTTTACAAATTAACAATAGTAAATAATCCAGCGATTATTCAAGGATTAATAAGTCTAGAAGTAAAATTTGACCATGTATATATGCACTTAGTTGAAAGTGCTTCATTTAATAAAGGAAAAACAAAAGTTTATTCTGGTGTTCCTGGAAACCTTGTTGCTTTTGCTTGCAAACTTTCTTTTCAGCGTGGACACGAAGGAAATGTGGCTTTTATATCTAAAACAAAACTTATTGACCATTATATAGAAAGTTTAGGAGCTATCCATATTGGAAAGCGAGTAATGATTATTGAAACTACTGCTGCTTTAAAACTTATTAATAAATACTTTAAAAATGCCTAAAATGAAAACTAAAAATATTGAATTAGACGTTGACTATATTGGAGAACAAGAACCTTTAGCAACTGTAGAAGAAAAAGCAATTAGTGATTTCTTTGGTCGTAAAAAGCTTAATAAATCAAAGAAGGATATTCTCCCAATTAGACGTGTAAAACGCTCTAAAGAGAAAGTTTAATATTGTGATAAAAACAAAATGCAAAGCAAAACTCACTTTAAGAAAACTTGGAAGAGTGTGTCACTTTACAATATATAACAACTAGCACTGCTAAGCAAAATTCAGTTGGTATTGGGATTTGTATAGTTCGCCTTGGTCTAGGACGCGAAGCATAGAGTAGGGTGTGCATTTTAATTGATTTTAATTTTCTGTTTTTGCAATTTAAAAATATAACTAAACTATGAGTAGGAAAGAAGCACTAGAATTATTAAAAAAGTATATTAAAAACGATAGAATGATTGCTCATTGTATAGCATCTGAAGCAGTAATGCGAAATGTTGCAATTTTATTAAATCAGGATGCAGAAAAATGGGCACTTGCTGGTTTACTTCATGATATTGATGTTGAAATTACAAATGGTGATCCATATTTACATGCCTTGGAAGCTGAAAATATTTTAAAACCTTTAAATGTTGATGATAAAATTATTGATGCAATTAAAATGCATAATGAAGTGGCAGCTGGAATTCCAAGATCAACCACTTTTCAATTTGCATTAGCTTGTAGCGAAACAATTACAGGATTAATTACTGCAACAACAATGGTTTATCCTGATAAGAAAGTTTCATCAGTTAAACCAAGTTCTGTTGTAAAGCGAATGAAAGAAAAACATTTTGCAGCTTCAGTAAAAAGAGAGAATATTTTAGAATGCGAAAAAATTGGAATTCCTTTACCTCAATTTGCTGAAATTGCAATAAAAGCAATGTGTAGTGTTAGTGACGAAATTGGTTTATAACTATCTTTTCTTATCTAATAAAATTATAAGATAATTTAGTGCTCCTCCTATTAATGCGCTACCGAAATTACTATAAGGTTGTAAAACATCATTGTTTATGTATTCATGTCTGAAATTATCATACAAAACATTTCTATTATTAAAAGAATCGCTATAAATTGTAAAACGTGTTGTGCTTTTAAAGTCATAAGAATAATATGGAGTTGTTGAAGAAAAATAAGTTGTTTGTTTATCTGAATTTAATCTAAATGTGCTTAACATAAATGTTGAACTATCTCTTTTTATAGTATTTTCTTTTTGAGCAGAACAGATTAATGAAAACATTGTTATTGCGATAAAAATAGAATAGTGTTTCATAATTTTTATTATGATTATTTAATAGATAAAGCTACTAAATAAATTTAATTTATTAAACAAATAGGCTTTATATTTTGTAAATTTGTAGATAATCAAAAAAAAAATAAAGAAATGAAAAATATATTGTTCTATATACTTATTGTTAGTGCGTTAAATGTAACCGCTCAACAAGGAAGTTTTTACGATTTTACTGTAAAAACAATTGATGGAGTCGATTTTCCTTTATCTAGTTTAAAAGGCAAGAAAGTTCTTGTTGTAAACACCGCCTCAAAGTGTGGATTAACGCCACAATACGAAGGTCTTGAAGCATTGTATAAAAAATATAGTGGAGATAAATTTGTTATTATTGGCTTTCCTGCAAATAATTTTTTAAGTCAGGAGCCAGGAACAAATAATGAAATAAAAGAATTTTGTGCTAAAAATTATGGAGTGACATTTCCGATTATGGAAAAAATTTCTGTTAAAGGTGATGATATTCATCCCTTATATAAGTGGTTAACAGAAAAAGTAAATAATGGTGTGCTTGATGAGACTGTAAAATGGAATTTTCAGAAGTTTATGATAGATGAAAATGGAAAATTAGTGGATGTAGTAATGCCAAAAGAGAAACCAGATTGTGATAAAATTGTAAACTGGATAACCGGGAAATAAAATCATTATTATAGATTCTTTTTTGCCCTGCGCTTAAGCGCAGGGATAAAAAGAAGAAAACAAATTGGCTTTAGCCAAAAGTAAATTGAAAATGAAGCTCAAAAGAATTTCTAAAAACAAACAGCTGGAGTTTTATTCTGCTGATACAATATCAGAATTAAAGCTACCAATTGCAGATGGTGTAAGTGCTGGTTTCCCTTCTCCTGCTGAGGAATATATGGATTTGTCTTTAGATTTAAATAAAGATTTAATAACAAATCCAAGTTCTACATTTTATGCCAGAGTAAAGGGTAATTCAATGAAAGATGTTGGAATTAACAATGGAGATATCATTGTTATTGACAAATCGCTTGAGCCTATTGATGGTAAAAAAGCAGTTTGTTATATCGACGGAGAATTTACTCTTAAAACATTTAAGATCAAAAAAGATGAAATTTGGTTAATGCCGGCAAATCCAGAATATAACCCAGTAAAAGTTACAGCAGAAAATGAGTTTGTAATCTGGGGTATTGTAACATTTGTTATTCATAAAATGTAATTATGTTTGCTCTTGTTGATTGCAATAATTTTTATGCATCGTGCGAACGGGCTTTTAATCCTTCACTAAACGGAAGACCTGTTGTTGTGCTTTCAAATAATGATGGCTGTGTTATTGCCAGAAGTAATGAAGCAAAACTTGTGGGTATAAAAATGGGTGAGCCTGCATTTAAAATTGAACCATTGCTTAAGAAATTTAATGTAGTTGCTTTTTCTTCGAATTATACTTTATATGGAGATATGAGTCAGCGAGTGATGAATACTCTTGCTGAGTTTAGTCCTGAAATAGAGATTTATTCAATTGATGAAGCTTTTCTGGATTTAACTGGATTTGATAATTTTAATCTTGAAGATTATGCAAGAAAAATTAAAGCAGTAACTACTAAGAATACTGGAATTCCTGTAAGTGTAGGCATTGCTTCTACAAAAACATTGGCAAAGGTTGCAAATCATTTTGGGAAAAAAAGACCAGAACATAAAGGTATATACGTTATCGATTCAGATGAAAAACGTGTAGAATCATTAAAGCAATTTGAAATAGGTGATGTATGGGGAATTGGTCGTCAATACTCAAAATTATTATTAAAATACGGAATTAAAACTGCGTATGATTATACTCAAGCTTCTGAAAAATGGGTAAAACAAAATTTGTCTATTGTTGGTGTCAGAACTCAAAAAGAATTATTGGGCATTCCTTGTGTTCAAATGGATTTATCTAATCCTGTTAAAAAAGAAATTAGAAATGCCCGTTCATTTGGTACAATGCAAACTGAATTACCTGTAATTGCAGAGGCAGTTTCAAATTTTGCTTCACGTTGTGCGTATAAGCTACGAAAACAAAAAACATGTGCAAATATTATAATTGTATTTATTCATACAAACCAGCATAGACATGATCTAAAGCAATATGCAAGTAGTAGGGTAATGCATTTGCCAACTGCAACAAATAGCACAATAGAATTGGTGCATTATGCAAATATTGCATTGAAAAGTATTTTTAAAGAAGGATTTATGTACAAAAAAGCAGGTGTATTAGTAAGTGGTATTGTGCCAGAGTTTGGTCTTCAAACTTCATTATTTGATGATGTTGATCGTGAAAAACATAAGAATATTATGAGTTCAATTGATTCACTTAATCATTTGTATGGTAAAGATAAAGTTAGGCTTGCTGCACAAGGAAATAAAAAACGATGGAAATTGCGTCAGGAAAAACTTTCGCCAAGCTATACAACAAATTGGAATGATATAATTACCGTAAAAGTATAAAACACAAATAACAATTAAAACAAAATACAAAATAATCCCAAATGTAATAACAATATTGATTATAAAATATCCAACCAATTGTCCCTCTTTTATGAAGAGGGTAGAGAGATGAATAAAAAAATAGGACTATTTTATAATCCGCCACGACGGATAAATAACAAAAATCAGAGTAATCAAAAATCCGAAATCCCAAATCCTAAATAAATATGTGTTTCCATAATGCCCTTTCGGTAGTGGCTCAAAAGCTTGAAAATAGATACAATGCAAAGTTTAATCAACAAGTTAATTATAAACCAATTTATCATGGACATGCATTTGGGTTTATGAAATGGCCAGTTATAACAAATAAAAAAACAAATGAAATTCAGGAATTTAATTGGGGATTAATACCTTCTTGGGTAAAATCAAAAGAAGAAGCACAAAAAATAAGAACCTACACTTTTAATGCACAGTCCGAAACAGCTTTCGAAAAACCATCATTTAAAACCAGCATAAAATCAAAAAGATGTATAATTCCAAGCACGGGTTTTTTTGAATGGCAAACAGTAAATTTAAAGAAATATCCATATTTTATTTCATTAATAAATCAAGAAATCTTTTCGATGGCAGGGTTATGGGAGGAGTGGACTGATAAGCAAACAGGCGAGATTTTAAATACTTTTTCAATATTAACAACTGTTGCAAATCCTTTAATGGAGAAAATTCATAACATTAAGAAACGAATGCCGGTAATATTATTGCCCGAATACGAAAATTATTGGTTGGAAGATGATATTTCAAAAGAGAGAATCGTGTCTATTTGTAAGCCAATAAATGACGACTTAATGCATGCTTATACCATAAGCAAACTTATTTCATCAAAAAATGAAAATTCAAATATTGAAGAGGTTCAGAAAGAATATAAATATTAATAAATCTGCTTCATTAAATTAAATTTCTTTTAATTGTTTATTTCTGCTATAAAACAAGTTAAGAACATATTTTAAAAAATATTGCCTAACAACCGCTAATTATTTGTCAAATGCGAATTTTGGAATTAACTTTAAGAAAATTTATTATTAACTAAAATGAAATTACTCACCCATGTAAAGGATTTGCAAAATTCTGATTATAAGCAGACATGGGATTTACAAGAAAACTTGCACGAAAAAGTAGTTTTTGAAAAAGAGAGTTTTGGAAGTGCTAAAATTAATTATCTTTTATTTTGTGAACATCCTCATGTGTATACTCTTGGCAAGAGTGGAGAGGTAAATAATCTTCTTGCAAATAATCAGGTTTTAAAGGAAATTAATGCTGTATTTTACAAAACAAATAGAGGCGGTGATATAACATATCATGGCCCAGGTCAAATTGTTGGTTATCCTATTATTGATTTAGAAGCAGCAGGTTTAGGTATTAAAAAATATGTTTGGGCTCTGGAGGAATCTGTAATTCAAACTTTAAAAGACTTTGGGATACTGTCAGAACGACTCGAAGGCGCAACAGGTGTTTGGCTTGATGTTAATATACCCGGCAAAACCAGGAAAATTTGCGCTATAGGGGTTCGTACATCAAAATTTGTTACTATGCACGGTTTTGCATTTAATGTAAATACCGATTTAAAATATTTTTCATATATTAATCCTTGCGGATTTATTGATAAAGGAGTTACTTCAATGAAAGAGGAGTTAGGCGAAAATCAACAAATTGATGAAATAAAAGAAATCCTGAAAAAAAATCTAGCAATTAATTTAAATCTCGATATACACTGAAATGGATAAACAATGGGTTTTAAAGTCAAGAGGGGATGATGCGCTGATACAGAAATTGGCTTTAGAATTATCTATTGACCCTGTAATTGCAAATTTGTTAGTGCAACGCAATATCACAACATATAAGGAAGCAGAAGAGTTTTTTAATCCTGACATAACAAAATTACACGATCCTTTTTTAATGAAGGATATGGATAAAGCAATTGCCAGAATTGAAAAAGCTTTAGAGTCTGATGAAAAAATTCTTATTTACGGCGATTATGATGTTGATGGAACAACAGCAGTTGCAGTTGCATATTCTTTTTTCAAAGAAAGACATTCCAGAATAAGATATTATATTCCTGATAGATATGGCGAAGGTTATGGCATATCTTTTAAAGGAATTGATTATGCTGCTAATAATAATTTTACTTTGGTAATTGCTCTCGATTGTGGTATTAAAGCTGTCGAAAAAATTGAATACGCAAATTCGAAAGGCGTTGATTTTATTATATGTGATCATCATCTTCCCGGAGATACCATTCCAAATGCAGTTGCAGTTTTAGATGCAAAGCAACCAGATTGTAATTATCCTTTTAAAGAGCTTTCTGGTTGTGGTGTAGGATTTAAGCTTATTCAGGCTTTTTGTATCAGAAAAAATATTCCTTTCGAAGCAATTTATACTTATCTTGATTTAGTTGCAGTTAGTATTGCTTCTGATATTGTTCCTATGACTGGCGAAAATAGAATTTTTGCTTATCATGGAATGAAAAAACTAAATGAAAATCCAGTTATTGGACTAAAAGCAATTAAAAAGGTTAGTGGAATCGAAACTATGGAAATGAATATCAATGATATTGTTTTCAAAATCGGACCACGTATTAATGCTGCTGGTAGAATAGAAACCGGAACTAAGGCCGTAGAACTACTCGTATCACAAAGTGAAGAAGATGCATATAAATTTGCAAAAGACATTAACGAATGCAATGAAAATAGAAAAGATCTTGATCAGAAAATTTTTTCTGATGCTCATGAAATGATTAATTCTAACAAGCTACTTCAAGAAAATAAAACAACAGTTTTATATAATCCCGATTGGCATAAAGGAGTTGTGGGTATTGTTGCTTCAAGATTAATTGATTTTTATTACAGACCAACAGTTATCTTAACAAAATCTAATGGACTAATTAATGGTTCTGCTAGAACTGTTGAAGGATTTGATTTATATCATGCAATCGATCAATGTGGACATTTGTTAGAGAATTATGGCGGTCATAAGTTTGCAGCTGGCATATCTATGAAGCCCGAAAATCTAGAGAAATTTACAGAAATGTTTGAAAAAGTTGTTTCAGAAAATATAACAATAGAACAACTTACGCCTCATATTGAAATTGATGACGTTTTAAATCTTTCGCAGATTGATCCTAAGTTTTTTAGAATACTTCAACGTTTTCAACCTTATGGACCTGGAAATATGTCGCCAATTTTTGGAACATATAATGTTTGCGATTCTGGAACTGGAAAAACTGTTGGAAAGAAAAATGAGCATTTAAAGCTTGATTTAATGCATGATAGTTGTCCGGGAGTTATTTTCCCTGCAATAGGTTTCCAGCTTGGCAAAAAGGCTGTAGAGGTTGCAGAGTGCAGAACTTTTGATGTGTGTTTTTCTATTGATAAAAATGATTTTATGAATAAAACAACACTTCAATTAAGATTAAGAGATATA
>CAILUD010000017.1 GCA_903837285.1 uncultured Bacteroidota bacterium | reverse complement strand
GAGAAAATAAAGTTAAATTTGTCATGAGAGAAAGTTTTTTGTTATGCAACTCAAAGTTAACCTACCTATCAGTATGTTGGTTTGAGATACTTAAATTCTTTCTCTTACTTTTTGTTTTATAAAACGTTTAGGACGCTATTGCAAAAAAATACATCCTCGTAGAGGATGCACTTAATTATTAATAACAAAATAAAGTATTCTTTTATATTAATACTCTCCGTTTTCGATGCGGATTACTATTTCTTCGATAAGTTTATCATCGCCTTTTGCGTCGTATTCATCTTTTAAGTTTTCGCCAAAAATACGTGCTATTGACTGATATAAAAACGCATTAAAAGATCCTTTAAGTTCTTTTATTAATGCGTATGAAGTGTTACCTGTTTCTCTATCAACTAGTTTAATCAATAATCTTCCCTGAGTAATTGTAAGATTTGTGATTTCATCTGTAAAATCTTCTTTCAGGGCTTTTTCTGCAAGATTTAAATATTGTCGTTTGGCACTTTCGGTAGGAAGTTTTTCTAATTCGCTTTGAATAATTAATAATTTGGTTCTAACAATTTTTGCATATGGAAGAACTTTTTTTATGTTTTTTACAAGTTTAGCGAATTTTAGTAATTCTTTTTTCGAATGAAACTGATGTGGAGGCAAAACAACAACTTCGCGTAAATTTATATACGGCATTGTATCACCATCTATAACTTTTGTTGCAATTAAAAATCCTTTTGTAGTTTGAGGTATTACATCCTGTGCAAAAGCAATTGATGCTGAAAAAATAAAAAATAATATGGTCAGATTTCGAAACATTTGTGTAGAAATTGCAATTCGTATGCCAACCATTAACTTTTATTTTTTCACAAAAGTATAAAAAAAACTCCTGTTGTTTTTAACAGGAGTTTTAATTACTAATGTTATACCAACGAAATAATACATCATTCAATTTGAAAGTATCACAACTCACAGTCATCCTGAGAGCTTGCACTGAGCCTGACGAAGTGTTCTCGAAGGATATTCCCACAACCCCTCACACATGTTTCGAGAGCCTCAACATGACCCCTTTTTAATGAATTAGATAATTATTTTGGCATTTTTTATTTTATACCAGACTCTTAAGTGTCTCCGCAGCTTCTTGTAAAGTTATAGCTGAATAAACTTTTAATCCGGATTCATCAATCATTTTCTTAGCTTCAACAGCATTGGTGCCTTGAAGACGAACAATTACAGGTACTGGAATTTCTCCAATAGATTTGTAAGCTTCAATTACTCCGCCAGCTACTCTGTCGCAACGAACTATACCACCAAAAATATTGATAAGTATTGCTTTAACAGCTGGATCTTTCAAAATAATTCTGAAACCTGCTTCAACTGTCTGAGCATTTGCACCACCACCTACATCAAGGAAGTTAGCAGGATCGCCACCAGAAAGTTTGATAATATCCATAGTGGCCATTGCTAAACCTGCTCCGTTAACCATACAGCCAACGTTTCCGTCAAGTTTAACAAAGTTTAAATTATAGTGACCTGCTTCTGTCTCGTCAGGATTTTCTTCACTTAAATCACGCATTTCTTCAAAATCAGGGTGACGGAATAATGCATTATCATCAATAGTTACTTTTGCATCAGCAGCAAAAATTAAATCGTCGGAAGTTTTAATTACAGGATTAATTTCAAAAAGTGAAGCGTCGGCTTTTTCGAATGCAGTATATAAAGCAGGAACGAATTTCAACATTTCTTTGAATGCTTTTCCAGATAATCCTAAGTTAAAAGCAATTCTACGAGCTTGAAAATCTGCAACTCCTGTTAAAGAATCAATTTCTTCTTTAAAAATAAGATGTGGCGTTTTTTCGGCAACTTCTTCGATGTTCATTCCACCTTCGGTAGAATACATAATAATATTGCGACTTGTAACTCTATTTAATAAAACAGACATATAAAATTCTTTAACAGGACTTTCGCCAGGATAATAAATTCCCTGCTCGACTAAAATTTTATGAACGAATTTACCTGCAGCACCTGTTTGCGGAGTAACCAATGTCATTCCTAAAATAGCTTTTGCGTGCTCCTGAACCTGATCAATTGATTTTGCAATTTTAACTCCACCGCCTTTCCCTCTTCCGCCTGCATGTATCTGTGCTTTAACTGCCCATGTATCGGTTCCGGTTTTTTCTTTTATAGATTTTGCTAAATCTAAAGCAGCTTCAACGTTATGAGCAACACCACCTTCGGGCACTGATACTCCGTATCTTTTTAAAATGCTTTTTCCTTGATATTCGTGTAAATTCATAGTATTTTTATTTGATAGCAAAATTAGATTTTTTTCAATAAAATCATATATTACTTTTGCAAATATTACAAAAAAATGAAAAAACTTTCTTTAGACGAGCTCGGACGAATATCTGTTGAAGAATATAAAAATACTTCAAAGTCATCTATAGTAGTTGTACTCGACAATATAAGAAGCCAGCATAATATTGGTTCCATATTTCGCACTGCTGATGCGTTTAGGATAGAAAAAATATATTTATGCGGTATAACTGCACAACCCCCAAGTCGCGAAATTCAAAAAACTGCATTGGGTGCTACAGAATCTGTTAATTGGCAGTATTTCGAAAACACGCTGGTTGCAATTAAAAAGCTAAAAGAAGAAGGCTTTTTAATAATTTCGATTGAGCAAGTAAGTAATAGTTTATCATTAATTGATTTCGTTCCTGAAAAGGATAAAAAATACGCAATAATTTTTGGCAACGAAGTAAATGGAGTTCAACAAGAAATAATTGACAAATCGGACAATTGCATTGAAATTCCTCAATTTGGCACAAAACACTCTTTTAATGTATCGGTAACTGCAGGGATAGTTATTTGGGAACTATTCAATAAGTTTAAAGTTCAAAGTTTAAAGGCTAAAGAAAAAAGGGCAAGGCTGTAAAAAGAACCAAGGCTCAAATACCAATCCGCCACGGCGGAGCGGCGGATTGTTTTTTGTTATTTATAAAGTATTTTTGTTTGTGGAAAAGCTAAATCGCATTATAGAAAAATATCCTCCGGAACTAAAGCTCCTACTTTTTTGTTGCGGTAGCGAACGCTGGAAAGCTGAAGATTTATTGCCGGGTATTAATTGGGAGTTGTTTTTGCAATGGGTAAAAAGACATAGGGTGAATTAATCACAATTCACCGCGGCGAAACATAATTGCGAATAAGTGATTAGCGTAAATGTTTCTTTATAGTATGCTGTTTAGGAAGACCAACTGTTCGCAATATTTCATTTGCTTTATCAACTTTATCTTGGAAAAGTGGAAGACTTACAAACTTTTCTAATGAGTTGTCAATACAAACTATTGGAACTTTGCTTTTATTTAGCTGTTTGATATTCATAATGCAAATTTAGTAGTTTTTTTTCGTTTTGCAAGAAAAGCTTCGTATTCAATTTCTTTTTCAAAATTTTCCCACTCATCCTTACGAAGCCCATATATAAAGAAGTCCTTTTGAATTTCATCAAAGTATTTTGTAATGCCCATTCTGTATAGCCGTGTTCGTGATTTAGTACTGCCAGTTGCCAACACATAAGTTTCGGGATGTTTATCGGTAAAAGCGTAAAGGGTAGAAACAACTGTAGCAAGTACTTTTTCGCTATCACCATTATTTGAAATTATTGTATCATTAATTTCACCTGTATTTTGGTCTTTGTCGCCAAATGCAAGATTAAAAAGCCCTTTTAAATTAGTCTCGCTGAATTTAATAAGTTTTGGAATTTGACCTTTTGGACCTTCGCTAATAAACTCAAAAACCAATAATGATTTTTCGGCTTTAAGTTGATATTTAGGTAATTTCATTTTTTACGGTTGAAATATTTTATAAAAATAACTTTTTTCAATATTATTACGAAATTGTGGAATAATGATTGGAATTTAAAAAAAGGAACTTTGCTTTGTGGACAAACTCTTTCTGAGGTCGAGGACAAGGTCGAGGCCAAGTTTCCCAACGCTCAAATCACCTCCCTTTCTTGGAATTTACTCACTTTGCTCGTGAGAAAAGTTGATTCTTGGAATTTACTCACTTCCCTTCGTCAGGCTCAGGGCAAGTAATTCGTGAAAAAGTTGGAATTTGCCTGCCTGCCGGTAGGCAGGGAATTTATAAAAGGACCTTTGCTTTGTGGACAAACTCATTTTGAGGTCGAGAACAAGGTCAAGGCCGAGGTCAAGGTCAAGGTCGAGTTTCCCAATGCTCAAATCACCTCCCTTTCTTGGAATTTACTCACTTTGTTCGTGAGAAAAGTTGGTTTTTGGAATTTGGATTTTGGGATTTTAAAAAGGACCTTTGCTTTGTGGACAAACTCATTTTGAGCTCTAGAACAAGGTCAAGACCAAGTTTCCCAATGCTCAAACCACCCCCCTTTCTTGGAATTTGGTTCTTGAAATTTACTCACTTCCCTTCGACAAGATCAGGGCAAGTAATTCGTGAAAAAGTTGGAATTTGGTTCTTAAAAAGGGTACCTTTGTTTGTGGAAAAGTTAAACCGAATTATAGAATCCTTGTATGTTGCGGTAGCGAGTGCTGGAAGGCTGAAGATTTATTGCCAAATATTATCCATAGTTCATTTTTGCAATAAAAAACTCCATACCGGAATAATTTCAATAATACCTTGCTCAAATTTAAGTTCTTCCTGGTCGCTTCTGGTTACTAAAATTGCTTTATGTAATCCAAGTTCTTCCATTGCATTTTGTAACGCAGATATTTCTCTTTGCCTTGTTTTTATATTTGCTAGTGATTCACATACCTGAATCAACATTTTATCTCGATTTGGTTTTATTACCAGAAAATCTACCTCCTGATTTCTTTTAGTTTTATAGTAATATATTTCTTCATATTGACTGCGTAATTCAACAAAAACAAGATTTTCGAGAAGATGACCAGAATTTAACAATATACCCGAACTAATTGATCTTACTAAAGCATGATCTATACAATATATTTTTTTAGGATTTGCATTCGATTTACTTATAGATGCATTAAAAATACGTATAGTAAACAAAAAGAATGAATCTTCGAACCATGCTACATATTGCGATACTGAATTCTTTGGAACTTTATGACCTAATGATTGCAAGTAATTTGTTAAACTATTTATTGTATATAAAGATGAAATGTTATTTATAAGTTTAATTGCCAAATCTTTTAATGCTTTAGGATGTGAAATATCATACCGTTCAATTAAATCGCGATAAAGTATAGAGTTGAAATATTCCTGATGTATTTTTATTCTCAAAAGATTGTCTTGTTTAAAAACTTCAGGAAAACCTCCTTGTATCCAATACGATTCAAATGTTTTTAGAATTTTTAACCGTTCCTGAGAAGTGAAAGTTTTACCTGTTTTTATTTTAAAAAAAGTAAGGTATTCTTTAAATAAAAACGGAAACAACTCCCAGGTTAATGCCCTTCCCCTCATTTGAGTAGCAATTTCTTTCGACAATAAATCTGCAGAAGAACCAGTAATGTATACTTCACAATTCTCAAGACGAAGAGTTCGTTCTATAAATGATTCCCATCCAGGAATTACTTGAATTTCATCAAAAAAACAATATATCTTTTCTTGATTTTTTTTTTCGGGATATATTTGATAATATGCTTCTAAAACCAAATCCAAACCTACTGATTTTATAGTTGATAAACGATCATCGAAAAAATTCAAATGAAGAATATTTTCCTGCGAAACTCCTTTTGATTTTAATTCTGCTGTAATCTGATTCATAAAAGTGGATTTTCCGCACCTACGTACTCCTATTACGACTGTTGCCTTTTTTGCAACAGAGCGAACTTTTAAATGCCTTGCAACTCCAGTAAACAAAGGATTTACCTGCGAGTCAACTATTAATTCTTTCAGTAATGGTATCATTAAAATAATAATTACTGGTAATATATATTACCGATTTTGCCCAAATTTAGTAATATATTTTACAACTTGATTGTTTTTTGGAAAATATTTAACAAGATCCGCTAGGAATTCCCGTATCAATGGTTCGTGTCCTCCTCCACTCATCAGGGGATTGGGATAGTTCGACTTTGCTCACTAAAAAAACCAATCCGCCACGGCGGACCAAATAGAAAACTTTAAAAGTTGGGTTTTGAAATTTGGAATTTTTAAAAGGACCTTTGTTGAGTAAAAAAACTCATTTTGAGCTCTAGAACAAGGCAAGACCAAGTATCCCAACGCTCAAATCACAAAACTTTTCTTGGAATTTACTCACTTTGTTCGTGAGAAAAGTTGGTTCTTGAAATTTGGGATTTGGGATTTTAATGCAATAGGCTTTTAATCAAATAAATCAACCCTAACAAAGTTCACTTTATTAATTATCTTTTCTGGAACGTTTTCTCAAAACTATTAAATAGGGTTTATTTCAGAAGTTTTTCAATTTCTTTTATTAGATTTTCAGTCAGTTCAATTAATGGAACGACCGTAGTTTGGTCAAAAACTACAAAGTCAGCATAATCTCCTTCTTGTCTCCAGTCAAATAAGTCTGAGTATAGTTTACCAAAATTTTTATCAATTATACCTGTCTTAACAAACTCGGCGTGGAATTTAGACTTACAACCATTATGAGTGTGTGTTCTAATATTATTTTTAATCAGAAGCGCATTTATGCAATAGAAAGAAGCATAATATAATCTATTAATGCATGAGTTCCAACTGTTATTGTCGGCTAATATTCGAGCATCGGCTAATGTTTCAAATGCTCTCTCCATTCGATATTTTATTAAATCATCAACGCTTTTACTCATATTCTAATTCCTTCTCTTGAAATATTGTAATAAAGCGGTGTAACTGAATGATTTGCTTCCCAGTCAGTCTTTGAAAACACAAAAGTCGAAATTGGCTCACCTGTTTCAAGCTCTACATCAAAGAGTTCATGTCGGTATTCCTGTTCAAGTTTTCTTGAAACAGTAGAAGACTTCAACAAAATAAGTATATCCCAGTCAGAGTCAGCGGTTGCATTGCCTCTGGCGTGTGAGCCAAAAAGAATTATGTCGACTTCAGGGTTTTTACCTTGAATTTTTGATTTAATTAATGCAATTATATGTTTTTCTTTTGAGTTCATATGTTATTTACAAAGATATAAAATATTTCTAGCCTGATACCTGATTTTTTAAAACGAATCTTTATGTTCGCTGCGGCTAATTGATCCCGATGGTTCGGGATTGGGGTTTGGGGTTTATTTGGTCTGTGAGCCACAGACCATGGGATAGGATTACCATTAGGATCAAAATTTAACGATACGTTATCAATGCAAAGCACGCTAAGGCGCAAAGGGCGCAAAGAAAAAAACCAACTCCATCTCCATGGTTCGCGTAATCACAAAACTGACTTTTGGTCCGCCGAGGCGGATTGGAACTTGGTCCGCCGCGGCGGATTGAAATTTGGAATTTAAAATTGGTAACTTTGCTTTATTGGAAAAATCATTTTGAGGTCGAAAACAAGGTAAAGTCCATGTTTCCCAACACTCAATTCACAAAACTTTTCTTGGAATTTTGGCCTTGTTATTTACTCACTTTGTTCGTGAAAAAGTTGGAATTTGAGATTTTAAAAAGGTACCTTTGTTTGTGGAAAAATTAAACCGAATTATTGAATCATATCCTCCAGAGCTAAAGTTCCTCCTTGTATGCTGCGGTAGCGAACGCTGGAAAGCTGAAGATTTATTGCCAGATATTAATTGGGAGTTGTTTTTGCAATGGGTAAAGAGGCATAGGGTGAATCCTCATGTGTATCAATTTGGGATTAAAAACTCTTTACTATTTCCAACTGAAATTCTAAAACAAATTAACGAAACCCAAAAAGTAAATACTCAGCGAATGCTTAGGCTTACTGGTGAAATGTTACGACTGCAAAAATTATTTAACGATAACAACATAAATAACATTCCATTTAAAGGACCTGCATTAGCATATCAGTTGTATAATGATCCTGGAATGCGACACTCAATTGATTTGGATTTTTTGATTTTACCAGAAAATTTTGAATCAGTTTCAACAATTATGATTTCTGAAGGATACAAACAAATAAACCCAGATTTTTCACTTAGTCCAAAACAAAAGAAAGTACAGCTAACAACTATACATCATGCAAATTTTATTAATCTAAAAGTTGGTTTATCTGTTGAAATTCATTGGAGATTAATTACTCCTTCTACATTATTGCCTGATTCTGAAAAACTTTTTTTTGAATTGACAATACCAAAACAACCATTCGCACATATTAAATCAGAATTATTACTACATTTTCTTATTGTGCATGGTGCAAAACATAAATGGAACAAACTATTCTGGTTATATGACATTAACGAATTTATAAAACTAAATTTAATAACAGAGTGTAATTATTTTAATAAATTAACAGTTTTATTTAAAGATGATAGAATGGTTAATCAAAGTTTTAGACTTTCAGAATTACTTTTTCATAGTCAAATACCATCAGTACTTAAACAAAATATTTATCCAGAGAAATTAATTTTAATTGCATTAATAGCTATAAAAGTTACAGATGAAAAACTTTTTCAAAACAATATTGATAAAATTAAATGGCTTTTATATTTGATTCGTTTAAAGCCGGGTTTTAAACATCTGCGTTCAAGCATTAACGCTCATATAACAAATTACAAGGATTGGGATATTTTAAAAATACCAGACAATATGTTTTTTCTTTATTATCCGCTACGACCTTTTTTATGGATATGGTCAGTATTTTATCGGCAAGAAAAAAAAGCATAAAAAAATCATGGCCAATGTGCACCATGATTAAAGAAATAAATAATAATTTAGAATTTAAATAATACTAGACTAAAATTAGAATTCTGCTGAATATTTATTAGCAATTTGCTGCCAAGTATATCTTTTGACAGCAATTTCTTTCATTTTAATTCCTATGTTAGTTTCAATTGATTTTGAAAGGGCTTTAATAATATTTGTTAATTCGTTAGTTTCTTTAAAATACAATGCTTCATTTTCTGTTGTAAAGTGATTTGTTGGAACATCATACGCAATTATAGGTAAGCCTAAATTCATTGCTTCAACTAATGATGGTGCTGTGCCACAAAAAGAATGACTGTGTATATATATTTTTGCATTACTTCGTATGGTATCTAATTCTTTCAGATCATAAACTGCATCTTGCAGAAACAAATTTGAAAAATTAGAATATTTTTTTTTCAATTCTATTCCATACTCAAACTTGTTATAATTTGAAACCAAAACTAAATTTCTTTCCGGTGTTTTACTATATGCTTCTAACAAAAGATGTAGATTGTTATCTGGTTGTGCTCTTGAAACACTAACATCATATTCATCTTTTAAAAATGGATATTTTATAATTAAAGATGAATCAATCGGTATATTAGAAGTGTGGTCACCACCATATTCGATAAGCACGCTTTCTTTTTTATATTCATTTTTTATATAATTGCAAAAATGTTGATTATCTGCAACTATAGTTGTAGCATTTTTAATCGCAATTTTCTCTGAAAACTTTAAATACCAACTTCCTAATTTACCCCATTTATCTCTTTTCCATTCTAAACCACCAAAATTTACAATAGTTGTAGTTTTTCTAAATGGTTTTAAAAATGGCAATATTATGCAACCAGCAGTACCAAGTATTAAAAGTGTATCATATTTAAACCAACAAATAACAATAGATATAATATCATAAATAATACTTTGTGCACCATTCGCTTTAAATGGAAGATATTTTAGTTTACTTCCATTTAATTGACTAAATCTATTCTTCTTTGGAGTTTTTTGACAGAATACAGTAAAGTTAAAATCAGCACTTTTTTCTAATGTTAAATAATTAACTAAAGTTTCAAAGCCACCATAATTTGCAGGAAGTCCGACACTACCAATTATTGCAACTCGCTTTTTATTTGTTTGTAACATTAGTCTAAATATCCTTTGTAATAATTATCTAAATATTCTTTTAATGCAATTTTCCAATCGCGCATAATATTTAAACCACGCAGGTTAAGTTTTTTATTTATAAGCCTTTCGCATGGTGGTCTTGCTGCAAAATAATCTTTTTTAAAATATTCGGAACTAACTTCACGTATCGAAACTTTATTTTGAAGCCCCAATAGGCTTACTATTTCTTTAGCTACTTCTAACCTACTGGTTTCGCCTCCACAAACCATATTATATAAGCCCCAATATTCTTTTTCGAGTAAAAGTTTTACATTCTTAGCAAAATCCTGAGTATAAGTTGGTGTACCATCTTTATCGTTTACCACAAATAAATCTGTTTTACCATCCTTTAACTGTTTAATCAATTTTTGAATAAATTTCTTGTCCTTTGTTGGACCAGCTCCCATCATCCATCCTGCGCGACATATCAGATATCGTTTTGCACTTTGTTTTACAAATACTTCACCAGCATGCTTTGCTCTTGCGTAATGACCTAATGGATTAGGGATATCCCAATCGTCATAAACTGGTTTAGCACCATCAAAAATCCCGGCAGTGCTAATATATAATAATGGTATATCAAGAGTATTTGCAATATAAACAGCATTTTCTACAGAAAGCGTATTTGTTTTATAGGTATCGTCTATATTCAGTTCACAGAACTCCAAATCGGTATATGCACCTAAATGAAATAAATAATCAGGTTTAAAATCAACAACATCTTTTTTATAAGCATCAAAATCACGAAAATCTAGAAATGATAACCATTCTTCGTTTACGTCTTTATCTGTACATTTTAATTGATAATCATTTTTAAACTGTGTATAAAATGCTTCACCTAGCATTCCGCCACAACCAGCAATATAAATTTTCTTTTTCATTGTTATTTTTTTGTAATTTCTCTGTTTTTTATAAATTTTGCAGGATTACCACCCCAAATTGTGTAAGGTGGAATATCCTTTGTTATTACCGAATTTGCTCCAATAATTGCCCCATCTCCAATAATAACTGGTCTAACAATTACTGTATTCATTCCTATAAAAACATTAGATCCTATTGTAACTTTAGCGAGATATTGATGATCAAAATCATTATAATTAATATCTAAAAAATGTGTTAGTATTCTTGAACCCTCAGTAATTATAGTATTATTTCCTATAATGATTAATTCGGGATGTATATCGTCAAAATACACATTATATCCAATAAAACAACTTAAAGGTTTTATTAAGGGAACCCCTCCTATTTTAAAGAGTAAAGCTCTTATTTTTCCTGGTATAAAATGAGCTTTAGATGCAATTAAAAAAATTATTTTTCTAAAAATTCTTTTAATTGAATAATCAGTTTTCAATATCATTCTCTTTGTTAATTATTTTTTTATAAATCTCAATTAATTCATTTGTTTTATCTTGAGCAGTTAACTTGTTTTTAATTAGCACATTTCTCAAATCACTTTTAGGTTCTTTTAATGCTTTTAAAACGTAATCTGCAAGAATTCTTGGTTGTTGATCTGAAATAAAACAATTGCTTGAACCATTAATCATTTTTTTAACATTACCAACATCTGTACTAACAACAGGTATATTACAAGCCATTGCTTCTTTAACAGAATTTGGCGAACCTTCATAATTTGAAGTAAGAAGATGTATAGACGCTGCATTATAATAATAAATACATTTTTCTCTTGGAACATTAGACATTACAAGCTCTTCAAAATTATATCCAGTTTTATCTGATTTAAGTATTTCAATTGTTAATTTAAATAAATCATATCTTTTTTGTAATCTCATTTTATTTTTTGATGCTACAAATAAAATATAATTTTTAGATTCATCGAGTTTTAACATTTTACAACATTCTTTTTTATCTATAGGATAAAATAAATCTAAATCTATTCCATTTGGTAAATAAAAAGAGCGATTAGTATTTTTTAATTTTTCAGGGATTTTGTCTTTAAAAATGACAAATACTCGCTTTGATTTAATTAAACAATT
>CAILUD010000016.1 GCA_903837285.1 uncultured Bacteroidota bacterium | reverse complement strand
TTGTCACCCATCATATACCAACATTTATGAACTATCCTGAAAAATATAAAGGAGATATTTTGAATGAAGCTTTTGCAGTTGAGTTATATGATTTAATTGAAAATAAAAAACCAGATTATTGGATTTATGGGCATAACCATTACAATCAAGTTGATTTTGAAATTGGAAGCACTAAAATGAAGTCTAATCAATTAGGCTATGTAAAATATTATGAACACTTATCATTTATAAATGATATCTCATTTATAGTTTAAGAATTCATTACAAAATGAAATAAATTGGACAGATATGGTGGTACTATTCAATTTTAAAGATTGTTATATTTGTCGCAAATATTTACTATATTTGCGACAAATATAATAAGTAAATAGCACGTATATGATTGCTAATAAAATAATAGTAAAAATGAGAAAGGCCGGAAAGGGTACGCTATTTTTTACTGAAGATTTTATATCATATGGTTCAGCAAAAACTGTCAGTAAAACATTGGAAAGACTGGTAAAAGAGCAGAAAATTTATAGGGTAGCCCGGGGTATTTATACTCGTCCTGAAATAGATCCTATGTTAGGTGTATTGATGCCAGGTACAGAGGATATTGCAAGAGCTATAAGGAGAAGAGATAAATCTCGCATGATGCCAACGGGAGTATTAGCGTTAAATTCGCTTGGGTTGAGTACGCAAGTGCCAATGAATATAGTGTACTTGACAGACGGTGCAGCAAGAAAAATAACAATGGGAAAACGTAAGATTCTTTTGAAAAAAACTGCACCTAAAAACCTTTCTGCAATTGGCAAAATAAGTAGGCTGGTTATTCAAGCTATGAAAGTTATAGGTAAAGACCAAATCACAGAAAAGGAAATTAAAATCATTCTTAAGCATTTGAGCAATGAAGATCCTTATCGCCTTGAACACGATATTAGGTTAGCACCGGAATGGATTAGGGTAATAATGAGAAAGGCACTTAAACCTAAATTAGATGATTAATTAGATTACTACTGCTATTTTATCAACGTTTTTCATAATAACCTAAGATAATTCATTTTAATTAAATGTCAAGATTATTGCGCAAAAAACTTGATTTTTAGTAATGTGTTTGAACAGAATCACCTTACTAAATTATTTTCTTAGCTGGAGTTATTTCATATTTGATAAATCCTCTGATAAACGATTCAAAAAAGTTTCTTCACCATCATCACCAGAAAGTAACCAATCTATTCTTTGCACATAAATATTAGCAATTTTAAGAATCTTTACTGCTTCCCTCATTTTATCCTGAATTTCTTTAGGATATGTATAATAAATCTTTTCATTGGGATATTTGTTATAGAATTCTTCATTACCAGATATTTCATCTTTGGGCTTTGTTTTTCCTTGTTTGTTTAATTCTCGTTCAATCAAATCAGCAATTTCGCTAATTTGATATTGTTTGTAATCGAAATGACCTCCTGACATAATTATAATGCCACATTACACTATATGAAAGCAATAGTCGTGTAGTGGTCTTATTTAAACTATTGCTACTAATTTGATACTAGTGCCTATAAATTAACTACTGCAAATAGCATTTCACTTAAAATATATCGAACTTTAAATTTTAGACCTATAAAAATACAAAGGTTTTATTTTTATACAAACTATATCTGTATAAATCATTAAATTAATCTTTTGATTAATATTTATAACAAATTTAATAATAAGAATCTTCAAAAATATTTTTATATTTGATTTTTATACGATAAATGCATTCTCAATGCGCTGTATTATAAGATAATATAAAATGAAAGAAATTGAAGAAATAACTAAGGAATTAATTGATTTTAGAAATGCCAGGGATTGGGAGCAATTTCATAATCCAAAAGACTTGGCATTAGCAATAAGTATTGAAGCAAATGAATTGCTTGAATTATATCTATGGAAGAACGCTGAAGATGCCAAAACAGAAAAGGTTAAAGAAGAGTTAGCCGATGTTTTTGCCTTTGCTTTTTTACTTGCTGATAAGTATGGATTTGATGTCAAACAAATAGTTCTGGATAAAATAAAACAAAATGGAGAAAAGTACCCGGTTGATAAATCAAAGGGTACTGCAAAAAAATATAATGAACTATAAATGTTAGTATACCGGTCAACTAAAGAAGGGTTTCAGACAGATGTAAATACAGGTAATATCGACCTTATAATAAAACAGGCAGTACTTGAAAAGTTACATCGTAATACTTCAGAAAAGGAAATTGATTCATGGTCGAATTCCTTACTTTTTATGTCTAATATTTTAAATGATAATGAAATTCCTTATAATACCGGAGTTGCAATAGAATGCCAGATTCCGCAGACTAGCAAAAGGATTGATTTTATTCTCTCTGGTAAAGATGAAAATAATAAGGATAATGTTATAATAATTGAGTTAAAGCAGTGGAAAAACGCTGAAATTACTTCAAAAGACGGAATAGTAAGAACAGCTTTAGGGAAGGGATTGCATGAAACTAGTCATCCATCATACCAGGCATGGTCATATGCAGCTATGATGGAAGATTTCAGTGAAACAGTGCAGGAAGATAATATTTCTTTATCTCCTTGTGCATATCTTCATAATTACGAAGAAGATGATGTAATTCGCAATATATTTTATAAAGATTATCTTGACAAGGCACCTGTGTTTTTGAAGCGGGATACAATAAATCTTAGAAGTTTTATTAGAAGATTTGTTCGTATTGGTGATGATGGAAGCATTATGTACCGTATAGACAAAGGAAAAATAAGACCGTCAAAACAACTATCTGATAGCTTGGTTTCATTGTTAAAAGGGAATAAGGAGTTTATTATGGTGGATGAACAAAAATTGGTCTATGAAACTGCATTATGGCTCACTAATAAAGCTCAGACCGAAGGAAAAAAAGTTTTGATAGTTGAAGGTGGCCCAGGTACTGGTAAATCTGTTGTTGCAATAAATCTGCTTGTAGAAATTACAAAACGCGGGCTTATAACACAATATGTAACCAAAAACGCTGCACCAAGATATGTTTATCAGAGTAAATTAACTGGAACCATAACAAAAACTCGTTTTGCTGCTTTATTTCAAGGTTCTGGTGTTTTTTATGATTCGATTCCGGATGAATTTGATGCTTTAATTGTTGACGAGGCTCATCGATTGAATGCAAAATCTGGCATGTTTAAGAATAAGGGAGAGAACCAGGTATTGGAAATTATTAATGCTTCAAAATGTAGTATTTTCTTTATTGATGAAGATCAAAAAGTGACAATGACCGATATTGGAACTAAAGACGAAATAATTAAAAATGCGAAATTGCAGAACGCTGAAATTCATGAATTAGAATTAAGTTCTCAGTTCAGATGTAATGGCTCGGATGCTTATTTGTCTTATCTTGATAATTTATTACAGATTCGTGAAACAGCAAATCTTGATATTGCAAATCTGAACTATGAATTTAAAGTAGTTGATTCACCTGATATATTACGTGAAATAATATTCGAGAAAAACAAAGAGAAAAATAGTGCCAGATTAGTTGCTGGTTATTGTTGGGATTGGAAAAGTAAAAATAATCTGAAAGAGTTCGATATTAAATTCCCTGAATATAATTTTGAAATGCAATGGAATCTTGATAAAGATAGCATGTTATGGATAATGAAACCTGATTCTGTTAATGAAATTGGATGTATTCATACATGCCAGGGGCTTGAAATTGATTATATTGGAGTTATTATTGGCGAAGACTTAATTGTTCGCAATAACACTGTGCTGGTTGATCCTTCAAAACGTTCTAAAATGGATTCTTCTATAAAGGGATATAAAAAATTAATGAATACTGATCCTGATAAGGCAAAGAAACTTATAAAAGCAATAATAAAGAATACCTATAGAACATTAATGACCAGAGCAACAAAGGGTTGTTATGTTTACTCGGTTGATAAGGAAACTAATGAATGGTTCAAAAAGCAGGTGTAATTCTATCTTTATAAATGACTGACGTCCACGATAAAGAAACAAGAAGCTATAATATGAGCCAGATAAAAGGGAAGGATACTAAACCTGAACTTTTGGTCAGAAAATTTCTTTTTGCAAATGGATTTCGTTACAAATTACATGATAGAAAATTACCAGGTAAGCCAGATATAGTTTTACCCAAATATAATTCTGTTATTTTTATTAATGGGTGTTTCTGGCATGGACATGATGGATGTAAATATTTTGTTTTGCCCAAAACCAGGTCAGAATGGTGGTTACAGAAGATCAACAGAAATAAACAATTAGATAATGAAAACTATTTGAAATTAAAGAAAAAAAGTTGGAAAGTTTTTACGATATTTGAATGTGAGTTGAAGAAAAATAAAGACAGAACTTTGATTAAGTTACTAAGTGATTTTAACAAA
This sequence comes from uncultured Bacteroidota bacterium, assembly GCA_903837285.1. GTDB lineage: Bacteria > Bacteroidota > Bacteroidia > Bacteroidales > GWA2-32-17 > GWA2-32-17. Next base: position 25,310 of record CAILUD010000016.1, on the reverse strand, counting down.
TTGCAGAATTCAGATATTTAATGAGTAAATTAAATTATATAGATCTTTTTGCAGGAGCTGGTGGACTATCCGAAGGATTTATTCGTGCAGGTTACGAACCTGTTGCACATGTTGAGTTAGATCAGGCAGCTTGTTATACTCTTAAAACACGTCAGGCATTTCATTATTTAAAATCAGAAAAGAAAACTGAAATCTATGTTGATTATCTTAAGGGGAATATTTCCCGGGATGATTTATATTCATGTATTCCTGATGAAATTGTTTCAACTGTAATAAATAAGGCTATTGGGGTTGATAACAAATATATATTTAATGAAATAGGCAAGCAATTATACAATAAAGAAGTTGATCTTATTATTGGTGGACCTCCATGCCAGGCATATTCTCTTGTAGGACGAGCACGCGATGAGTTTGGAATGCGTAATGATGAAAGAAATCATCTTTATATTCAGTACAATAAATTTCTTAAAAAATACAAACCAAAAATGTTTGTTTTTGAAAATGTTCCGGGTTTAATTTCAGCAAAAGGTGGACAATATTACAAAAACATGCGAAATTTATTTGATTTGGCGGGTTATAACACCGTTCATTATAAGTTGGAAGCAAATAATTTTGGAGTACTTCAAAACCGAAGACGTATTTTAATTATTGGACACAGAAAAGATATTGATATTACTTTACCTGATCTTGATCTTATTCGTTCCCATAATTCATCAAAAGTAAAAAGTGTTTTTTCTGATTTGCCAGAATTGGAAGCAGGTCAAGGTATTGATAAGTTTGCTACATATTCTAAAAAAGCAAACTCTTGGTTAAATAAATCTCACGTCAGGAATGGAATAGATGTTTTAACTCAACATGTAGCCAGACCTAATACAGAACAGGATAAAGAAATATACAGAATTGCAGTTGATAAATGGAATAATAAAAAGGAAAGGCTTGATTATAATGACCTACCTGAAAGATTGAAAACTCATAACAATAGACATTCTTTTTTTGATCGGTTTAAAGTTGTTGCGGACGACCTTCAATATTCGCATACTGTAGTTGCTCATATTGCAAAAGATGGACATTATTATATTCATCCAGACATAGAACAAAATCGTTCAATATCTGTTAGGGAAGCGGCTCGTATTCAGTCTTTTCCAGATGATTTTTATTTTGAAGGAATAAAAGAAGGACAAACAAGAACAGCTGCATTTAAACAAATTGGAAACGCAGTTCCGCCTCTTATGGCTGCTGCATTAGCTAGTACAATTAAAAAAATAATTGCATAATGAATAAGCTTTTATTAAATATTAAGCCAACTAAAACAATTGAACGGAAGATTGCAAAAAATTCTGTGTTTAAACTTGACGTTTCCGAAATAATAAATGAAACTCCTTCAAGTGTTTTAGGAGGTAAAAATGGAAGCGTAACAATTAATGATCGAATCATATACTATTTACCCAACCATAACTTTATAGGGAAAGACGAGTTTTATTTCTTTATAAATGACCAAAAAGAGACTATTAAAGTCATAATAGATGTGATTTCTACATTCAGACCCAAGGCTCATATCCTAGTTTTGTTGGGTGAGGAATTGATAAAAAGTCCAGTAATGGCAATTTATGAGCTTATTAAAAATAGTTATGATGCGGATTCAAAAGATGTCACAGTAAAGTTCGAGAATATTGAAGAAAAAGAAAAAGCTCAAATAACAATTATTGATTATGGTACAGGATTGAAACAAGAAATATTAGAAAACGTTTGGTTTGAACCGGGGTCAGATTTCAGAAAACCTTTAAATGCTGATGGAACCAGAAAAATTAAAAGGAGTCCGATTTTTTGGAGGATTCCAATGGGAGAAAAAGGTGTGGGACGATTTGCAGTTCACAAATTGGGGCATACAATTAAATTAATCACTAGACCGGCACACATTGAAGTAGATGAATTTGGTAAAGCAAAATCTGTTGAATTACTTAAATATGAAATTTCAGTTGAAATAGATTGGAGAATTTTTTCACAAAGCAAATATCTTGAAGAAGTTAAAATAGAATGGTCGATTAATGAAAACCCGGAAACCTTTCTTTTTAAAGAAAAGCATGGCACAAAAATAATCATAGGGAATTTAAAAGAAACTTGGACTCGTGGAATGGCTAGGCAATTAAAACGTCAGACACTCTCTATGCTTTCTCCCAAAAATGATCCAAATAAATTTGAGATTAAACTAGACTTTGGAAATTGGTGGCTAAATGATTTTCCGAGTATTGACGATGTACTTAAAAGTGCGCCATACAAACTTGATGCCCTAATTGATGAGAAATTTGAAATGACATTTGAATATCATTTTGCAGTCTTAAATAATGATAAACTGGGGTTTCGAAAAATTGATGCAAATACAATTGATCCAATAGATAAACAAAAATATAAATATAATATTAAGGGTGAACTTAGGCCCTATTATCAAAAATATCTTGAGGAAAAAGAGCATTCTAATGAAGAGATAGATAGATATTTGGAGGCATTTGATGCTGATAATAATAAGTTGCCTTTTGGACCTTTGATGATTGAATTTTATTCTTATGATCTTGATTCTGCTTCATTAAGAGATTATACCGATTCAGCTGCGTATTTAAGAAGCACGTTGAAAGATTTGTCAGGAGTAAAAGTATTCAAAAAAGATTTGCGGGTATTTGATTATGGAGATCCAGGTAATGACTGGTTAGGTTTAGATATCAGACGAATCAATAATAAAACATGGTTCTCCAATAATCAGAACATTGGATTTGTTTATTTAGATGATGAAAAATCAGGGGGGCTCATTGAAAAAACAAATCGAGAGGGTTTTATAAAAAATTTCGCATATGACTTTTTTGCGGTCCTTGTAATATTTGTTCTTGATACGTTTAGGGCTGAACGTCATAAGGATAGAGAGAGGTGGCTTAGACTAAATAAAAAAGGATCTGAAGGGACACTTGAACATCAAATTAATAACTTCAAATCTTTAATTCAAGATACGAATTTATCTGATGAGCAGAAAAAGCAGGAGTTAATAATCGAGGCAGGAAATATTGAGGAAAGGTATACAAAGGATAAAGAAACATTACTTATTCCTGCAGGTATTGGAATGACAGCTTCTTTTGCAATGCATGAAATAGAGAAATTAGTACCTAGAATGGAAGAAGCAGTTACTGAGAAACCAGTCAATAAAGATAAAATTACAGATCAGGTATATGAATTGAAAGATTATGTTGAAGGAATTTTATCTGTAGTTAAAAAAGGTGGAAGCAAACCAATCTCACTTATTGATTCGATTAATCAGGCTGTAAAAAACTATTCTACTAGACTTACTAACCGAAAAATTAATGTAAATATTATAAATGATGAGACAATCAAAAGTATCAAATGCGACAAACGACTATTAATAACAATGATTATGAACTTGATTGATAATAGTCTTTATTGGCTTGATACTGTTTACAAACCTGATAAGAGTATAATTATTAAAACTCAAAAACAGGAAAAAGGGATTTCAATTTTTGTGATAGATAATGGCCCTGGATTTAAAGATAATATAGAAGATATAGTGCGTCCGTTTTTTACAAGAAAAGAGGGAGGCATAGGGATCGGTATGTATTTAATTGATACAGTAATGATGCAATATGGCAAACTTAATATCATAAACGATAGAGAATACTTAATTGATAATGAAATACCATTAAAATATGATGGTGCTGCAGTTGAATTAATTTTTAACAAAAACATATAAAATGCTTATTGACGAATTATCTGGTACGCAGGTTGTTATAATAGACGACATAGATCAAGAAGTCGAATCCTTAATTAATACTTTTAAAAAACGCGAAATAAATACAGAATATTTCAAGGTTGACCTAGCTGGAGAAATGCCACAACGCGGTATAATTAATTCTGTAAAATTGGTATTTCTAGATCTTCATTACGGGTCAAGCTTTGATCCAGCATTTTGTTCGCAGTTAATTTCAGAAGTAGTTCCTCGTGACCATCAGTATTATCTTGTAGTTTGGACTAAAGATCCTGATAAAACGGGAGCGGTTATAGATGAGCTTCAGTTAATTAACTTAGCTCCAATCTCATACTTAAGTAAATTAAAAGAAAATTTTCGTATTGGAAATTCAATATATGATATTGATAAGCTTTTACAGGAATTAGATTTTGAATTTGAAAAGATTACAGAAGTGCATGAGTTTTATGGCCGAATAGTAGAAGTCGAAAATGACCAAGTATTAATTAATTGTCTATTATATCCCAAGCATCAAGTCTATCAAATTAGGCGTTTTGATAAATCACCATTTGAAAACTATATTAATCTAGTACCTGGAAGTCTTTTAATTATACGTTCTATAACAAAGCCTGGTAGTCGCCTTTTTGAATTCAGAAACGGAAATGCTGAAACAGCGAAATATTTTCCCGAAAAGAAGGATCATTTTATGGACATTGACGTTGATAAGCTATTTGATAAGGAATAAATACTATGAAAGTAACCTTCAAAGATGTTGGACAAGGAGATTCAATAATTATTGAATGGGATGTTGACGGCATACCAAAAGTAGGAATTATCGATTGCAAAAGAAATAAAAAGTCAAATCCAGTTATTCAGCATATTTCCGATAAATACAAAGAAATAGAATTTATTATATTGTCCCATCCTCACTCAGATCATTATACTGGCTTTCCAGAATTACTTAGCTTTATTGAAACAAACAAGATACTTGTAAATAGATTCGGATTTACAATCAAAGAAATAGGTACTAAATTTTGGAATTGGTTTGAAATTACCTCAGATGAAACGAAAGTGTTAGAAGATATTGTAAAAGGGGTAAGGCGTTTACGTGATGAACTTGGATTATTGAAAAAAATAGTTCCTATTGAAGAGGATTGGTCTATTCCATTAGGTAATGGTATCGAAATAAGGTGCATTGCTCCATCTTTCACCGAAATCGAGAAATACCAGCGACAAATAAAATTAGGTTTTGCATATGATAAACAAGCAAGTAAGGCAGCTAATTATCTTTCAACCATATTTTGGCTAAAAGATTCCAGTAATAATATTTTGCTTACTTCAGATGCTGTTAAAGAAGTATTTGAAAGAATCCATAATGAATCACGTTTTAAAGATGTGAATTTTATAGTTTGTCAGGCGCCACATCATGGATCCTATAATTGCTATTCGGATATATTCTGGGATAATCTTATAAAACCAGAGGATAGAAAAGTTGTAATATCATCTGGATTACATGAAACTTATTGTCACCCACATTTGGCAACAATAAAAGAATTTGAAAAAAATGGCTATACGATTTATCCTACTAATATTGTATATGGTGTACAAGAATATCTTGATGAATTAAGTGGAAGTAGCTTAGTTCTTGACATGATTAGTGAAATTGATACAAGTCATATTTGTAATGGTGATAAAGAATTTATTATTAATTAGGAATGGAATCAAACCATAAACTAGGTCTATTTGTTTCTTATTATTTAGCAAGATTTGATGTAGAAGCATATCAGAATCTTGGCTATGGGAATCAATCTGAAACCCATGAAAAAATTGGTAATTATCTTTCCGTTAATCCCCATACAGTAAAAAATTGGCGTGATGAATTTGATCCATTGTTTGGTCATCGTGCAGGTTGGTATCAAAGACCGATGAGTCCAAGTAGAGTAAGAGTTGTTCAGGCATTAGAAAGTCTTGATGAACCTCAGGTGTTGGAAATAGTAAAAGATATTTTATTAGGAAAGGTTAATAATGACGAAGAAGAATTAAGACAATTATTAAACGTTGTTACAGTTGATGATAACAAAGAGAAAGATTTTAAGTTTGTTCTAAGAGCACCAACAGGAAGACAAGCCGAAGAATATTTTATTAACTATTTTAATGAAAATAAAAAACCAATTGATGGAAAGATTATTGATTGTCGTGATTTTGGAGTTGGCTACGATTTTAAAATTGAATCCCTTGACAGAATGACTTATGTTGAAGTAAAAGGTCTTTCAGATTTTTCAGGTGGGGTTTTGTTTACAAATAAAGAATGGACTGTTGCAAAGGCGGAAGGTGATAATTATTTTCTATGTATAATTTCAAATTTGAGGATAAAACCTGAGATAGTTTTTATTCAAAATCCATCACAGAGGTTTAATGCTAAGAAAAGTCTCTATACATCAATACAGATACAGTGGTCACTATCAGAAAGTGAATTGAAAAGAGCTTATGCAAAATAAAAAGAGAAATTCAATTTATAAGTTTTGTTCATTTAATAAATATTCTTTAACAAATATTTCGAAGAATCAGATTTATTGTAATCATTATTCAGTATTTAACGATCCTTTCGAGTGTTGGGCAATTACAAATACAGGAATTCCTGACCCAATTAAAAATGAGAATCGATTTCTAAATATAATAAAAGTTTGGGGGTTTACACCTGATAGAAAAGAAGAGGCATTGGAATATTATCACAATTATCTTGAACATTTTATTCAAGATCAAATTGATGTAGATAATTATATTAATTCTGCAAGAATTTGTTGTTTTAGTAGTAATAGTCAAAATTTATTAATGTGGGCTCACTATGCAAATGGGCTAAGAGGATTTTGTATTGAATATGATTCAACTCAGTTGTCTAATGAAGCAGTAATTATTCCAGTGAATTACTTTAAATCACCTTCTATTTTAGAAGCAATCTCATATCCTTTGGCGAATGATATATATTGGCATGCTGAAGATGAAGATTCGGATAATGCTGTAAATTACATTAAAGACTTTTATTCCAAAATGTTAGCAACAAAGCCAATAGAATGGAAATATGAGAAAGAAATCAGATTAATTTTTCATACTGAGTCAGAGAACAAAAAGGGTGAAGGTTTAAAATATCCTGAGTCTGCAATAAAGTCTATAATTATTGGCGAAAAGGCTTCAAAAGAAAACATTCAACATTTGAAGTCAATTATCTCTGAAAATAATATTACAATTCCTTTTTTTATTGCTAAGAGAGACCGAAATAATTATAAAGTAATTATTGAATTATTATAAATTTGTTATGAGAAAATGATAGACTATTCAAAATATATTACTACACCAGCTATACCTGAAGCCTCTTCGATGATCGAAACTTTTAGGGCAATTGGTTATAGCATTGAAGCAGCAGTCGCTGATATTGTTGATAATTCAATTTCAGCGGGTGCAAAAAAAATATGGATAAATTTTGAATTAAAAGGTTCTGCAACCTGGCTTTCTGTTAAAGATGATGGAACCGGAATGGATAATGAAGAACTTATTCAGGCTATGCGTCCAGGAAGCAAGAATCCACTTGAAGATCGTGGCAGTAAAGATTTGGGACGATTTGGTCTAGGATTAAAGACTGCATCATTTTCTCAATGCAGAAAACTTACTGTAATAAGTAAAAAAGAAGATGAGACATCTGTATTCTGGACCTGGGATTTGGACTTTGTTAATCAAACCGGAAAGTGGGACCTGATAAAGTATATGCCTGAAGGAGGTTTTGAAAATGATATAAAAGATATTAAATCAGGGACTATTGTTATTTGGAATGATATTGACCGGCTTGTTAAGGATTTTAAAATTGATGATGATAAAGAAAAGGACAAGTTTTTATCAATAATGTTATTGGTAAAAAAGCATATGGCAATGGTATTTCATAGGTTTATAGAAAATGGAAAAATAAAAATATTTTTTCAGGATAGACCTGTAGAAGCCTGGAATCCTTTCTTAACAAATGAAACTGCGACACAATGTTTTCCTGAAGAACCATTATGTAATGGAAAAGTTGTTGTTAAAGGTTTTGTATTACCACATAAATCAAAGATTAGCGAGGATAAATATAAGGAAGCAGAAGGATCAAAAGGCTGGAATGGTCAGCAGGGATTTTATATTTACAGAAATGATAGAATGTTACTCGCCGGTGATTGGTTAGGGATGTATCGTAAGGAAGAGCATTATAAACTTGCCAGAATTGAAATAAATTTACCAAATTCTCTTGATTCAGAATGGCAGATTGATATTAAAAAATCAATTGCCCGCCCACCATTTATTCTAAAAGATCAACTCAAAGCTTATGCAGGTAAAGTAAGAGCACAGGCAGTTGAAGTATATAGACACAGAGGCAAAAATGTAAAGCCATATCCAGGGCAGAAGTTTGTTCCTTTGTGGATAGATCATAAACGTGGAGATAAGTGGTTTTATAAAATTAACAGAGATCATCCGTTGATTGAAGAAATAAAACAAAGTGCAGCAGAAAAACCTGAAAAGGCAATTGAGACTTTGTTAAGGTTCATAGAGGAAACGATTCCGGTTAAATCAATTTATATAAAAGAGTCTGAAGAACCAGAAGCACAGGGAAAGCCTTTTGAAGGATCACAACATGACGAAATTCAGACAAAAATGAAAATTCTTTTTGATTTGTTAATTAAACAAGGTAAAACAAAAGCAGAAGCAAAACTTTTTATAATTAATCATGAACCGTTTAATCTTTATCCGGAATATCTTGAAACACTAATAGAAAACAATGGAACAATCTAAAAATATATGTATAGAATTATTGAGGAAAATTAAAAATCCTTCTTCAACAGACATCAATAAAGCCATAGATGATGTTATTAAAATATTTCCTCAAATAGAAAGCGAAAGAACATCATTGTTAATGTATTTATCAGCAACTTTCTCTGTTTTTTCAGAAGAATATAGAATACTTGACACTGATGAAGGATACACTCCCTGGTTAAAAGACATTAAAGCGGATATACAGTGGAATTTCTGGAATCGGTATGAGAATTATCTTCGAAAAAAAATAGCGCCTGATACAATCAATAAATTATATAATCTAACGGATGATATTTTAGATCGTATTGCAAACCCTTCCAAACCTGGAGCCTGGGATAAAAGGGGAATGGTAGTCGGTCAGGTGCAGTCTGGGAAAACCAGTAACTATACCGGTTTGATAAATAAAGCTGCAGATGCTGGTTATAAGTTGATAATTGTACTTGCAGGTTTACACGACTCACTTAGAAGTCAGACACAAATCCGTATTGATGAAGGTTTTTTAGGATTTAATAGTCAGCGTTCACTTCAGTATTCAAATACAAATAAAATCGGAGTTGCATTTTATAATCCAATTGATGAGAAAACCAATCAGCCAATGGAACTCCCTGCAAACGCATTGACTTCAAGCCATCTTACAGGTGATTTTAATCGCAAAGTTGCACAATCAGCAGGGATTCATTTAAGAAGTTCTGATCCTATTGTAGCTGTTGTTAAGAAAAATAGTTCAATACTTAAAAATTTGATTACCTGGTTAGCTGCATGGGGAGAAAAACAACCAGATGGAAAAATAATAATTCGCAATGTACCTTTTCTTCTTATAGATGATGAAGCAGATAATGCATCAATAAACGTTAGTAAAGATAAAGTTTCAGCAATAAATGGATTTATTAGGGCATTACTTTCATTGTTTGAGCAAAGCTCTTATGTTGGTTATACAGCCACTCCTTTTGCAAATATTTTTATTCCAATTCTTGAAGAAGAATCTGTAAAGGGAATAGATCTCACAATTAAAGATTTTGAATTTACAGTTGGACAGGATTTATTTCCAAAAGATTTCATCATAAATATTCCGGCACCTTCAAATTATATTGGTCCTGCAAAAGTATTCGGATTACCTGCTCTTTCTTCATCTGAAGCAAATGAGAATCCATTACCAATAATCAGATCTGTGAAAGATTATGATGTGTTTAATGCATCAAATGAAAAGGAGCAGATTCAGAATCTGGTTTTTGGAGTTGAAGACGTATATGCAACTACAAAGTCTTTTGTGCCTGACAAACACAAAAAAGATGATCCATTACCTGAAGAATTACCTGAAAGTTTAAAATATGCTGTAAAATGTTTTATTCTTTCTGCCGCTGCAAGAAGAGTTAGAAAGCAAATTGATGTGCATAACTCAATGCTTATACATATTTCCAGATTTATAGTCTGGCAGGATAGAATTGCTACATTAGTTGATGCTGAATTAAAGTATTTTCAGAAGCAAGTTGAATTGAAATCCGGTAATATTATTAAGGAACTTGAAATAGTTTGGAAAAAGGAATTTGAGCCAACCACTGCAAAGATTATTCGTGAAACTGATACTTATTCAGATTCAGAAATTACACCTATTAAATGGAAGGAAGTTGAAGCAGAAATTTATCCTGCAATTTCAAAAATGGAAGTAAGAGCTGTTCATGGTGATAAGAATGTGGCAGGATTATCACATCATAACATATCACCATTAGATTATTTCTTTTCAGAACAACAGGGAAAATTTCTCTCTGTTATTGCTGTAGGAGGAGATAAACTTTCCAGAGGTTTGACTCTTGAAGGGTTAACTGTTAGTTATTATCTACGTGCTTCCAAAATGTATGATACTCTTATGCAGATGGGAAGATGGTTTGGATATAGACCAGGTTACGTTGATTTATGCAGAATTTTTACAAGTGGTGAACTAATAAGATGGTATAAACATATAACTATTGCTTCTGAAGAAATGCGCAGAGATTTTGATTATATGTTTTTACTGAAAAAGACACCTAAGGAATATGGATTGAAAGTCAGAACTCATCCTGGTGTTTTAAAAATTACAGCTGCAAATAAATTTCGGTATAAGAAAATTATGTATCTGAGCTATTCTGGCGAACTTGAACAAACTTATCATTTTAAAATAGACAAAAACAGATTCAAAAATAATTTTAATGCTTTATCAGAATTAATATCTGCTCTTGGCAAACCACTTTCAGAACCTTTAAATGACTATAATAAAAAGCAAAAGTTTGTATGGAAAAGTGAAAATAATTTTAATTTAATTACATCCTTTCTTTTAAAATATAAAATTGGTGAGGAAGTAATTGATACAAATAAAATTATTGATTATATAAATGCACAGACTAAAAAAGGAAATCTGATAAACTGGACAATCGCTTTAATAAATAATTCTACTGCAAAACCTGAGGATGAATACGCTTTTGATGGAATTTCTGAAAAGGTTGGCTTAACAAATCGAACAAATATTAACAATGATCAGAATAATTATGAAATTGCAAAGTATAATATAACAGATCATAGACATGAATTGATAGATTTGACGAAGGAAGAAATTGACGAGGCAACACAAATGACAGCAGCTGATTATAAAGCTGAAGGAAAAAGTGATGTGCCCGAAATACCAAGTAGAAAAAGAATAAAATGGGAGCGAAATAGTAAAAATGGATTACTACTTATTTATCCATTGAATCATAATTGTCAACACATGATTGACGAAAGAAAGGAAAGTATAATGATCAGTGATGTTCCTATAATAGGTATTGCTGTTAGCTTCCCGGAAATTGAAAATGATGAAAAAATTGAATATGCAGTAAATGAACAATTCCAGAAGGAGTATGAATATCCCGAAGAATTTGATTTAATTGAAGAAAATAATGGAACGGATTAAAAATATTTGGGCTAAACTTGAATCGAATAGTCCTGATATTCCGGGATTATTAAAAATACGCTTTTCAGATACTAGTAGCTGTGATGTTTTTTTAGGTTTGAAATTTCCTGAGATGCACAGATTGCTTATAATAAAAGCACCATTAGATACTGGAAAGGAGTTTAATTTTAAATATGAATTCAGAGGATTAAAGTTTGATAAAATTTATGATCCTGATGATTCAAGATTTATCTTGTTAAACCTGGTATTGGTTGACAAACAATTCGAAGATGTTTTTGATACTCTTCTGTATGATGTTTTAAATGCTGTTATTAATGAATCTGAGATTAAATATATTTTAAAAAATTATACTAATCGTTTAATAAAATGGCAGAGCTTATTTGAGAGATTCAAACAACAAGGGTTATTACCAGAAGAACAAAGAGGCTTATATGGTGAACTTTGTTTTCTTCGGAAGTTTTTACAAGCTAATGATGGTTTTAAGAATATAGTATTCTCATGGATTGGCCCTGAAAAAAAAGTAAGAGATTTTCAGTTTGGTAAATGGAGTGTTGAAGTAAAAACTACACATGGTAACAATCATCAATTAGTTCATATCAGTAGCGAGAGACAATTAGACGCTGCAAGTATTGATAATCTTTATTTGAATCACATGTCTTTGGAGTCAATGCAGCATTCAGGTGAAACTTTAAACAATATTGTCGATAGCGTTTTAGAAATTCTAAAAGCTGATATGGCGGCATTAAATGAATTCAAAAGTAAATTGATTGAAGCAGGATTTATAGATCAGCATAGACATCTTTATGCTGAAACAGGTTATTTCATTAGGCAGAATGTCTTTTATAAAGTTGAGGGTGAATTTCCAAGAATAGTTGAATCTGATGTAAGAAATGGTGTTGGAGATGTGAAATATACTATAATAATTTCTCAATGTCAGGACTATATTATTAATGAAGAATTAGTTTTTAAAACATTATTATTTGTATGAGTGAATCAATCGAAAATGTGGAATTAAATAAATTTTATAATTCTCTTATCCAGGATATAAAATCAGAACAGGTTTCGGAAGAAGAAGGAGGAATTCTTGAACAGCTTTTTACACAACAGGCTATAGATTTACTTGCAGATTCAGGAGAAACAGAAAATGCAAGGGTTGCACATGATGAAAAAGCTTTAGGAACTAAAAATCAACATAAAATAAATGCATATGCTATTTCTGACAACTATGAAACAATTGATTTATTCATAACAATATTTAAGGGAACTGAAATTCCTGAAAGAATCACAAAAGATGAAATTGAAACTTCTGCTAAACGAATTACTAATTTTTTTAGAAAAGGGATTTACAAAGATTATGTAAATGAAATAGAGGAAACGGCGCCAATTTTTGATTTTGCGCATACATTAAGTAATTCACCTGAATTGAAAGAAAACCTTGTAAGAATAAATGTGATAATTGTTACAGATGGATTTTATAATGGAGATTTTCCTGAAAACCAGAGTATCTCAAGTTACCCAATATTTTACAGGGTTGTTGATATTAATTATTTGTTCAATATCTCAGTAAAAGCACATGTACCAATTGCAATAGATTTTGCTAAAGAAGGTTTTATTGTGCCCTGTATTAAATCGCCTTCAGAAAATGATGAATACCAATCTTATCTTGCAATTATTTCCGGTACTGCACTTGCAACAATTTATGAAAGGTATGGTTCACGTCTTTTGGAACAAAATGTACGTTCTTTTTTGCAGTTTACAGGTAAAATAAATAAAGGCATTAGAAAAACAATAATTGGTGAATCATCACATATGTTTTTGGCTTTTAATAATGGTCTTGCTGCTACTGCTGATAATATAGTCATGTCAAAATCAGAAGATGGATATGGATATGTGATTTCAAGTGTTGAGGATTTTCAAATTGTTAATGGTGGTCAAACCACTGCATCAATATACCATACTTATAAAAAAGACAAAGCAGATATTTCAAAAATCTTTGTACAGCTTAAGCTAACTGTTGTTAAAAACAAGGAGCATTTTAGTGAAATAGTCTCACAGATTTCTGAATATGCAAATACCCAGAATAAGGTTTCTGTATCCGATTTAAGCTCAAACAGACCATTCCATATTGAATTGGAAAAACTATCAAGGAGTATTTTTGCACCTCATGTTACAGGAAAATCTAACCAAACAAAATGGTTTTATGAAAGAGCAAGAGGCCAATATAAAAACGCCAGGTTAAAAGAAGGTTTTACTAAATCAAAACAAAAGGCATTTGATTTAAAAAATCCAAAAAATCAAATGTTTACTAAAGAAGAGCTTGCAAAATATGAAAATGCTTACTCTGAAATATATGATGGGAAGAAAATATTAATTGGACCAAACTTTGTCGTAAGGGGTAATCAGAAAAATTATGTGCAGTTCATAAATAATAATTTAGCAAAAAAAACTGATAACATTTATTATGAAGATTTGATTGCTAAAGCTATTTTATTCAGAACTGCAGAAAAGATATATGGTGTTAAACCTAATGCTATTGGTGATCTTCGATATGTAACTGTACCTTATTCCATTTCCATTCTAACATATCATACGAATAACAAACTTGATCTTTATAAAATATGGAAAAATCAAAGTGTTTCAGAAAATCTTAAAACACTTCTTTATGATTTAATGGTTCAAGTTGAAAGTGCAATTAAAATTTCTGCAGAAAAAAAACATGGTGCTTTATACGGAGAGTGGGCAAAAAAAGAAGATTGTTGGCTTGATTTAAAAACACAGAAATTGGATATTGATTTTAACTCTATTAAATCAGATTTTGAGGATCAGAAAAATCAATCCCAAAGGAAAAGAATAACCGAGGAGGAAACTGAAAAAGTTCAAATTGATGAAGAGGTTGAGAAAATTAAGTCTGTTCCTCCAGCGATTTGGCACGAAATTGAAGAGTGGGGACGTGTAACAGGTGAGTTAACTGAGCAAAAGAAAACGGTTTGCTTTAATCTCGCTGGAAGGGTTAGAAATAATGGTAAAATATCTGATTATGAAAGACAGACTGGTGTTGCTATTTTGGATTATGTTACGGAGAAAGCTCCAGAGTTATATGATCGTGTAGACGAAATTAACGAGAGTATAAAAGACCAAAACAAATTACCTGAAGTAGATATTGAAATAATTAAGAAAATAGTTAAATGGGATAAGAAGAATAAGGTACTTAAGGGATTTGAATATAATTTTATGCTTGAGTTAGCAGAAGGCAAAAAAGCATTTACTGAAAGAAATAAGTTTATTGCAGGGATGAATTTAAATAAAGTGAGAAAATATGGATTTGAAGAGTAAGAGTATAAAAAATGTACACTGATGTTTAATTATCAGCATTCTTGAAAAGTTATTTCTACTTCCTTACCTCCAAAACAGCCACCACATTTTGAAGATTTTAAGTTTTTTTCGGTTTCTAAAGCATCAATATTTTCAACAGCATATGCTTCTGATGCAGGACTGTCTTCAATTGAATATAAAATCTGTATTACTTCTTCGAATACATCTTTGGGTAAATCAGAAGACATATCAAATCTTTTTCGACTCCCATACATATATTTAAAAAGATTTGGGTAATGGACCTTTATATTTAATCCTTTTTCTTCATAAAGCTCAAAGTGAGAAAAAACAACTTTATCCCCTCGCTTTTTAGAGGAATTGATTTTTTTAGGCTCTAATCCTATCCAATTTATTTTATGTTTAATATTAGCATCTTCTTTCCATGGTGCATTTCCTCCTATTCCGATTACAGCGTCATAATTCCAATTTCGGATTCTTCCCATACAATCCTGATTGCCAAATATTCCTTTTGCATCAGGATCTCCTTTATGTGTTCGCTTATAAATTAAAACTTTCATATTGTTTTTTGTTTTTGAAATGTTCTTTGTCTTGCATCTAACCTTTAGATTTTGCAGGAATTTTATTATGGCCTGTGTCAAACCGTTATTTTGTAAATTGTTGTAATTCTCCATGGTACGCCACCTGCCCAGTTTTTGCCAAACTTGTGTTAGCGGTATGTTTATTTTTCTCTAGGTTTATACATTTCATCATCAGGATAAGGAAAAGTATCTGTAAGTTTTCTCAAAAAGATAAGATAATTTTTTTGTTCATTGTGAAACTCTTCGAATGTGCCAATATCTCTGTCTTTAAAAGCGTGAATTGCATTTCGTCTTTGTTGAATTAGTAATATCCAATCGATCCAATCTTTTTCGCCTTGTTCCTTCCAATGCTCTCTAACCCAATTTGGATATATTCTTTCAGCAAAAAATATTCTCAATTTTTCTAATACCAAACTGTCAGGCTCAATTAAAATTCCCTTATTGTCTTTTATAGCTTTAATGTCAGTTTTAATATTTTCTGCTTTATAATGTTCATACCAAACAGATAAAAAGAGTTTCATTGTTCCTTCTGTTAAACTACCCAAAGTCACCCAAGCCAATATTAATGCTCCGTTTTCGGTTTGAATATCTTTACTCAAGAAAAGTTTTAATTGTCGTGCTAATGAAGCTTGCCAATCAAGTCTTGATTTTGTCAGTAATGCAGCAGATTCAATAGATGCCCATCCTTGTGAACTTTCCCAAAAGTCAGTTAATCCTTCGGTTAAATTTATTATTCTTTGAACTATTTCTTCTTTTGTGTATGAGTCAATCTTATTGTCTACCATATAAACCGTTGTCTTTTTTAAACTTGTTGCTATCCTTTGGTTTTGGAAAAGCTGGGCATTTAGCCAAAGTCGGTGTCAAATTGCTAAAATTTTACAATATGTTATAATTGTCAATTTGCATAGAACTGCCAAGTTTTTACCAAACGTGTGTTGCAAAGTGTTGGCTAATTTAGGATTCTATTTAAGTTTTGTTCTAATAATTCAAATATTCTTTGGTCAAGCCCTTTCATGTCTTTCAGTGACCAAAAAGGAATTTCGATTGCAATTACGTTTACTTTTTCATGGTTTTGAAAACCAGAAATAATTTCAAAATTGTCGGGTTCGTTTATGTTTTCTGTTAGGTTTGGATAAACTAAAACTATGTCGGTACATCCTCTCTTGAATGCATAACTTACCATTTGATAAAGATCAGTTTGTTCAATTCCCTTTTTTAAGTCAGTTTTAAAATTGCTCTCCCGCAATTTGTATTTTGTATCAATGATGATTTTTCGATTTGTTCCATTTTTAGTTGTAAGAAAAATGTCATGTTGCATATTAAATACTTTGGGAGTATTTGATAAATATTCATTTGACTTTTGATATTCAACTTTATATTTTTTATGAAATTTGTCCTCTAAAAATCCAGCGAAAAAATCTTCAAAAATATATTCCATCGGAAAAAGCAAGCACCATTGAGAAAGGTCGTAAGTATTACTTGAATATAATTGTTGATTAAGAATAAGCTTACAACTGTCCATTAGAATTGAGTATTCCGCAAAAAAAGAATTAAGCGAAACCCTGTCAACTTCATTTGCAGTGCAAGGTAAATCTTCTACTTCGTCTAAAATAAAAATTACATCTTGCAACATTCGGACATTTTCAGTGAACTTAGTTTGCTTTAATAAAAGCCTTGAGCAATATTTAATAATCCGATTTACTTTATTGTCAAAAAGGTAAGGTTCGTAATCGCATTCAATATTTTGAAAGTTGCCATGTGATAAACTGTTGCTTATATATCTTTTGAAATTTATTGAACCACGAGGAGTAATCAATGGTTCTTCCAATTGTTGATACATAGTAAGTGGCTGATTGGAAACTGTTTCTAAAAATTGGTTCGCAATTAAATTAATAATCAATTCTGGAAATTCATCTATATCAATGGTATCAAGGGATGCTTGATTAAAAGGGAAGCGCCACTTGCGGCAATAGCCGAACCAATAGAAAATATGGCGAAGCATTAATTCCTTTTTCTCTTTGGCATTTGAGAGATTACGAAAAACCTTTGGATAAATTTCAATTAATTCTTCTCCATTTTGAATAAAACCAACAAAATTATTTGCTCTTACTTGGGAGTCGTCAAATTTTAAAAAAGGTTGGTAGCGATTGTCATTTGTGTCTTCAGTTTCGATTACTTCAGAATCAACAAATACTCTTTGTTTCCAAATGTCTTGCAACATTTTTTTTAAATCATCTTTGTTAGAGATTTTTTCCCACTTGTCATATTCAAAAAGTAATGCCATTTTATTTCTTTGATATATCCCAACTATATGTGTTGAAATTATAATTTACATTCCAATCTGTCCCATCAAATATGCCAGTCACAATTTCCGTTTTTCCAGAGAAGTATTCCATTAAAAGTGGCACCACTTTGTTTTTTAAAATAGTGTCAATCGGTTGATGATTCATAAAATAAGCATGACCAATCAAGTAGTCTGCTGATTTCTTTTTTGCTTCAAAAATTGCTGTGTTTATCTTTTGAAGTAATGTAATCGCATCAGAATTAAATCCTTCATATTTCGGATAAAAACCAATGAATTCAAATCTTCTTCGCAAAGCAATGTCAATAAGCGCAATTGATTTGTCGGCTGTATTCATTGTTCCAATGATAAAGAGGTTTGGCGGGACGCCAAACTCTTTTTCACCATTTGGCAGAGTGATTTTTAATTCATTTTCTTCATCCAATCTTTTATCATCTTCTAATAGTGTTATCAATTCTCCAAAAACTTTTGAAATATTTGCACGATTAATTTCATCAATTATTAAAACATAATTTTTAAGTTTAACTTTTTCTCCTTTTTCATCTAATCTCTTACTTAATAAATAATCTTTTACTGGATAAAAATAACTTCGCAAAGAGGATTTGTATTCTCTTTTGCCTTCGGTAAGGTCGGTGAGTGTGTCAACGCTTAAAGTGTTATTTTCACTCCCATTTGAATACACTAATTGAATAGTGTATTCTGACAAATATTTAATGGAAAATGGCACATTTGTTGGCGTTTTTAAGTTTATAATTTCGCCATTTCTTAATTTTTCGAGTAAATCATTGACTAATTCTTGAACACTCATTAGTTTCCCTTTTTCTTCTAGAGAAGCTAAGTAATTTTCTTTAGCGTTATTTGCTATTTGATAAAAGATTCCATAATGCTTTTTAAAAGATAGTGTGTTAGTTTCCTCATCTACATTTGGTCTAATACCGACCATAAAATCTTCATAGCAATAATTTTGGTGAAAAGTAACAAACTCAATTTGTCCTTGCGTTCTTAATTCATCAAAAACATATTTATTTTCTGAATGCTCATCAGAAGAGGTGCCAGTTGCAATTTTGACAGCATAGTCAATACTTTCGTATGTTTTACCAGTTCCAGGAGGGCCATAAAGAATAATATTTTTTGACATATTGGTTATTTGAAAAGTTTCGTTAGATGTTAATTCTGGATAATATCTTTTTATTATTTGAAGTGCTTCTAAGTATTTCCCAGTAGCTATTTTAAATTCGTTTTCTAATGTAGAATGTTTTAGAACACCTTTTTTGTCCGCTTTAATTTCATAATTGTGCAGAATAGTCATAGTTAAAAAGCCTCCTCCTCTTGGTGGTGCTTCTTCTCCTAAAACTTCCACTTGAATTTTTCTGTGGCTCATTGACTTTACAAGAAAGGAATAAATTACTCTTGCTTCTTTAGGTATTTCTTTTTCCATAACAAATTTTGCATAATCAAGCATTTCATCTTCTCTCAAAATTTCAATAGTTTTTCGATAAGAAATTCCGTCAAAATCTAGCGGCAATTCTTTAATCTTAGTCCATTGAATTTTGAAAGAATAGTATTCTACCTTTTCTATGATTTTTCCAATGCCTTTTAGCTTAGTAAAAGTTATAGAATGACTAGGTCCTTTAGTAGAACTCGATTTCATTAGTATGATGTCGCCAACTTCAACTTCTTCTAAGATGCTTTTATTTCTTTCGTCTCCATCTTCTGCGTATCCATCATACCAGATATTTTTATCCAAAAAATCTTTTGAAACATCCGTCTCTCCGTGAGTTGCCCCTACTGCCCAATAATTCATATGATAATAATTAAATTTATGGGGGTGAATAGAATCAAATGTAGTGCAACTATGTTGGCTTGTGGGTCGGATTGCACCTCTTTTGATTTTTCAGAAGCGTGGGTTTTTCTTTTCATTTTTTGTACTGTCAAGTTATCGTTAAATTGTCGTTTCTTACAATGATCCCTAACAAATGTTAGCAGCTAGGTATTTTTGTCTTAAATTTGTTAAATTAACTATCATTTTCAACCCATTTAAAGTTCATGCAATTGTCACCAAAGTCAGTAGCATGTTTAAAACTGGCAATTGGAAGATTTACACCATTCTTCTTTTCAAATTTAAACATTCCAACAAGTTCAAGTTTTAAGAATTTGTCTACAATTTCTGGTAATAAAGCAACATTTTGTCCAAAATAATTTGATGCAACGCTTGGGTATGTTATACCCTTTAATCGGCTATTTTTCCAAATGTAATTTGAATAAGCTGCTGAAATTTTGTATTTAAATGATTCATTATTTTTAATATCTGCTCTGGCAAATTCATTACTAAAGAACTTTCCTTGAAACTCATAATGGTCAGCCAATGGAAGATCTTTGTAATTTTTCATTTGATGCTCTAAAGATTGTTTAATATAGTCATTTACTTTTAATGCTTCATCACTAAAAATCATTTCAACTATTTCTATGTCTTCTAGAATAGTCCATCGACTTAGTGTAAATACTTCTTCTACATTGTCATGTTTATCAAGTTCTTTAATAAGTTCAGATGTCTCAAAGTAGGCTACAATACGAGGATGTGGTATTTTAGGAGAAATTATTGAACCGTAAAAAATTGATTGTTTTGGTTCATTAGCTCGTCCAAAATTCACAAGTTTCTCAAGTTTGTTTTTATCATGGATATAACTAACTTGTTCAATATTCGAAAAAATTTCGCCAGTTTTATTAACTCTAACTCTGTCAATAAAAAAACCCTTTTTTATTAAAGCAGTAGGAACAAATTTATCTTTTAAGTCTGCTATACTTTGATAAATCATTTTATAGTCAACATATTCTAAGTTGTCCTTAATTTGTTCTAAAAAAGTAAATGTTGGATTTTTCATAAGCCTTGTTCCTAACATGCCACTAAACGCAACTCAAATGAATTACAAGCAATTAAATAGAGCTAATTATTATCAAAAATAGATAATAACAGATTTAAAAACAAAGTATAAGAGATATATTTTTTGTGATTTAAAAATTCTACGGTAATAATTAACAATAAAAATCAAATCATTTAAACCCTAAAATAGATGATAATGAATTTCCCTTGCCTGTAAAACTTACTTTGTGATAATATGAAAATTTGTTTTTGCTAGTATAGTAAATAGAGATTTAAATCTATCCTAAAAGTGCCAACTCTAGGCATGCATTTAAAAAAAAACTGATTTTTCAGGTTTTGGTATAAGAAAAAACACAAAAAATCTTTTTGTGCGAAAATTATACCTGCATGTTGTACGAAAATTATACCTGCGTGCATAAAATAATTTCAGGTCTACCCAAAAGTGCACTGATTTTACCCTAAAAGTGCCCAAAAACTACCCTAAAAGTGCCCTATTTTTTTATGTGTATATTAAAAAGGGCTGATTTTGCTAGAGTGGGTATAGGAAAAAGTAAAAAAAAGTTCTTTTTGCACGAAAATTATTCCTACGTGCAAATTTTTGACGATATACCCAATTAATGACCAATTCACGACTAAAACGCGACCATTTTATGGCCAGAAAAACCAATTAATGACCAAAACATGACCAATTCATGACCATTTTATGACCAAAATGCGACCAAATCATGACCAAGAATAAAAATCGCACAGTTTTCGCAGGTTTTTCACGTGGTTTTCGCAGAAAATTCGCACAGTTTTAGCATCAAAATTAATTCATAGTGCCTTTATTTATGGGAAATTTAATTGAATTGTATATTGAAATGTGTTTTTGTGAGGTTTAATTGCAAAAATTGCACATACTTGTTGGATTCTAATTGGAAATTTTTCAGAATCGCCCAAAAACGCCAGAAAACATCTGATTTTCGCCAGAAATCGCCAAAAAACACCCGGAATCACCCCAAAAAGCCAATTTTGGATCAAGACATACCCTGATGTGCATTAATTACTGCCGATTTTGTTGGGATATAAATGTGAATTAGCACAAAAAACGTATTTAATGTGCGTAAATATGTAAAATTAAATACATGTTCTTAATATTTATAAAATCCAAATCAATAATGAAGTGTGATTATAAAAAATCCAAATCAATTATTGATGTAAAATATAAAAAATCCAACCCAATAATTCAGAAAAATATATCATCGTCTCGCCACCAGTTGCAGGATACAACGTTTTTCGAGCATAAATGTAGAATGTACTAAATGCGAAAAAGATGTTGTGTTAGTTTTACCTGTGGAATTTTATAGTATTGATTTGATAAATATCGAAATATTTGATATAATGCTTTATTAAATGAACAAATACATGTATATTTGTATCGTTAATGAAACGTTATATGAAAAAGGAACAAGTAATTTTACCGAAAAATCAACGAATACTCTCCGTATTAGGAGAAAATATTCGTTTAGCCAGACTTCGAAGAAAACTAAGTGCAGAACAGGTTTCTGAACGAGCCGGAATTAGTCGTGTAGGACTTTGGAAAATTGAAAAGGGTGCACCAGAAGTGGCTATTGGAAGTTATTTGCAAGTACTCTTTATTTTAGGACTAGAACAGGATTTAAGGTTGGTGGCAGATAATGATCCTTTAGGAAGAAAGCTTCAGGATGCACAATTAACAACAAAAGAAAGAGCACCTAAACAAAAAAAATAAGTTATGGCAACAGAAAATAATAAAAAGATTTTTGTCTACGCTGATTGGGATGAAATGGAAGCTATTAAGCCTTTTGGGGTTTTGTATTCTCAAAGAGTTCGTGGCAAAGAGGTGTTTTCCTTTGAATATGATTCTAACTGGCTTAATTCAGGGTATGCTCAGGCTCTAGATCCAAATCTTTTGCTTTTCCATGGAAAACAATTTGCACCGGATAACAAAGCAAATTTTGGTTTGTTTTTAGATTCTTCACCTGACAGATGGGGCAGATTGCTTATGCGAAGAAGGGAAGCAGCATTCGCAAAAAAAGAAAACAGACCTGAACAAACATTATTTGAAAGTGATTATTTATTGGGAGTATATGATGGACACAGGCTCGGAGGACTCAGGTTCAAGCTCGATGAACAAGGTGAATTCATGAATAATCAAAAAGAAATGGCTTCACCTCCCTGGACTTCACTTCGTGAACTAGAATATGCAAGTTTGAAATTAGAAAATGAAGATGTTGTTGATGATCCTGATTATTTCCACTGGCTTTCAATGTTGTATGCTCCTGGCTCATCATTGGGAGGTGCAAGACCTAAAGCCAGTGTTTTTGATGAAAACAAGAATTTATGGATTGCAAAATTTCCAAGTATTAATGACGAAAAAGATACCGGTGCCTGGGAAAAGGTTTTACATGAATTGGCAAAAAAAGCAGGGATTGATGTCCCTGAAGCAAAATTGATGCATTTCTCAGGAAGGCATCATACTTATCTTTCTAAGC
This sequence comes from uncultured Bacteroidota bacterium, assembly GCA_903837285.1. Classification (GTDB taxonomy): domain Bacteria; phylum Bacteroidota; class Bacteroidia; order Bacteroidales; family GWA2-32-17; genus GWA2-32-17. Next base: position 2,208 of record CAILUD010000016.1, on the reverse strand, counting down.
GTTTTGACAGGGTTGGAAGCAGTAAAAGAATTCATTTTGCTTCAGCGATGACGTTATTAGGATATAATGATGGAGCAGATGCGGAAAAGGGAGTTAGTTATCTGGAATTAGTTGGTTTTTTATTGCAAAACAGCTCTGAATCCAAAAAAGATTTAGAGCAATTATGGCGCAGAATTGTATTTAATATACTTGTTTCAAATACTGATGATCATTTAAGAAACCATGGTTGTATTTTAACAAAATCTGGATGGAGATTATCACCGGCTTATGACATGAATCCTAATCAATATGGTACTGGATTAAGCCTCAGTATTTCAGAAACAGATAATTCACTAGATACCGGTATCGCATTGGAAGTTGCTAAATATTTTAAGTTAAATGTTACAGAAGCTAAAAATATTTTGGATGAATTGATTTCAGTAGTTTCAGAATGGAAAACTGTTGCAAAAGCCAATGAAATAAGTAAAAGTGAAATAGATGCTATGAAAAAAGCTTTTAAGGTTTAATACCCAAACATTGGCATTTATTATCCTATTATGCCAAAGTTTTGACAGCTTATATGAATTATTTCTATGGATAAATCAGGTTATCCATTTATGGTTTTTATTGAACAAAAACTTTGATAAATTGCAAATAATTTGCATTATTTTTAGAAAAGATTTTTTTGGAAACTTTTAAGCTAAATATAATTAAATGAGCACTCTAAAGTTTACAGATCAAAATATTTTTTTTACTGCTGATACTCATTATCATCATCCTAATATTGTTGGCCCTTCGGTTTCCAGTTGGCAAAGTGGATTTAGAAATTTTGATTCTATGGAACAAATGGATAATACAATTGTTTCTAATATGAATGAATTAATTTCCGAAAATGACATTTTGTTTCACCTTGGTGATTTTGCATGGGGTGATAGAAATGTAGAGTGGTTTAGAAAAAGAATTCATTGTAAAAATATTTATTTGATTTTAGGCAATCATGATAAAGAGATTCGTAGAAGGCAAAAGTTGCAAACACTGTTCACTAAAGTCTTTGATTTTGGTGTTGAAATTGAAATAAATAACACCAGAATAGTATTATGTCATTATTCAATGAAAGTATGGAATCAATGGCACAATGGGAGTATTCATTTATATGGTCATTCACATGGAAAATTACCAGGTGTAGGAAGGAGTAAAGATATTGGAATGGATACTAATAATTTTTATCCTTATTCTTATCTTCAAATTTTTCAAGAAATGGAAAACATCCCCATAATAATAGGTAATAGCCAGGAAGAAATAGAGTAAATATTAATTAACAATATGAAAGTAAAAACATATTAAAATGGGACTAAGTATTCATTACAGTGGAAAATTCAATCCAAAGGCATCATTAACAGAAATGATAAATGAAATAAAGGATATTTGTGAGGTTTATCAATGGAAATATAAAATTTACGAAACAGAATTTCCTAAGACAGGTTTTACAAAACTTTACAATAACAATATTTACGGAATCAGTTTTACTCCTCCCAAATGTGAAGCAATTCCAATCGAATTCCTCTCAAACGGGCGAATGAGTAGTAGTAATTATTTAAAAATTTTCGGATTTTCAGATAATAAGGATTATCAGAAGTATTTATATGGTACATCAGTAAAAACGCAGTTTGCAGGCATGGAAGTTCATGCAGTTGTTATTCATCTTCTAAGATATTTAAGCAAGAAATACTTTATTAATTTCAAAGTTGATGATGAAGGTCACTATTGGGAGACCAGAGATATGGAAGTCCTAAAAAGCAATTTTAAGACCTATGAGAAGTTATTAGACCATTTCTGTATTGGCATCCAAACTTTTCCTGTTCAAGCTGGAGAAACGATAGAAAATTACTTTAAAAGGCTAATTAAAAAGATTAATCTTAATACTGAAAAAGGTGAGGGGTGAGTTTGAAAAAAGTAAAGTTTAATTTTGAGAAAAATACTTTACAGAAATCGTGAAAATGAAAAAAGCAGGATTTATTTTCCTGCTTTTTCTTTCTTTTGCGGTTTAAACCATGTTTAAACCGGGTTTTTGAAGATCCTCTAAAACCCTTGTGATTCCGAAGCGATTCGAACGCTTGACCCACAGCTTAGAAGGCTGTTGCTCTATCCAACTGAGCTACGGAACCAACATTTCAATAAATTAATACATTTAACTGTATCAATCGGGGTGCAAAAGTACTATTTTTTTTT
>CAILUD010000015.1 GCA_903837285.1 uncultured Bacteroidota bacterium | reverse complement strand
GTAAGGTCTGCGTATTTTAATGGTCTCTTTACTAAACATACTTTTCAAACTATTTATTTCTGCTCTTGATAAAGTTGCCAGCTCATCCATATTGATTATAAAATTTTCACAAAGTGCAATCAAACTATCTTTGTCAGTTGATATGTTTTCTGCCATGTATTGTTGTAGTATGTTAGGACAAAGCCAACGAATAAAGGTTGACTTACCGCTGTTTTGTTCTTCGTGAACAAGAATAAGAGCTTGCTTATTAATAACTGTATCATCAATTGAACAAGCAACAGTTCGTATAAGAGCTTTTTAAAGTGCAAGGTAAATCTTTCCTGATCTGTTATTAAAATATATTCTGTTAGCTTTTGAATGTAATCATCTTCAGTTGTGCCTACAATCTCATTTTTTAATTTTTCAGATTCAAGAATTTCAGAGAAAGCTACAATGTTGTCAGGATCGACTGTAAATTGAATTTTCATAAAAATTTGTTTTTTAAAGATTAATAAATTATTGAATTAATGGATAGCACTCCTATCCAGAGTTTACTTTCTTTTTTGAACATGGTCGGCTGCTTCCAGGTCAATTTCCTGTTTGGTTTTATGTCTGCCGTTTTTTAGCCATTCTTCAATCTGTGATTTTTCGAAGATGAGCTTTTTACCTCTTTTTACATATGGAATTTGTTTGCGATGTACCATTCCATATATACTTGGTACCGCTAGGTTAATCATTTCTGATAATTCCTGTACGGTTAAATATTCTGGGCTTTGTTTTACCTTAGTTTGAATTGATTCATTTAAGGCATTTCTTACTTCTTCACGAAGCATATTCCTAATTTCCTGAATCGAGAGCTGGGTAAATATTAAATTCTCCATATCTAATAATGATTAATAAGTCTTTAAATAACTCTTCTTCTACAAAGGTATTTCAAGGGAAAATGCTACTTGAGCATGTTTGAAAGTGTTTGAAAGTGTTTGAAACAAATTGATTAAGTTTGAAACAAATTGAAACAAAATGAAAAACAATGAAAATGACAAGCTGCAGATGCTTATATTACAACTTGTTATTGTAGTGCTCAAATTGTTGCAATAAATTTGTTGGGTTTTATAAATTTTCATTTCAAGTGATTTTATTCAAACAATAAATTTTCACTTGCAAATATCCGACATATGAAATTTACACTAGTGCAATAAGGTTCATAACGGTGCCATAAAGTTCATAACAGTGCAATAAAGTACGTTATAGTGCACTGCCTCGTCCTAAAATAAAAAAAGCAGCAAAATTTATTTTGCTGCTGGTAATTTGAACAATGTTAATTCAGTTATTCTTCTTCCTGTTTTTTAAAACCTATCATCTTTCTTGGTTTGGGCTTCTCATGCTTTTCTATTAGTTCATCAAGATAACTAAAAACAAGTTCTATATTTTTATCGTGATTAACAAGCTTCTTTTTAATTGCTTCTACTTCAAGTCGTAAACTAAGATTTTCGACTAACATCTCACGTATCTTTGTAAAAATTCGCATTATCTGGATGTTAACTTGTATAGCTCTGTCACTATTTAATACGCCCGATAACATAGCAACACCTTGTTCCGTAAAGGCATATGGCAAATTCCTAGTACCTCCCCAACTTGATGTTCCAAATTGGAATAGCAAATTTTCAAATTCCTGCTTGGTCAATTGAAACATAAAATCATCAGGAAACCGCTTTATATTTCTTTTTACTGCTTTATTTAAGTTTCCTGTTGTTACACCATATAGAACAGCTAAATCTTTATCCAACATTATTTTCTTTTCCCTGATCAGATAGATTTTACTACTAATTATCTCGTCTGGAATTGAAGGCAACTTATTCTTGGTCATTTTATATTTAATTTACTTTTACAAAAGTAAAAATATTAATTAGGTGTCACAAATTGTGATACCAGGAATATCATTTAATCTAGCACTAAATTATAAAATCTATTAAAAAAATTATAAAAAGAGTTGTGGTGCAAATTTTGGTGCAAATAAAAAAACCGGTCTTTTGAACCGGCTTGTAACTATCTGATTCTGTTGTGGGCCCAGTAGGGCACGATCCTACGACCCCCTGATTATGAGTCAGGTGCTCTAACCAGCTGAGCTATGGGCCCCAAAGTTTTTAGGGACTGCAATATTACAATAATGCTTTTAATTTAGCAATAGTTTTTTCAGTCTTATTAAAATTTCATTTAGAAACATTCATTAATGCGTCAATTTCAGCTAATTGAACAGAAGATAATTCTTGAATATTTCCATGAATATTACAAAGAACGCTTAATCGGGCAGCAACTTCAGCTACTTCTATCCTATCTAATGCAGTAATTAACGAATCGCCAACTGTTAAAATACCATGATTTTTTAGGATTATTAAATTGCTAGATATTGCAGAATCTGAAACAATTTGTGCAAGTTCTTCCGAACCCATTAATGCATATTTCGCATAAGCAGGTTCGCCAAGTAATGCACGGGCTTCGCCAAGTAATTTGCAGTTTATTTGTTTCTCTGAGGCTGCAAAAAAGGATGAAAAAGGTGGATGTGCATGAACGATTGCTTTAACATCTGTTCTTTTCTGATAAATATAAAGGTGCATTTTAGTCTCCATGCTTAATTTTACTTTAGGAGTTAAATTTTCGCCTTTTAAATTTACAATTCCCAATTCGTCAGCTTTCATTCTTCCCTTATCAGTCTGGCTCGGGGTAATTGCAAATTTATCATTATCAATTTTACAACTAATATTTCCGCCAAGGCTTGTTGTAAGTCCTTTGCGATACAAACGACGCATAAAATATGCAACATCCTGCTTAATGTTTTCTTCCATAAATTTTATTTTTCTGAAAACAGTTTTAATATTTTTTCGGTGTCTGCTTCAACTATACCTTTTTCGGTGATTATTCCTGTTACTAATCGGGCAGGAGTAATATCAAATGCATAATTAGCGGAAGAGTAATTAGATGGCATTATATCAACAATTTCGACATTCATGTTATTTGTTAAACCGTCAACTTTTACAATCTCGTCTTCGTTTCTTTTTTCAATTGAAATATTATGTACACCTTGTTTTAATTCAAAATCGATAGTACTTGATGGTAATGCAACATAAAACGGAACATTGTTATCGCGAGCTGCAAGAGCTTTTAAATAAGTACCTACTTTATTTGCAACATCACCATTTGCCGCAACTCTGTCGGCACCAACAATTACCATATCTACCATATTTTCCTGCATTAAATATCCACCGGTATTGTCGGCAATTACTGTAAATGGAATATTTTCGTTATGCATTTCCCACGCAGTGAGTTTTGCTCCCTGAAAACGAGGACGGGTTTCGTCAACCCATACATGAATTTTAATGCCTTTTTCGTGTGCGAAATAAATAGGTGCAGTTGCTGTTCCATAATCGCCACAGGCCAACCAGCCAGCATTGCAATGTGTTAGGATATTTACAGCTTCACCCTTTTTTTGCAATGAAATCTTTTCAATAATTTCAAGTCCGTAAGCTCCAATTTTTTTAAAATTCTCTATTTCATTACCATAAAAAATATTCGATTCTTTTAGTGCAATTTGTTGCCATTTTGAAGAATCACTTTCAGCAATTACCTTATTATATATAATTGTTGTTGCGTATTTTAAATTAACTGCAGTTGGCCTTGCAGAGACAATTATATTATATGCATTAACAAGAAATTCGGCTGGATTTAAATTTTTATTTGCTTCTATACAAGCTAACCAAATAGCATAGGCACCAGCAGCACCTATTAACGGAGCGCCACGCAAACGCATATCTTTTATTGCATTAACAAGCTCCAGACATGATGTTATTTCGCAAATGTCAAACTCAAAAGGAATTTTAAGCTGATTAATAATTTTAACTGAATTATTGTTTTCATCTACCCACAGAGCCAGATATGCTTTTCCGTTAACATGCATAATATTTTAAAATCGTTTAATTATTGATAATTTTGTTTTTAATACCAGTTGTAATTATAAAATAGCCCTATTTTTTATTCATCTCCCTACCCTCTTGATAAAAGAGGGACAATAGGTTGGTCTATTTTAAAATAAACTTTGGTATAAATTCAAAGATAGTGAAGATATGATTGATTTAACAGGAGTAAAAAACATAATTTTTGATTATGGCGGTGTTATTATTAATATCGATTTTAAACTTACAATTAATGCATTTAAAGAACTTGGATTTTTAAATGTAGAAGAATGTGTTTTTCAATCTAAAGGCTCCGACCTTTTAGTTAAAATGGAAAAAGGGCATATTTCTATTAAAGAATTTAGAACAGAAATAAGAAATATTTCAAAACTTAATTTAACAGATGTACAGATAGATTTTGCATGGAATGCACTTTTGCTAGATATGCCAGTTAAAAGAATTAATTTAATTGAAAAATTAAAAACCAAGTATCGAATATTTTTACTTAGCAACACCAATAAACTTCATTACAATTCTTATTTAAAAACTCTGCAAACTGAATTTGGCTATACTGATTTTAATGCATTATTCGAGAAAGCCTGGTTTTCGCATGATTTAGGCTTAATTAAACCAACTGCAGAGATTTATAATTATGTGTTAAATGATGCTTCAATTAAGCCACAGGAAACTCTGTTTATTGACGATTGTGAAGTTAATATTATTGGAGCTAGAAATGTAGGATTAAAAGTACACCATTTATATAAGGAAGACATTTTAAACCTATTTGATCTTTTCTAAAAAATGTCGGAAATAAAAAAAGGAGCAAATGCTCCTTTTTTTATTAAATATTTTATTGTTTATTTCTTTTTAAACTGATCCATTAAATTATCATAGTTAATAAAATAATCACCTTTTTTTAAACTAGTTATATCAACTTTACTTCCAATTCCTTTTAAAGCTAAATTTCCGTAGTAATCATAAATTTCATACATCGTTTCGCCTGAGAAAGTAATTTCAGTTTCAAACTTTTTAGAAGTAATAGAAACAGGTGGGCTCACAGATTTAAAAATTGCCTCGGGACTGTATCTTGGTTTTTTTGAGTAATCTACTTGTTTAACTCTAAACTTATTATTTCCAGAATGTGGAGCAACCTTCATTGAATATGAATTCGAATTTGGAGTTCCTTTACCTTCTGCTTCTCCAACTTTTACCCATTTATTCCAGCGGTACTGCTCACCTATATAAGTTAATTTACCGGCTTCTCCGGTTGTTGACCAACTTAAAGTACCATCTTTACCTACTTCAATAGCAGAAACAGTAAAAGTACTCTTAGGTTTAAGAACTTCTGGATTTAACACTTTAGGAACACAATTATCTTTATGTTTGATTGAAATAGTAACCTTATCACCTAAATTAAATTGGTAAATAGATAAATCTATTTCAAATGCACTCGAGTTAATTTCATCAGTTGAAGTTTTACCATTTACAGTTACTTCAAAAACACAAAAACCTACTCCCGAGGAAGCAAACGGATTCATTACATAAAGATTTTTACCCTGAAATATGCCATCAATAACAATTTCACCAGCAAAAGACCATGTTCCCAACAGGACAAAAAACAAAAATGTAATTATTCTCTTTTTCATTGGCGAGGTAATTTTTACCATTCAAACAACGAATGTACTTTTAATTTTTAAATTATCAAAACAATGAATAAACTTTATTCTCAATCAGCAAATATAATAAACAAAATTAAACTGATTTATTTATTTGCCAAAAATAAGCGTAATTTTGTATAAAAAGCTTAATTCTTTATTTAAAATGAATTTTTTGTGCAAATTTTTATTCTTTATTACAATAGTCTTTACTTTTGGATGCACTAACGGCTACGACAAAAAGCCCAATCCAAACTCTTTTGGAGGGACGTTAAGAATAAATGAACGGTCGAAAATTATTTCACTTTTCCCTCATAGCATTAACGATATTGTTTCAAGTCATATTATTTCACAGCTTTACGATGGTTTAGTGAAGTTTAACGCATATGATTTATCTGTTAAACCAGCCATAGCAGACACCTGGGAAATTGATTCGACAGAAACGGTTTATAAATTTTATCTGAATACGAATGTTTTTTTTCACGATAACGAATGTTTTTCTGATGGCATTGGACGAAAAGTAACTGCAAACGATTTTGTTTATACATTTACTTTGCTGGCTACAAAAAATGAAAATAATCAAAACTTTTTTGGAACCATTGATAAAGTTATTGGCGCTACCGATCATTATTATTCGGACAAAAATAATAATACAGAAAAAAACATTACAGGAATTAGAGCAGAAAACGATACTGTTTTAGTAATTTGTTTGGAAAAACCTAACCCATTATTTTTATATTTACTTGCTTCGCCGGCAGCAGCAGTTATTCCACGCGAAGCCTTTGAAAAAGATGGCTATAAAAGCTTTGTTGGTACCGGACCGTTTTACATTAACAAATATCCCAAAGAAAACGAGACACTTGCCTTGATAAGAAATCCCAATTATTACCAAAAAGATAACTCTAATAATTATCTTCCTTATTTAGACACTATTATTATAAATTTTAATAACTCTTCAAAAACAGAGTTACAAATGCTATCAGAAGGAAAACTTGACCTATTGTATAATGTCGACAATTCAAACGTTACTTTATATTTAGAAAAAAATCTTCACCAGTTTAAAGGCAACAAACCTCAACTGGTTCTTCAAATGTCAAATTTGAGTAATAATGTACAACTTCAGCACATAATAAAAAGAAATCTAAAAGGGTTTATTACAAATAGTCAGAATTATTACGATTTGTCTAAAGTATATTATGAACCCGAGAAAAAAGATTCATTAATAGTTAAGAAATAGCTTTTATTTAATTTTAACACCAATAGCGTCCTAAACGTTTTATAAAACAAAAAGTAAGAGAAAGAATTTAAGTATCTCAAACCAACATACTGATAGGTAGGTTAACTTTGAGTTGCATAACAAAAAACTTTCTCTCATGACAAATTTAACTTTATTTTCTC
>CAILUD010000014.1 GCA_903837285.1 uncultured Bacteroidota bacterium | reverse complement strand
TAAAGATAGACAACAACAAGCACAACTACAAATTATATCGCTGATATTCTGACGATTATATCAACAAAATAATGTTAATAAAAACAAAATGGTCGAAAGAAAAAATCTTCCGACCACTCCTGGGTCAAGCCCGCCATGACGTTGTACTGTTTATGTTACACAAACCTAAATTGAGAACAATTAACAATATGTACATAAAACAAAAATGGGATACAAATTTTGTATCCCATTTTCTATTTTCAAAAATTCTGCAATTAATATTCTGCAGGTAACACTTTCATTTCTTCATAAGTAAATACTGGTCCGTCTTTACAAACGAACAATTTACCTACGTTACAACGACCACATTTACCAAATCCACATTTCATTCTGTTTTCTAGAGTAGTAAAGATATCCTTATCTTCAAAACCTAAGTTTTTCAATACAGGCATAGTAAATTTAATCATTACAGGAGGACCACAAAGTATTGCAATTGTATTTGCACTTGTTAATCCAGCTTTTTCTAATACAGTTGGAACAAAACCTATTTCACCTTTCCAATCTGGAGTTTGTCCGCCTGGATCGACAGTTGTTATAAGCTTAATGTCTGGTCTCTCCTCCCACTCTTTTAATTCGTGTTTGTAAACTAAATCGGCAACAGAACGAGCACCATAAACTATTGTTATATCTTTATATTTTTCCCGTAAATCAATAGTATTCCAAATTACGCAACGCATTGGAGGTAATGCAATACCACCGGCAATATATAATAAATTCTTGCCTTCCCATTGTTCAATCGGGAATGTATTTCCATAAGGACCACGGAAACCAACTGTATCGCCAACTTCAGCATTTGCTAATGCATTTGTTACACGACCAGCTTTACGGAAAGTGCATTCAATATATTCTTTTCTTGTTGGTGCAGATGCAATACAAAATGTAGATTCGCCTTCGCCAAATATTGAATATTCGCCAAATTGTCCAGCTTTAAAACTGAACTTATCAGCATCCTCTTGGTTTTTAAATTTTAAACGGAATGTTTTAACATCAGCTGTTTCGTCAACAATCTGATCAATCACCATTAAATACGGCTTATATATGTTTTCGCACATAGCTTAAAAATTTAAATATTTTGTAATCCTTGTAACTGTTCAGAAATATTCATATCAACCGGACAACCACGTGAGCAACGGCCACAACCTACACAACCAAGTGATTCGTTACGATCTGGCATATATGAAAATTTATGCATTATACGTTGTCTCCATCTCTGACTCTGAACTTCGCGTGGGTTATGACCTGAGGTATGTAAAGTAAACAAACCAAACCCACATGAATCCCAACTACGATAACGACGTCCTTCTTTACCTTTTGCTTCATCCTGAATATCGAAACATGCACAGGTTGGACAAACATAAGCACAAGCACCACAACCAATACAACGTAATGAATTTGCTACCCAGAATGGATGTTCAAATGCAGTTTTTAATTTTTCGGTTACCTGTTCGTGATTAAAAGTTTGTTTTACTTCAGCAATTACAGCTTCTTCGTTATTTGCATTCTCAAATAAATCGGGAGATGCAGTAACAATTGCATTACCTTTTTCGGTAAGAATTTCAGCTATGTAATCACCAGATTTTGTTTTTGATAACAATATATCACTACCCTTTGTTGAGTTAGGAGTTAATCCAACTGAAGTACAGAAACAATATGCATCAGATTGATGACATGCTAATCCAATTACAACAAGTTTCTCTAATCTTTTTGCAAAGAATTCATCTTTAATATCCCAGCAAAAAATTGACTTAAGTACATCATAAGCTGAATTATCACATGGATGAGAACCCCATAATACAACTTCAGGAATCTTTGTTAAATCAATATCAGTTATTGTACTATCCACTTTGTTATTTGTATAGTACATTAAGTTTTCAACTTTTGGGAAAACTACATTTTTAACAGATAAAGTTGATTGTATATGCTCAAATGTAACTTCTGCATATGCAGGATTATATTTATATTCTACCCGCTTATCTGCTGCAACAACCGGAGCATAAACTTTTCGGCTTGCTGATAAAGTCGCATATAACTTTTCAAGCGATTGTTTGCGGATTAATTTTTTGATTGTTTCCATGTTATATTATAAAGCTTTCTTTATCATTAGGTTCAAAAGTTGACATTACAGATTTCATATCTACAGAAGTTCCGGCATGTACTTTAAAGTAATTGTAAGCCTGATCTGATAACTGCATAGTTAAAAGATGACAAGGAATATTAACAGGACAAGCTCTTCCGCACTCACCACAACTGATACAACGACCAGCAAGATGCATTGCACGTAGAATATGCCAATCCATATTTCCCTGAGTATTTGACTGAACAGGAATCCACTGTGGTTGATTGCAATCTGTAGAACAACGTATACAATAACACATCGGACAAGACTGACGGCATGCATAACATTTTATACATTTCGACATTTCCTGCTCCCAGAATTTAAATCTTTCCTCAATACTTAATTTATTTAATTCTGCTAATTTCTCCTGATCTTTAGTTGGATTTCCAAGATTTGATTTCTCGATATGCGAATGCATTACATTCATATCAGCAATATCAAGTAATTTACCATCCTCAGCAATTCCAAGTACAACAATATTTTCAGGAACAACTTGCTGTTCGGATATCAACATCATTATACTACGCATTACAGGTAAAGTAGCAACAATACCCATTTTGCCAATATGTTTAACTTCGTGCTTTGTTAAATACATTGCTAAGTTCTGCACACAATTTTCATTATAAATTAATGAATCGGCCTTAGCTGCATCAGTAATAAAAGCAGGGCGAACAACACCAGTTGGTCCCGCTTCATAACCAATTACTACCTGAACTGCTTTGCTTTCAAGTAATTCTTTTGCTTTTGCTGCAATATTACTCATTAGTTACCTCCTCTTCAATATGTGTGTTAACCATTTTCTGATAAGATACATATGGACCAAGTTCACGAACTCTAGCCACAGTTGTATTTACAACTTCTGCCCATCTTGCGCCTTCAGCAGCAGAAACCCATGAATAGGTAATTCGTTTCATATCTATACCCATGAAATCCATTAGCTCTTTAAACATTATCCAACGGCGTTTTGCATGAAAATTACCAGAAGTATAATGACAATCATTTGGATGACAACCGGAGATTATAATTCCATCGGCACCATTTGCAAATGATTTAAGTAAAAGCATAAAATCAATACGACCAGTACATGGGAAACGTATAATTTTAACATTTGTAGCATATTTTATACGACTGGTACCGGTTAAATCGGCGCCAGCGTACGTACACCAGTTGCAAACAAAGGCAACTACTTTTGGTTCAAAGTCAGACATATATTTTTTCTTTAAAAATATTTTCTAATTAATAATCATTTAATAAAGCAACTACTTCGGTATATACCTGCTCGTTAGTATAACCGTATAAATCAATAGATTTTGAACGGCATAAAGCAACGCAAGTTCCACAACCCTGACAAAGTCCTTCGTTAATTTTAGCAAGAGATTTAATTACTTTTCCATCTCGGGATTTTATTTCTTCTCTTTCAATTGCCTGATATGGACAAACCGGTTGACACATAAAACAACCTACACAAGTAGAATATAAAGGAGGACCAAAACGATTAACTGCAGCAACCAATGGTTCACGGGTAAGTTCACTTTGTGAGAATAATGCAGCAACTTTTACAGCGGCACCAGAAGCCTGAGAAACTGAATCTGGAATATCTTTAGGATTCTGACAAGCACCTGCTAAGAAAATACCGGCAGTGTTTGTTTCTACAGGTTTTAATTTTGGATGAGCTTCTGCAAAGAATTTATGTGAATCGTAAGAAACATGTAATCTCTGAGCCAATTCTTCAGCACCAGGATTAGCTACACCAGCAGTTGCTAGAACAACCATGTCAGCAACTATTTCAACAGGCTGTGCCCCTAACAATGTGTCAACACCTTTTACTATTAATTTACCATCACGCTCATAAACTGTAGAAACCCTACCACGGATATAATTTACATGATCTTCTTCAATTGCACGTCGAACAAATTCATCATAATTTTTTCCTGCTGAACGAATATCCATATAGAACACATGAGCATTTCCTTCATGAACTTTGTGTTTATACAACATTGCATGTTTTGCAGTGTACATACAGCATATTTTAGAACAATATGCAATACCTTTTGCAGGATCTCTTGAACCAGCACAAGCAATGAAAACAATATTTTTTGGTTTTTGCCCATCAGATGGTCTTAAAATCTCGCCATTTGTTGGACCAGATGCAGATGCCAAACGTTCAAATTGTAGTCCGTCAATTACATCTTTTAATTTTCCGTAACCATATTCAGGAAAGAAATCTGCACGTTTGATATCGAAACCAGTAGCAACAACAACAGCCCCTACTTCTACATCTATTACTTCATCTTCCTGATCAAATCTAATAGCTTTTGTAGGACAAACTATTTCACAAACCTTACATTTTCCTTTAATATAATATGTGCAATTTGCTTTATCAATAACTGGCCTATTAGGCACAGCCTGGGGAAAAGGAACATAAATAGCAGGACGGAATCCCATTCCTTCTTCGAATTCATTAGGAATTTTCTTTTGCGGACATTTTGTTATACAAAGACCGCAACCAGTACATGCTTTTTCATCTAGACTTTTTGCTTTTTTTCTGATTTTAGCAACAAAGTTCCCAATAAATCCATCTAACTGTTCAACCTCAGCATAAGAATATAATGTTATATTAGGATGTTGAAGAACCTCAACCATTCTAGGAGTTAGAATACATTGTGAACAATCAAGTGTGGGGAAAGTTTCAGAAAGCTGAGACATATGACCACCAATTGATGGAGAACGCTCAACCATTATTACTTTGTGTCCGCAATTTGCTATATCTAATGCAGCTTGAATACCGGCAATACCTCCACCAATAACTAATGCGGCTTTTGTTACAGGAACGCGAATAGGTTGTAAAGCGGCATTTCGTTTTACTTTTTCGACTAATGTTCTAACAATATCAATAGCCTTTTCGGTAGTTGCTTCACCTTTTTCGTGCACCCATGAACAATGCTCACGAAGATTAGCCATTTCGCATAAAAATGGATTTAATCCACCTTCTGCAGTAGCTTTCCTGAAAGTAGGCTCATGCATACGAGGCGAACATGCCGAAACAACTACACCGGTTAGTTTATGCTCAATGATTGCATTTTTTACTAACGATTGCCCCGGATCAGAGCACATGTATTTATATTCGGTTGCATATGCTACATGTTTCAACTTTGAAGCAGCTTCGCATACTTTACCGCAATCAACAGTTGCACTAATATTTTCGCCACAATGACAAATAAAAACACCTATTCTTGCCATATTATATTTTATTTACTTTTTTACAATTATTCATTTAAAACTAGTTTACAATTAACTAATTTTTACTTCAACAAAATGTCTTTTTAAACCAACTTGCGCTGGGGTTAAACCAACAGCTAAACCAATAGCCTGAGTTACAAATATTACAGGTATGTTAAATTCTTTATTCCAATACTTGTTAATATCTGGACGTCTCATATCCAGATTTGAATGACACATTGGACATGCAACAATTATTGCATCAGCTCCACGATGCTCGGCATCTTCAATTATTTTTCCGGATAATTTTGAAACTATATCTGTACGGGAAATTGAAAGTCCTGCACCACAACATTCAGTTTTAAATGCAAAATCAATAGCAGTAGCTCCAATTTTTGACATAACAACATCCATAGTCTGTGGATCTTCAACACGATCATAATTAAGAACCTTGTTAGGTCTAACTAATAAACAGCCATAATAACAAGCTACTTTATAATTAAATGGTTTTTTAACTTTTTCTTCAAGTTTTGGAATAATATATTTATCAATCCATTCAATTACATTAATAATTTTTGAAGTTCCCTTATAATCCATTTCAATAACTTCACAGATTCTGTTTTTTAGTTCCGGATGTTTTTGAAGTTCGTGTTTAGTAACAACAAGTCGACTATAGCAAGCGGCACAAGGAACAAGTATCTCATCTACCCCATGTTTTTCAGCAAGAGCTAAAATACGAGCAGGTAAAGCTAATGACAATTCCTTATTTAGGTTATGAGCTGCAGTAGCACCGCAACAGTTCCAATCTGGAATTTGTACAGGTTCAATATCAAAAGCTTTTGCTAAAGCAAATACTGACTCGTTATAATCACGAGCAGAACCTTCTAATGAACAACCAGGATAAATACCTATTTTCATATTATTATTTCTCTTTATTTACTAGTGTTTTTAAAAATTTTGGCAATATGAGCCATATCTTTTAGCTTCTCTGGCATAAAATGAAGTTTTCCTCTTGAAATCATTTTAGGTGCAAGACCTGCATCCTGAAATAAATTTAGCGACTGACGTTTATAATCAATTATAAGTCCTAATTCAAATAATCTTCCAGTATGCTTAATTGAACTTAAGAATGATTTATGAAAAGCAATAATATTTTTTGCTTTTGGGTTTGCTTTGCCTTCGCTACGTGATTTCTGTCTTAAATAATCCATCATTGAAGGTATATCAATTTCCATTGGACAACGAGTTAAGCACATTTCGCAGGTAACACACAACCAAATAGAATGTGATTTCAGAATTTTTTCGTCGTTTGCAGGCAATTCAGTTTGAAGCATACGTAAAACCATGCTAGGCGGAAAATCCATATCTTCGGCAACCGGACAACCAGCTGAACATTTACCGCACTGATAACATTTTTGTGCTTTTACTTCAACTTCTTTTTCAACTTTTGCTGCTAACGAATTTCTTTCAATATGATGATCAGAATGTGACATATTATTCTTTTATTTTTTCGTTAAACAATACTAGAATATAAACGGATAAACTGAACCCTTTCATAAGCTGCAGGGTTATGAACATTGGTATGACTTAGTTTACCTTTAAATTCACTAACAGACTTAAAATTATGTTTAGTCATCCAGTTTTCAATATCTTTAATAATACCTGGTAAAACATCAAAATGTTTTTCATAAAATAATGAAACCATTTGTACAGCATCTGCTCCAGCTAATAATTGCTTAATTATTGTTTCAGAGTTGTGAATTCCTGTTGATGCAGCAATATTGCATTTTAATTTACCCGATAAAAGTGCAACCCAACGTAAACTATGTGAATACTCTAAATCGGAACTATACATATTAGAAGAAGAAACTTCTAAAGTATTAATATCAATATCTGGATTATAAGGTCTGTTAAATAGAGTTAATCCTGCAATACCTGTTTCAGATAATTTAAGTGCAGTCTGAGCCAAACTTGAGAAATAGTATCCGATTTTTAAAGAGAAAGGAATTGTTATAAATTTCTTAACTTCTTTAATTATATCAAAATAAACCTGTTCTATTTCACTGCTACTCTTATCAAAATTTGATGGCAACAAATACACGTTTAATTCAATTGCATCAGCACCTGCATCCTGAATACGTTTTGCAAAATATTGCCAATCATATTGAGTACTACAATGAATACTTGCAATTATTGGAATATCTATTGCTTTTTTTGCTTCAGTTACAAGAGTTAGATAATGCTTTAATGAATGCTCTTTTGCATAATTAGTTATATATTCATAAGCTTCATCATGATAGTATTCATTTTTACCAACTATACCATTAAAAGCATCCTGCCACGATTTAATATTAGGATCATCTGAATTAATAAGTTTTTCGGTTTCAAACTTTATTTGTTCTTCGAAGATGGATTTTAACACTACTGCACCTGCTCCCATATTAGCAATAGTTTTAAGATTTTCAACTGAAGATGTTAATCCAGAACTACCAATTATTAATGGATTCTTCAACTGAAGTCCTAAATATTTACAAGATAAATCTATCATAAAAATTTATTTTAAATGCGGCCAAATTTACCAACAAAGAAAATATGATTTCACTTTTATTGAGTTTTTTTCATTTTAGAGCAGTTAGATTATCATATTGATTTATTGACATATGATAAATACTCTGCTTTATAACATATTTTAACAACGTTCAAATCTACTTTATTTAAACTAAATCTTTATAAAATCTATTGACGGTTATAATTTTCTAAAAGCAAAAGGAATTATCTGAAATAAATTATCTTTGCAAACCTTTTTGGAGAGATGGCAGAGTGGTCGAATGCGGCAGTCTCGAAAACTGTTTTCCGAGCAATTGGGACGGGGGTTCGAATCCCTTTCTCTCCGCAATGAAAAGCAAAAATCCCGCAACAGCGGGATTTTGTTTTTTTCAAGAGATCATACAAACTTGTTTGTAATGATCAATTGAAAAAAATATAATTTGAACGTAGTGAAAATTTGCTTTTAATTTAAGCTCACCAATCTGGGATCACGACTGAGTGTAGCGAAGTCGTAATCAATAAAGACCATGTAAACTTGTTTGAAATGGTCTATTAAAAAAAAATAATTTGAACGTAGTGAAAATTTGCTTTTAATTTAAGCTCCCCTCAGGTATCACGACTTAGTCCACCACAGCGGACGAAGGAGTAATCCCATTTACAATTATATATTTATTTGGAAATTAAAATTGTCTTATTACTTTTGCTATTAATTGCAAATTATTTTCATATTGTTTTAAATATTTCAATCATTACAATTAACCTAAAACCAAATAAAATCAACCTTAACAACCATTACTATGGCAATACAAAAAGATTTAGATGCGCATTACACCAGAATGGATAAAATTTTCCGATTAAGCTTAGGCGAAAAAGGAGCATATAGCGGTGCCCGTTTCGATGGTGATTTCACTATGACTATTGAAGAAGCTCAATTAAAAAAACATCAATTTATTGAAAAAGGATGTAATATTAAAAAAGGATCTAAGGTACTTGATATTGGTTGTGGATGGGGTGCTTTTGTTGATTACCTAACCAAAAGGGGAGTTGATGCATATGGTGTTGTATTAGCCAAAGGGCAGGCAAATGCTTGTATTAATAATGGCTTAAAAGTAACACATATGGATTCTAAGGATATTACTCCAGAAACTTTTGGTAAATTTGATGCAGTTGCTGCTATGGGTAGTCCCGAACATTTATGTTCTGTTGAAGAATACAAAGCCGGAAAACAAGTTGAAATATATAAAAAATATTTTAAACAAGTTTCGGATCTTCTTCCAATTGGCGGACGTTTTTATTGTCAGACAATGGTTTTCGGACCAAAAATGGTTAAGTTTGAAGATATACCTTTTGATAAAACCGATTTAAGAAAGAAAACATTTACAGATGAAGAATTAATGGATATCGTTTGTAGAGTTTTTCCAGGCTCGTGGTTACCATACGGAAAAGAAGGAATGATTGACCCTGCTAGTGAGCATTTCAAATTAATTTCTGTTGATAGTGGCAGATTAGATTATATTGAAACTATAAATAGATGGTCGGCTGCTTTTGTAAAATTTAATTTTAGAAAATATTTACTTTTTGCATCTTTTATACCTGATTATTTATTCAAAAAGTCTTTCCGAGAGTGGATGAGAAGATTTAAAATTGAATCAAACAAACAAGTTTTTGAAAGAGAAGTTTTTGAACATTACAGAATAGTATTCGAAAAGATTAAAGATTAATTATAACAATTTGTATAATAAAAAGAGCGAACAATATTTTTGTCCGCTTTTTTTATTTATATTTCGTAAAATTACTTCGCAGGCCTATTGTACTGGCAGCAACCATGAAGTGCAGAATATACAGCATCATCGGCTTTTTCTAAATCTGTATCATGTCCAACTTTTGCAACTGCTTTATGGATATCAATTATTTTAGCTTTTGATTCATCAAAAGTTACTGTTAACATTGCATTATCACTATTCCATTTTGCTTTTGTAACACCAGATACAGTTTTTGCAGCTTTTTCGATTCTAGCCTGACACATTCCACAATTGCCATAGACTTTAATTTTTTCTGTTTTAGCCTGAGCAAAAACTGATATTGAACCAATAAGAAACATAAACATTAAGTACAAAATTTTTGTTTTCATTGTTTAAAATTTAATAAACTTTATTAATATAAAACTTAACATTATATAAAATAATATTATTTTG
>CAILUD010000013.1 GCA_903837285.1 uncultured Bacteroidota bacterium | reverse complement strand
TTTGTGTTTTTAAAAACAAATAAAATTTGTTGGATAATTGTACCTTTGAAAAAAATAAAGATAATTGTATAAGAACAAAGACATAAAATTCTGGTCATTAGTTTTCACTTTAGCAAAACGTGATTTACGAATAAAATATGTTCAAACTTATTTTGGATTTGTTTGGATTACCGTTCAACCAATACTTGGATATTTATTAATATCTTTCTTTTTCGGAAAATTATTAAAAGTTAGTAAAGATATTCCCGACTACCCTATTTTTGCATATTGCGGTATGATGGGTTGGTATTATTTCTCAAATATTGCTGGCTTTTCTGGAATTTCTTTAATTCAAAATCAAGACATGGTTCAAAAAACTAATATCCCAAAATTAGCATTACCAGTCTCTAAAGCTTTTAGCGGGCTATTTGAATTTTTTATTTGGATAATTATATTATTTATAATCATGTCTTTTTCAGGAAACTATCCAAATTTTCATTTAATAATACTTCCTTTTTTTATTTTATTAAACCTTATTGCAGGGTTAAGTATTGGATTATGGGTTAGTGCCTTTACAATAAAATACAGAGATTTTTATCATTTAATTCCATATGTAGTTGGTATTACAATTTTCATTACCCCTGTTTTATACCCTGTTGGAATGGTTCCTGATAATTTAAAATTCATCGTATATTTAAACCCAATGTCAGGCGTAATAGAAGGATATCGTTGGATATTTTTAAAAACAGGATTACCTATTATTCAATATTTATGGGGTTTTGGTGCATTAATTATTTTTTTTATTTTAGGTTTAATAAATTTCAAAAGTGTTGAAAAAAAAATGGCTGATATAATATAAATAATGGAAAACAATATTGCCATAAAAGTTGAAAACATTACAAAGAAGTACAATCTTGGGAAAATTCATAGAGGGATATTCTCATTTTTTTTTAAAAAGAAAAATAAGCCTGAAGAATTTTTTGCTCTCAAAAACATTAGTTTCGAAATAAAAAAAGGTGATACAGTTGGTTTAATTGGAAGAAACGGATCTGGAAAAAGTACTTTATTAAAGATTATGGGAGGTATTACTTATCCAACATTCGGAGATGTTACTATTAACGGGGGATGTTCAGTTGTTATGGAGTCAGGAATTGGTTTTCATAAAGACCTTACAGGTTATGAGAATATATTTATTCAAGGACAACTGATGGGAATGGACAAAGAATATATAAAAAGTAAACTTGATGAAATAATTGATTTTTCAGAAATTAGAGAATTTATTAATACTCCCATTAAACATTACTCTTCTGGAATGGTATCAAGATTATCATTTTCTGTAATTGCAATACTTTCAAACGAAATTCTATTATTCGACGAAGTATTATCATTCGGTGATTTTGGATTCCATCAAAAAGCATTAAGAAAAATAAAAAATCTAAGTGAAAGTGGAAGGACTATTATTTCCATTTCTCATAACCTAAATGACATAGTATCCTTTAGTAATAGAATTTTAGTATTAAGAAACGGAGAGTTGGTTGCAGACGGGCTCCCTTCGGATATTATACCTGATTTTATTGAAGAAATATTACTAGTTAGACATAATAAAGAAAGTACATCAAAAGAAAAGTTGGTTAAGAATAGCCTTAATATTAAAGACCATAGTTTATATGGACCTACCGATATAAAACTTAAAGATTTCAGATTCTTGTCTGCAAATAGTGATGATCGAATGATTCTTTCTATTTCTAAACCCCTTGAAATAGAATTCAAACTTGAAATTTATAATATCTCTACTGATTGGGATTTTGGAATTATTGTAAGAGATGTTACGGAAAGTATTATATTCACATCTACAATTTTTGAAGAAATAAATATGACCTTCCAATCTGAAGGGGAAGTTAATGGTATATGCACAATACCATCTAACCTTTTCAATTTAGGAACTTATTTTATTTACCAATATTTTACAAATTATTCGAAAAAAGAATTTATCCCAATTAAAGATTTTATTTCATTCAGAACCCAAATAGATGAAAATAAAAAAAACATTATTAATAAGTATCTTGGTCCAATAAAAATAAAAATTGACTGGAAGATTTAATTATTATATAACAATAAATTAGTTTAAATATATTTTAATAAATTCATTCACAACTAAAACCTTAACTTCTTTTCATGAAAAACAGTAATGTATATTTTATTACAGGAGGAATGGGGTTTATTGGTTTTCATTTATGTAAAAGCCTTTTAACAAATCCCGACAACAAAGTAATTGTATTTGACCTTCAGCAAAATCTGTTTCCTACTGATATAAAAAACTGGAAATATTATCAAAATTACAGAAAAGAATTATTAAAAAATGATCGATTTATATTAATAACTGCAAATTGTAACGACACTGATATTCTACAAAAAACTCTTGAAACATATCAACCTGGAAATATTATTCATCTTGCAGCACTTTCTGTTGCTTTGCTTTCTGACTTATACCCAAATGATTCTCATCGAAATATATTTGGAACTATATTTACTCTGTTAAATGTTCTGAAAAATGTAAGTTTTGAAATAGAAAGATTAATATATTTTTCATCATCGATGGTATATGGCCATTTTGCTCGGGATATAAATGATAATATTATTTCTGCTAGCGAAGAACAGATTTGCAATCCGGTTGATATATACGGTGCGATGAAACTTGGAGGTGAAATAATGGTTAAAACTTATCATCACAGATATGGTATTCCATACACTGTTATTCGTCCATCTGCTGTATACGGACCCACCGATTGTAATAAAAGAGTAACCGAAATATTTTTATTAAATGCACTTAACAAAGAACCATTAACTCTTGATAATGGTGGTTTACATAAAGTTGATTTCACTTATGTTGACGATCTTGTTAAAGGAACTATATTAGCACTGCATTCTCCAGAAGCTTGTAATCAAACGTTTAATTTATCTTGCGGAGAAGGTAGAAGCATTAAAGAACTTGCCGAAATAATTTCGGAATTAATCCCGGGAACTAAAATAACAACTAACCAAACTAAACCTTATCGCCCTAATAGAGGTACATTAAATATTTCTAAAGCAAAAGAAATTCTAGGATTCAACCCACAATATAATCTTGAAAAAGGAATTGAGAAGTACCTTAAATTTGTAAAAGAACACCAAAATAAAATCGTACAGCTAAAGAGCTGCTAAGCTAATATGCAAAAAATATTTAACATCCCATATTTTGGAATCGACAGAATGTATAAGAATCATTCAGCCAATATTCTGGATTGTGTTAACAAAGTTTTTGAATCCGGAAAAGTATTAATGGGTTCTGAAATAGATCTTTTTGAAAAAGAAATAGCAACAGTTTGCAATAGAAAATATGCTATTAGTGTTGGAAGTTGCACTGATGCTCTTTTTTTTGCTTTAATTAGTGCAGGAATCAAACCTGGTGACGAAATTATAATTACATCATTTTCATTTATTGCTTCTGTAACACCTATATTAAGAGCTGGAGCAGTTCCAGTTTTTATAGATATTGATCCTAGCAATTTCATGATGGATCTTAATTCTATCGAAGAGAAAATAACTACTAAAACTAAAGCAATTATTGGAGTTCACCTTTTTGGAGGATTATTAGATATTGAAAAACTTGAAAATATTGCAAAAAAACATTCTCTCATTTTAATTGAAGATACGGCACAATCTATAGGCGCAGAAATAAATTCACGAAAAGCCGGGAGCATGGGTGACATAAGTTGTATAAGCTTTGATCCTACAAAAATCATAGGAGCATTTGGAAATGGCGGAGTTATTTTAACTAATAATCATGAATATTATTCTACTTTAACAAAGTTAAGATACCATGGAAAAAATACTGAAACAAACGATTTTGAAATTCTAGGTTATAACAGTAGAATAGCAACTTCGCAAGCAGCTATATTGATTTATGAATTAAAAATTCTATCACAATGGATAAAAGATAGAAATGAAATAGCTGATATTTACTTTAAAGAATTACAAAATATTTCACAATTAGTTTTACCTACAGTTTCTGAAACTTGCAAACATGTATTTCACAAATTTGTAATTCAAACAGAAAAACGCGATGAACTAAAAACATTTTTGCAAAGCAAAGGAATACAAACCATGATTCATTATGATAAAGCTCTTTTCGAGCATTCAATTTTTAAAAATTATTCTTTCAAAACAGCAGAATTAATAAATATACACTCCATAAAAAACACAGTTTTATCACTTCCTATTTATCCAGAATTAAAAGAAGAAGAAATTAGATATATTTGTGATACAATTAAAGACTATTATTCAAAATGTTAATTATTGGAACTGGAGGTCTTGGCAAGGAAGTTTTAGGAATTTTAATTACTGATTCTTATTCTAAGGAAATTGTATTTTACGATGAGAATATAAACGCTCCTGATTTATTATATAATAAATTCAAAATTATTAAATCAGAACTTGAACTAAAAAATTACCTAACCAATGTTTCACCAGATTATATTTCCGCAATAGGACACCCCAGAATTCGTGAAAAGCTAAGCCTTAAAATAGAAAATATGGGTGGTATCCCTGCTAATGTTATTTCAAAGACCAGTTTTGTTTTTCCATTCCTTGAAATATTTGAAGGTTGTATTATTCAACCTGGAGCGGGTTTATCTCATGGAATAAAAGTTGGAAAAGGAAATGCAATTCACATAAACTCAACAATTGGACATAATGTTAAACTTGGTAAATTTGTAAATATTGGTCCAAATGCAACAATAATTGGACCTTGTGAAATTGATGATTATGCATATATAAGTGCCCAAGCAACTATTTTACCTAAAATCAGAATAGGAAAAAATGCATTAATATCAGCAAATTGTATTGTAAATAAAGACGTTCAGGATAATGAAACATATTCTGATTCTAGTATTATAAACAAATAATATCCTGTATATTGTTTTTAAAAGATAGTATATTCCCAAAAATCATTTATAATTTCTTCATAATTCCTTTTATATAACTTTTCAGAAATAATAAATGGATCGTACATTTTTATTTTATTAAATATTTTTTCTGGATTTCTATATTTAAATAATTCGCTAAAAACATTGTGTATTTTAATTTTAAATTCTTTATCTTCCTTTATATTTTTGTAATAATCATCGCTAAGACTCAATATTTTAAATATAATTAGTTCGTAAATTAACACTTGCCATTCACTTACCTCTATGTCGGTAAGAATGAGCCTATTTTCTTTCTCTTTATTAATCTTTTTAAATTCAGTTATTAATGATTTCCATCTTTTGTTATTAATAAACTGCGTTTTAGAATAATAGCTAAAAACGAATTTTGAATAACATTCTATAATTTCAACTATTTGCTCATAAGGCAAAAAATAAATTGATAAATACTTTGGATAAGTCACCGAATTAAAAAAAACATTAAAATTATTTTCATTACAATATTTAACTATTTCAGGAATCTCCTTCCAGTTGATTGTCATTGGACAAATAGCTACAGTTAAGTTATTACCATTTCTTTTTGATATTTCTTTAAAAAAAGGTATATTTTGCAGAACAGTATCAATATGTGCACCCTTGCGAATTTTCTCATAGGTCTCTTTCTGTAAAGAATCAATCGATAAACCAATAAGAAAACTTGCTTTAGATAACATTTCTTGTATTCTGTTATTTAAAATAGTTCCATTAGTTTGAATAAATAAAGTACCCTTAAATTTTAAATTAATAGCGTTATTCCATATATCGAAATATTCTTCTATTTGAAATGGCTCGCCACCATAAAAATACATAATTTTAATATCGTGCAGAATAGGTGAAATTTGCTTATTAATGGAAAATTCTTTTTCAAGATTATATACTGGTGTATAACCTTTAGCTCCATCATTTAACTTACACATAATGCATCTTAAATTGCATTTATGACTAAGTTCAAATTCAATTACTGAAAGTTTATTTTCTCTAATTTCATATGAATTATATTTTGTAATACCTGAGTTTATCCAATTTCCGCATTTAACATGAGTTTCACAACTTTTGCAACCTACTGGAAAAATATTATTTTTAACTTTATTCTGTAATTCTTTCCTAATATTACTTTTTAAAATTGAAATAAGAGGCGTCTCATAAATATTTCCAAAAACATCTAATTTGTTAAAACAACAGGGTGTAACAGTTCCGTCGGGATTTATATATATACTAAGAAATGGCGCTTTACAAAGATATTTTTTACTAAATATTGAATTATAAATTACTGAAGAAATAAAAGACTTCATTTTTCTCTTGTAGGATTATTTATTACTTGAGCCAAAATGTACCATTCTACAATAATTCTTGTATTGTTTTAAAGTTTCTTCTTCAAGATTTTTTAAATCTTTTTCAGACAAATCATCAATAAAACATGTAGGATCACTCTCAAATATATCCCCTGTTTTATAATATGAATACACTCTACACCCACCGCATGTATAGCGAAATTTACATTTTCCACATTTACCTTTTAAGTTGTTTCGATCAACTATTTTGGAAAACAATTCTGACTTATATAGAATATCGTATAAATCTTCTGTTAAAACATTTCCACCAGAAACATGATCAGAAACTAAAGGACAAGGAGCAACATCACCTTTAGGATTTATTGCATAAAAAGAACCTACCCAACAACCTACAGAAGGATTTGTTGGCACATGATTTACATTATCTTTTTGATGACTATATTTCTTATAATTCTCAGTTGAAAGAAATAATGGAACATAGCTCACATAACCTTTAAAATACTTTATAAGTGCAGGATGCAAATATTCTCTCATTGTATCTTTATCAAACATCCATTCATAATTATCACTGTTTCTAGGAGAAAAAGGAACACGATTAAATGGCAAATGAAGTTCATTTATTTTATCAAGAGTGTTACAAAAAGTAAGTTTATTAAAACTACCCATTGTAACAGAAACATTAACTCTAAAATGATGACTTTCTAGTCTATTTAATATTTTAAAAAAATATTCCTGTGAACTTTCCCGCGATTCAATGTTTTCTTCATCAAAAGAGTTAATTCCTAAAGAGATTATCACATTTTGTCCTAAAATTTCTTTTATTCTTAATAAATTACCTTCAGATAGTGTGCTTCCGTTTGAAAGAAGACTTATTGAAAAGCCTAATTCATTTGCCTTTTCCAATATTTCGAATGCATCGTTTCGTAATAAAAATTCACCTCCAGAAAAATCAATATTTTTGGTTCCTAAATTTCTGGCTGGAATTAAAATTCTATTAACAATTACATCAAATGGCAAATCAGCTTCAATTTTGTCTTTATGCTGCGAACCACTTGAACAACTTTGACATGCAAAATTACAATTGCGCGTTGCTTCTAAATATAAAGTATGAAACATAGGGTTCATAAACACAAATTCTTAATGTTTGAAGATAAATATATTTTTTGTAGGTTTGATAAAAAAATATTGATT
Organism: uncultured Bacteroidota bacterium; assembly: GCA_903837285.1. Classification (GTDB taxonomy): domain Bacteria; phylum Bacteroidota; class Bacteroidia; order Bacteroidales; family GWA2-32-17; genus GWA2-32-17. Next base: position 1,120 of record CAILUD010000013.1, on the reverse strand, counting down.
AATGAAAAAAGTAGCTCTTATTCTTGGCGCTTCAAGTGGAATTGGTTTAGAAACAGCAAAAATACTGGCTAAAAATAACTGGAATATTATAATTGTTCATCGCGACAGACGCGGAAATATGCCTGCTATTGAACCACATTTTGAAGAAATAAAAAGTTATGGAGCTACCCTTTTAACAATTAACAATAATGCTTGCGAAACAAAGGGACAGGAAGAAATAATTGCAGAAATAAAATCACATTCTCAAGAATTTAGTTCAATAAATGCACTTATTCATTCAATCGCTGACGGAAATATTGGAAGTTTCACATTAGAAACAGAAAGAAAAACAGACGAATATGGAATTTTAAGAACCATTAACTCAATGGGTTCCTCATTTGTAACCTGGGCACAGCTTTTACTTAAAAACAATCTGTTATCAGATAACGGACGTATTTTGGGATTTACAAGCGAAGGCAGTCAAAAAGTACTTGAACAATATGGTGCTGTTGGTATGGCAAAAGCTACATTAGAAGCCGCTTGTCGCTACTTAGCTATTGAACTTGCTCCAAAAAGAATTACAGTTAACTTATTAAACCCTGGAGTTATTGAAACTCCTGCTATTAAAATATTTCCATCTGTTGCTGAATTCGTAAAAAAAGCAAAAGAGCGCAATCCTTCAGGCAGATTAACAACTCCAGAAGATATTGCTAAAGTTGCAGAATTCATGCTTTCAGATAATGCAGCATGGATTACAGGTGAAATTATTCGTGTTGATGGTGGTGAACAAATAATAGGTTTATAAGATGAATGAAAATATTAAAAAATATATTTTAGAAAATCTTCCATATTCAAAACCGTTCAGATTTGTAGATAACATTATATCATGTAATGAAAATGAAATTATTGGAGAATATACTTTTACTAAGGACGAATTTTTTTATAAAGGACATTTTATAAACGAGCCTATAACTCCCGGGTTAATTTTAGTTGAATGCATGGGACAAATTGGGCTTGTAGGATTTGCAATGGCACTCACCTATCCTAGTTTCCAATACAAACCAATGTTGTCTTCTGTAGAATCAGAATTTATAAAATCAGTTTACCCAGGCGAAAAAGTAACTGTAATTTCAAAAAAAAT
>CAILUD010000012.1 GCA_903837285.1 uncultured Bacteroidota bacterium | reverse complement strand
CCATACTCAAAACTAAAAATACCTGAAGGCTTAAATTCATGAGTAAAATAGATTGCATTTTCTAAAGCTTGTTTATGCTTTAAATTAAGCTCAGATATTGAAGAATCACTTTTTGTTATGATTGCACCTGGAATAATTTTATGATAAATGGAATTAAGTCCAAATTTGAATTTACTCTTTGTATTTGAAAAATATTGAAAATCCTGCTTTATGTTATAATCCTGAATTCTGGAAACTATTTCTCCATCAGTTCCTGCAAGTCGAGTATTTATATTGTAATCGTAATTACTAAAAATAAGTGATGTATTTGAAAATAGTTTACTATTAATAACATGGTTCCATCTTAATGTGCCGGTTTTATTTCCCCAGTCGATACCCATTTGGTCGCCAAATCCAAGAATATCTTTACCAAAATAACCAGAAAGAAAAATCCTGTTTTTATCATCTATACGGTAATTTACTTTTGCATTAAAATCATAAAAATAGAGCTTTCGTTCCCTCATAGCGCTATCTTTTGCTAATTTAAGAAATAAATCGGCATATGATCTTCTACCATTAATTGTAAATGAGCCTTTATCCTTAACAATAGGTCCATCAATTTTTAATCTCGATGAAATTAACCCTAAACCACCTTCTACTCCATATTCTTTATCGTTTCCATCTTTTGTTTTAATGTCGAGAACAGATGACAATCGACCTCCATATTCTGCGGGTTGTCCACCTTTGTAAAGTGTTACATCTTTAATGGCATCAGCATTAAATACAGAGAAAAATCCTAAAAGATGAGAAGCATTATAAACAATAGCTTCATCAAGCAATATTAAGTTTTGATCTGCTGCTCCACCTCGTATATAAAATCCACTATTCCCTTCTCCTGCAGATTTAACTCCAGGTAACAATTGAATTGTTTTTAAAATATCTTTTTCACCAAAAATAACGGGAATATTCTTAATTTCTTGAATATTTATTTTCTCAACACTCATCAGATTTTTGGTTATATTCTCATCTTTCTTTTCAGCAGCAACAACAATCTCCTCTAATTTAGTAGCTTTTTCGGAAAGCGTGAAATTTTGTACAGTGTTACTAGATAACTTTATTTGCTTATTTTGAAGATCATATCCTATAAATTGCAAAATAATATTATAGTTTCCCTCGGGAATAGAAATAGAATAAAAACCATATGCATTAGTTGTTGTTCCTACTGTTGGTATTTCCTTAATTAATATAGATGCACCTATTAATTCTTCACCAGTTTTTGCATCTCTTGCAAAACCGCTAATGGTATATTTTGTTTGAGCATTTACTATATGAGAAATAAAAAGAAAGCTGAATGTAATTATTAGAATTTGTTTCATTTATTTATTTTTTCTGAAATAATCAAATTTTGATTCTATAATATTAAAATATTTTTATGCAAACATATAACAATATAATTTCACCTACTGCTACTTATGTTACATAAAAACTATTTTATTTCTTTAAATCATTATCGTAAGTTTTTATATTATTTATTGAACTATTGAGTTGGAATGAAGAAGATTCAAGCCACTTCTTTATATCATTTAAATTTTCACTCCAATCTATAGGACTTAGCTCCTGTAAAACTTTTTCAAATAAGCTACTATTATTGTAAAGCTCAGTATAAAGAAACCAAGTTGGTTTTTCTAATCTTTCTGGAATTAAATTAATATTAAACTTATCATTAAAAACATTGTCAAGAACTCTTCTAACAATGTATATATACAATCTTTCTTTTGAACGAAAATAGTAATGAATAGATGCTTTATTTGTATCAGCTATAGTTGCAATTTGTTGTAGTGTAGTTCCATGATACCCATACAAAAGAAAGATATCGTATGCAGCGTCTAATATCTTATCATCCGTACCTTTCTCATTATTTTCCATAGCATTTCATTTTTTAGTTAAGAAATAATTATACGTTACATATATATTACTTTTACTTTAATCTTAGTGTCAGTTAATAAATTAAATGATGCTTTAGTAAATGAAGGTCTATTAGAAAATCCAATAGATTGAATATTAGAAAAACCAATTCCTTCTTTAGGCAAGATTAATCCTTTATCTATTTTATTATTTTTATTTTCATCATGCAATATATTTACTGCGTATTTCCCTCGTGGCAAATTATTGAAAGTGACTTCTGATGAGCCATTTACAATCTTTGATATAGCAATTTTGTAAAATTTATTATAATCTTCATCAGGAATAGTACCATCTTTATTATATAATGCAAACTGAACAACTCCTATTGAATTTCTAAGATTCTTTACTTCAATTGTTAATGAACAAGTTTCTTCGTTTGAACTGCTTAATGAAGAAAATAGAATAAGAACAAAAATCAATGGAACGAGTTTTATTACGCTTTTCATTTTACTTTTTCCTTCCTTTTTGCTAATTTTTCTTTAATAGTATCAACAACATAATAAATCATAGGTACTAGATATACAGTTAATATCATAGATGATAACAAACCACCAATAATAACCCAGGCAAGCCCATTTTTCCATTCGCTGGCGGTGCCTTTAGCTAAAGCAATTGGCAACATCCCTATAGCCATAGCCAGAGTTGTCATTAATATTGGTCGCATACGTTCTTTGCCTGCAATAATTAATGCTTCTTTATAATGTTTACCTTGGGCTTTTAGTTGATTAGTAAAGTCCACAATCAATATTGAGTTCTTTGTTACCAAACCCATAAGCATTATTAATCCGAGTTGTGCAAACAATGTTAAATGGTTTAATGATAAATTTAACGCAAGAAAGGCTCCGATTGCTGCCATAGGTATAGCAAATAAAGCCACAAATGGATAAATATAGTTATCATAAAGAGCTACCATAATCAGGTAAATCAGTATAAATGAAATTAAAAGAACCGAACCCAAAGCTCCAAAACTTTCATTTTGTGATTTGATATCTCCTCCCCAGGTTAATTTAACACCTTCTGGCAATGGCTTGGTTTTAAGATAGCTTATTACATCACCGGCCAGAGTTCCCGATGGCCTGCCAAACGATTCCGAGGTTAATGTTACCGATGATTGTCTGTCTAATCTTTCAAGTAACGAAGGCGAATTATCTTGCTTTACTACCGCAAATTGGGATACTTCAATAGGTATGTTCATAGGATTTACTATTGAAAGACGTTGCACATCTTCAAAATTTTTCCTGTTAAAGTCATCTAGCCAAATTCTAACCGGATATTCTGTACCATTTTCGGTCAGTGTAGCATCATCATTACCAGTAAAAGCAGTTCTTAAATTTAACCCAACATAAGCAGTACTTAACCCTAATCGCTGCATTTTATCTTTGTTAGGAATAACCTTATATTCGGGACTACCTTCCTTCACTGATAGTTGAACATTATCTGCACCAGGAATGTTTTCTATAATTGATTTTAACTCAGTCCCTGTTTTCATAATTAAATCAAAATCAACTCCACTTAAAGTAATTTTGATTGGTGAAGACTTTGGCAATAACCCTAAAACTGCCATTGAAAAATTAATTCCGGGAAACTGATTTTTCAGTTCTTCACGAAGCAATTTCATATACTTTTCAGTATTTAAGTTTCTTTCTTCAGCAGGTTTTAACTGAATAGTAAATTCTGATAAATTTGCTGAACCAACCCCTAAACTGCCAATACCTGTGCTAGGGCCTGCTACATTGCTGAAAAGTGTTGACACTTCTGGTTGTTGAAGAATAAATTTTTCTATTTTTTGAGTCCTAACATTATTCTCTTGAACGGTCGTTGTTTTATCATATTCCAGATTTAAACGAAACTTACCCTGATCACCTGTTGACATCATTTCTTTACCTATAATGCCTTGTTTCAACATAACAACAGTCATTACTAAAAGAAATAACACTATACCAGTAAATAATAGTTTATGACTAAGTACCCATTCTAATTGTCGGCCATACCACTCAATGAACTTTTTTAATTGATTTTCAAACCAAAGTAGGAAACGGTTTAGAAAGTTGGTAGGTCGTAAATCTTCTTTTTTTCCTATACGGGAAGCCAACCATGGCACTAAAGTAAACCCTACCAATAAGCTGGTAAGTGTGGAAGTTATAACTACAATCGAAAATTGTTTGAGCATGTCTGCTACAAATACCTGTAAAAACAGGATGGGCAAAAACACAACCACATCAACTAAGGTTATTGACAATGCTGAGAATCCGATTTCCATACGACCATCCATAGCCGCAGTTCGTTTTTCTTTTCCCATATCCAAATGCCTTTGAATATTTTCTAAAACCACAATGGCATCATCAACCAATATTCCTATAATTAAAGACATAGCAAGTAAAGTCATTAAGTTTAATGTAAAACCCAGCAACCACATTGCGGCAAAGGCAGTAACTAATGAAGTAGGAATTGAAATTAATACAATCAAGGAATTTCTGTAACTTCTTAGAAACAAAAGCATAACTAACGAAACTAAAACTACTGCTAAAATCAAATCATATACTACTGAATTTACAGCTGCTATAGTTTTGTCGGTTGAATCATCCGCAATATCAAATTTTACTTTGTATTTTGTATTTGCACTTTCAATTTGTTTAAGTTTTTCGTGAACTAATTTCGAGACTTCTACTGCATTGGCATCACCTTGTTTTTTTAACAAAAGACCAATTCCATTTACACCGTTGTAGCGACTAACAGAACTTATTTCCTTAACACCATCTATAACGGCTGCTACATCTTTCACATAAACAGGGCTACCGGGTAAAGGTGTCGCTACCTGTACATTCATTATATCATTTACATTTACAAATTTACCGGTTAAACGAACAGAGTTCTTCTCTTTGTTTGTTTGTACTTTACCAGCTGGCAAGTCAATACCCGAGCGATTAATAGCATCTACAACCTGATAAAGTGTGATTTTATAAAGTTTTAATTTATCCTGATCTACCTTCACCTGAATTTCTCTTTCTTCGCCACCCAAAAGTGTGATTTCTGCAACTCCTTTCAACTGTTGAATTTGTGGCAAATATTCATCTTTCGTTTTTTGATAGAATTCGGTTGCCGACAAATTACTTGTAGCACTAATTGAAATGATAGGCAAATCGTTGGGTGAAACTTTACTCATAACCGGGCTTAAAATATCTACCGGGAGATCCTTTCTGATATTGTCGATATAACGCTGTGCATCTTGCATTGCATTATTCAAATTCGTTCCATACTTCAGGTTAGCAATAATTACAGAGGCATTAGGCATTGACTTAGTCTCCAAATAATCGACACCTTCTAGGTTTGATAATGCATCTTCTATTTTTCGGGAAACAGAGGTTTCTACTTCATTTGGCTCGGCTCCAGGGTATATTGTTTTTATTACTACTACTGGCTGGTTAAAGTCAGGTAACAATTCATACCCAAGGTTTTTATAACCTATTATCCCCAACAAAATAAACACACCAAAAAGTACTATAATCAGCGATGGACGTTTGATTGAAATTTCTGTGATATTCATAATTCGCTGATTTTATTTAATTAAAACATTTGCTCCATCAAAAAGATTTATATATCCATTAGTTACAATAATATCACCTTCTTTTAAACCACTTGATACAACTGCCTTATTTTGAACTCTGCTTGAAATAGTAATGTTTTGCAAAATAGCTTTACCATTTTTTATAATATAAACTTGTGGTTGAATGGTTGTTCCTAAAATATAAGAAGCCTGAATTATGATAAATTTTTCATCATTATTGCTTTTCAAATTCACTTTCCCAAACATCCCAGATTTTATTTTCAAATCGGATGTGTTATTTATAAAAAACTGAATAGGAAAACTGTTTCCTATATTTGCTTTACTGCCTACCATAAAACCTTTACCTGATAATTTTGTTTCTGGATATACATCTGCCGAAATAGAATATATTTGATTCTCTGTAAATTTATTTAATTCATTTTCAGAGATATTTACCGTGAATTTCAAAACGGAGATATCAGTAATTTGAAGTAGTGGCACTCCTGGTGCTGCAAAGGCACCTTCTTCTGTTAGTTTAGCTGTAACAATTCCATCGAAAGGAGCAATGATGGTTGTTTTTTTAATTTGCTCTATTAAAGTTGCCTTTTGCACATTAGCAGATTTTAAACCTAAAACTGCCTTTTCCAATTGAACACCTTGTATTGCATCTGCATTTGTAAGAACTGTATATCGTTTAACATCGGCTTCCAATCCTTCAACCTGAATCTCTACTGCCTGTAATTGCAGTTTCAATAGAGAATTATCCAATTGAATTAATGCTTGTCCTTTTTTAACATTACTTCCTATATCTACTAAAACAGAATTAATTTTGCCTTGAATATCTGCACTAATTTTTGTTTCTTTATTAGATTCAAATGTTCCTGAATAAGATAATTCTGCATTAATATTTTTAAGTTGTACAGTGTCTGCCTGAACATTTACAGGTTGTTCTTTTTCGTATTGAAATACTCTGTTTTTTGTAGTTTCTTTATTGCTTATTAAACGAAATACTACCATGGCTATAATTGCCAATATAATGACAACTGTTAGAATTAGTTTCTTATTCATTTTTTTAACTTTTATTTGATATGTTACCTGATAGTTTTTTTAACTCTAAATCAGCTTTTAAATAATCAATTACAGCCGAAAGATAGGTTTGCTGAGCTTCACGTAAAACATTATCAGCCAATAAAACATCACTTATAGTTGCAGTTCCTTCTCTTTGTTGTAATATGGCTTGTTCATATATTGTTTGAGCTAATTTTATTTGTGCAAGAGTATTTTCAACTGTTTTCCGGGCAACTATTCTTTGACGGGTTGCATTATCAATTAACATTGCATTTTGTTCTGTAAGCAAACTTAACTGAAGTTGACTGTTTTGAATTTCTATTTTTTTCTGAATAATTTTTCTATTTGTTACAGTTCCATTGAATAAAGGAAAAGTAAGTTGAGCACCAACAAATCCCAGAGGATAGAATTTTAAGAAATCGTTTGGTTTCTCATCATAACCAAAACCAGTTTCTCCATAAGTACCAAAAAACATAAGTGATGGAATTCGCGAATTCTTTAATGTTCTTAATTCGCTAGACAATAAGTAATTTTGTTTTTCTGCAATTCTAACATCTACGCTCGTCGAATTTGAATATTCTATGGCTGCTATATATTGAATGTTATCCTCTATTTTAATAGTATCAGTTATAGATAATCCTATAGTGAATTTTAAAGCATTCATTACTTGCTCATAATTGCTCTTGATACGGTCTTTTTGTGTAAACAATTGCTCTAATTGCAATTTTACTTTTGTTACATCAGTAGATTTAACCATTAACTGTTTGTTGAGTAATTTAATATTTTCAAAAAGTTTTTGGGAATTAACTATATTACTATCTATAAATGAAATCTGTTTTTGCAGTATTTGTGCATTGTAGTATAAGTTTGACACATCAAAAAACACTTGTTCTTCAGTTTTCTGATATTGTATCTCACTTAATTCCGATGCGATTTTTGTAGTTCGCATTGCTCCATATATTTGAGAGTTATATAAAGGCATAACAAATTGTATATTAGCATTGATATTATGCGGAACACCAAATTGAGTTTCTTTGAATTTTCCATCAGGACCTCCAAATGTAGTCAAAGGCATTAGCTGGGTAGGTTGGTCTGTATAATATTTATATTCTCCTAAAGCATTCAGTTTAGGACATAAGTTTGCATTAGCTTCTTTATGCTTTTGTACACCAACCTGAATATTATTTCTGCTTATTTGTAAACTTCTATTATTTACTTGTGCAGTATCTACACATTGTTGTAGTGTCCATACTTGTGCTTGTGCAGAATAAATTATCACTAATGAAAGTAATACCAGTAATAAGTGTTTGTGAATATTTACTAACATAGATAATTAAAATTTTTTAAATGTTAAAGTTTATTGGGTTTAGTAATAGTGAAATATGCTAGTACAGCAAAAACAATAGTTACAGTAATTCTAAAAATCATTGCTCCAATAGTTTTAGTTTCATAAATACCACCTGAGTTAATATGAATAAATAAACCTATAAAAGCAGTTATTAGGACTATTGCTGAAATACTTAAAAGTTTGGTAGCCCATTTTTTATTTTTAATAATT
>CAILUD010000011.1 GCA_903837285.1 uncultured Bacteroidota bacterium | reverse complement strand
TTAAAAAATTTTCTTTAAATTAATGACATTGGGGTTGGGAGTGAGGTAATAAAGAAAGAACTATTTTATAATAGCTAATGGTATAATAAGAAAATGTAAACTTGTTCTTATATATACAGTCAGGTCGAAAGACCTGACTGCATTTTTATTTTTTTATTATAGAACCTTGTAGACTTGTGCTGAGCAAAGTCGAAGTAGGTTCAATATTTATAATGTCCAAAATATATCACAATATACATCTTCGTAGATGATGCATAAAAGCAAAAGAATTAAAAAAACAGTCAGGTCGAAAGACCTGACTGCATTCTAATATTTTTTAATTGTTAGGTTTTTCGATCTTGTTGTTTTTAGAAGGTCGTAGACCTTCCATATTTAAAAAAACAAATAAAAAATCAGAACAAGGTCGTAGACCTTGCACATTATTTTAAATGCTTAAAGTAAATTTATCCTTGTTTTATTACACCGGTATTATAATCCAGTTGAGATCCAAACATACTATGAGGAATACTGTATACAATTAATGTAAGAATTGCTGCAAAAATAAACCAGCCTCTGCGTTCTTTATTCCAGTTTGCGCCAACAGCTACAAGCCATCCGGTAAAACCAATTAATGTTTTGTTATCTGTTAAATCCCAGCCAAATGGTACGCCAGTCCATAATTCGCCAAATGCAAACTTTTGAACAACCGGGCCTAAAAACAAACCACCAATTAACATAACAAATAACGTAATTAATGCCCATTTTTTTTGTTTAAGTCCTCTGCCCATTGCCAATATGCCTGTAAAATTAGAGAAAAACATTGCTAGAAACATTGCAAGTATATGTGGAATTAACACCCACATCGGTACACTTCCTTTAAAACGGACTACAACTGGAGGTTCGGTTTCTAGTTTATCATTTGGGTGTAATTTTAATCTAACAATATACTGTAATTTCCCGGCAGCTGGTTGTGATGGTAGCATTGCAGTTAATGTATCACTGTGGTTTTTCATTTCTAATATTGTCCAGTTATCGGGTGTGTTGAAACGTTTATAGTATAAATAACCACTTGCTTCTTTACCTACTGCAGGGATATTAATAGCCAGGTCTTTTCCTGTATCTGACGAACGAATTAATTTAAATTTTACTACCTCATTCCCCGATTCTATTTTACATTTTTTAGGATAAGTTGGGCCTGTAATACGTTGGTAATATGCAGTTGAAATAGTTATAACAAATGCTAGTATCCAGAAGATAGTTGTCTTTTTCATTTTAATTATTTTAGGTAAAAATAATAAATTCTTTTACCATTTTATAGAAACTTAAATAAACAAAAAGAGGTTACCAATTGGTAACCTCTTTTAGATATTTTAAATGAAATCAATTACCAAGCAGCAATTGAATTAGTTAATAAAGTTGTTACATAGTTTGTATTGTGAATACCTAAACTATATTCTCTTAATGATAATTGGAAGTTAATAATAGTTCCCCACTGAGCGTTTGTTAAGTTAGGGAATTTTGGGTTACCAGTTTTGCCATAGAATCCATTAGGATTTGATGAAGCATTGTAAATGTTTAAGTAACCATCATAATTTCCAGTTGTTGAACCTACCCATAAGTTAGCCTCAGTTGCATCAACCATTAAAACTGGGTTTGTACCGTCACCTAATGTATTGATTTTTGTAGCAAGATTATTTAATAAAGTTTTAATTGCAGCTTTTGTATTAACAACATCAGTGTTTGTAGCACTCATGCCAGTATGGCAACCAGTTACATTACAACCGTTGTAGTTTCCTTTAGCAACAAATGTATGTCCACCAGCTGCAATATTTCTTGTAGCCATGTGACAATCTTGACATGAAGCATTGTTTGTATGGAATGAATTTGAATATCCAGTACCAAATTCAATACCGCCTACACCAGCATAAATAGCTCCAACTGAACCATAATGGTTACCAGATCTGAAACTCAAAGAAACTTTATTTGTTGAAGTTGAGTAGTTTTTGTAGAAAGTATCAGTTGGATTAGTTACTAAAGCTGCATAATCCATTACGTTTCCTAAGCCTGTTGAAGTAGCTGAAGTTGTAATAGGACGTGGTTGGTGACATCTTACGCATAAGTTACTCATACCACCATCAGCTGTTAAGTTGATAGTTTTTGTTCCGCCCCACATTGTCATTGGAACTGCAGCTGTTGTTGTTAAAGCAGGTAAGTCAGCTGAACCATAAGTTGTATGTAAGCTACTATGGCAAGTAAAACAAGAAATATTACCAATAGATGTTGCTTGTGTAGCTTGATAGTTATTGGTATAAGTAGTTCCGCCTGTTAGAATTGAAAATGTTGCAGGTGTGTTGTTTGCGATAACATATTTAAATCCTTCTGATTCGTGACATGGAGCACAAGTAGTATTACCAACTTCTTCTTCAGCAGCTAAACCAGTAAAATGTTTCGAAAAATCATACTCTTGAGCAATAGCGTCTACAACAGTAGCGTTATGACAAAGTTTACAAGATTCGTTTGCATCTTTACCAGCAGCGCCTTCAGCACCGTCTTTAGGTTTTGTACAACCAGATAAAGCAATTACAAATGTTGCAATTGCCAAAAGGCTAAATAAAATGTTTGTTTTCTTCATAGGACTTAAGTTTATTAATTAATAAAAAATGTTAATTTCTTTTGAACAAAGATAAATAAGTAATAATATCAATTTGAAAATAAATATGGTATATTGTGCGAATAAATGTTGATATTTTGCGCAAAACAAGCAACGCATTCCTTTTATTACACGATTAATGTCGCAAGTAAAAATGCTATACAGCACAAAAAGTTAATCGTTTAGACAATGACGCTTTGAAGTTGTTTTGTATTTCTCACATAAACAAGTAATTGTGTGAAGTGAAAATTTTGACAATGTTTAGAAAATGTTTTAAAATTAATAATTATAAGTATAACTGTACTTATATGATAACAACTAAGATGGAGAGATTTTAAATTTAATATTCTGCTTAAAAACAAAATAATTATAAAAGAAATTTAACTGATAAATTGTTAACCGTTATTACTTATTTGAGTAAGTTTTTCAATATCTATAATTGTAATAATATTGTTTTGGACTTTAATAATATTCTCGTTATCAAGGCTTTTTAGAACTCTGGTTGCAGTGTCCTTTGACATACCAGTCATATCTGCAATATCAAATTTAGTGATTGAAAGGTTTATAGGGTTAGTTTGATATATGTCATTATATAAATATAGTATTGTTTCTGCAATTCTCCCGTTAACCTGTTTTTGTGTTAGGCTAATAAATTTATTGTAATACTGCATTGAATGTATGCAAATACTTTGAGTTAAAATATCATATACTTTTGAATTATTTCGGGCAATTTCTTTATAAATTTCTAAGTCGTAAAATGAACATTTGCAGTCTTCTATTGACATAACCGAAAACTGATGTTGACTGCCAACATATGATGCAAGTACGCCAATTATTTCGAATGGTTTTATTAAACGGATAATAAGATTTTTATCTCCATAACCTTCAATATATGATTTTGCCAATCCGGAAGTTAAAAACATTAATTGTGCAGTTTTGGTTCCTCTTTTAAAAATTACTTCTCCTGCCTTATAGCTCACTTCGTATTTTGTTTTATCAAGAGTGTCAAATTCTTTATCGCTCATGTAATGAAATACTTCAGGAAGCGATGCTGAAAGTTTTTTTCTATGGATCATAGTATATAGTTAATTCCGTAAAGTCAAATTTATAAAAAAAATATAAATAAGCAAGATTTAATCGCATATTTAACGATTTAAAATGTAAAAGTTGCGTTTTATAACATGAACTTTTTTATTGTTGGAGATAACTCCAACAAGGGCAAATTGTATTGTCTATTAGTTGGACTCCATAGGAGTCCCTACGTTTGTAGCAAAAAAATTGCTACAAACATTCGACTCCAGAGGAGTCGAAGATTTAAACCTAGAATAATTTTAAAAAATTCACAACAGTTTCTAAAAGGAAGCTGCATTTCAAAACTTTTCTTAAACTCGAAATTATTTTTTAATGGCTTTATTTGCTAGTTCTTTTCCTTGTTTAATACGGTCGGCCATTCCAATACCATCTTTTAAATTTCCACCAAAAAATAATCCCCAGCACTCGCTCGCACCTTGCGAGTGAGCTTTATTAAAATATTTTAAATCTCCTTTGAAGTTTTTTCTTTGCGCCCTTTGCGTCTTTGCGTGCTTTTAAAAACAGCAACCCAGATTATGCGGATTTAGCTTATAAACGTAGATAAATGAATTGTGTTCTGTTTCATGAAGACACGAACCATGGAGATGAGAATATTTATTTTCAAGTTCTTTTATTTTCTTCGCCCCTGTTGGAGTTATCTCCAACAGCTTGGTAAATTATTTTGCTCTTTCAGCAAGTTCTTTTCCTTGTTTAATACGGTCGGCCATTCCAATACCATCTTTTAAATTTCCACCGAAAAATAAGCCTGGGTATTTATTTTCAAGTTCTTTAACTTTATTAAATCTGCCCTCCGATTCAATTCCATATTGTGGAATGGCTCCTTTGTGCCAGTATAATTTAAATAATGAAGGATTAAATTTTGAAGGTTTTAAAAGTTGCATAAATTCTTTTTCAATAATAGCTTTTAATTCATCTTCTGATTTTTCGAAAAGATGTGATTTTCGCATACCTCCAATAAACATTGTGAATAATGTTCCATTTTCTGGAGTTCTATTCATAAATAGTGTCGACATAAATAAAACACCAAGCACATCTCGGTTTTCGACAAAAGGAATTAATCCACCAAAACCTTCAGGTTTAAAACCATCCCAGTTTTCAAATCCCATAACAACTTCCACAACATTTGCATATTGTAACGATGTAATAGGAGCCAGTGTTTTTTTATCTACAAAAGAAATAAAATTATCGAGTTCAAATGCTCCCGTAGTGGTAATTAGTTTGTTAGATTTTATTGTAATTTCTTTTCCTTCTGAATTCTTTAATGTGGAAATATATTTTCCGTCAACATAATTTATTTGTAAATCTTTTGAACCCAGAATGAATTTATCAGTCCCTGTTTCATTATATAGTGTATTTGTTAATTCTGATAAACCGCCTTTTACTGAAAAAACTTTTCTTGTTGCTTTTAATTCTCTTTCGGTTTTCTTTTTAAAACCTTTTTTTATTGATCCACCGATAAAACTGCCATATTCCTGTTCTAGTTTATACAGCTTTGGCATAGCATGACGTGTAATCAATATTTTGGGATCACCAGAATAAACACCAAGAATAAATGGATCGATAACATAATCCAAAAAGCTTTTTCCCATTCGTCGTATTACCAATTGTGCAAGGTTTTCATCTGGGTTTTTTCCGCGTGAACGAAAAGGTTCTCCGAGCAGCCTTAATTTATCTCCAAAAGTAAATAGGGGAGTGGTTATGCCTTTCAATATGCCCGAAGGAAGTGGTTCCCATTTACTGTTTTTAAGAATAAATCGTTTGTTAACTTCTTTTCCAGGAATATCAATTTCACATTTATTTCCTAAATCTTCAAAAAGTTCTGCTACTTCTGGTTGCCCTACAACTCCTGTATTTGGGCCGGTTTCAACCAGATATCCATTATGTTTTTCGGTTTGAATTACACCTCCAACTTTATCTTTTTTTTCAATTACAATAAAATCTGCTTGCTCTTTGTTTAAATAATATGCAGAAGTCAGGCCTGTTAATCCTGCACCAATAATTACTATATCTTTTTCAATGATTGAATTCATAAACTAAATTTTTTATCATCTCAATAAATGAATGATGAATGGCAGGAATATGTATCCTTGAAATATTTAAAGAAGTTTCTTCTTTTATTAACGGTATAATTTGGTTATCGAGATCGTATAGTGTTTCTAAATTTTCGCTTACAAAGCTTATTGGAATTATTATAACTTCATCAATATTTTTTGAAGCTAAATCTTTAAGTATTGTTACAGTATCTGGACCTAACCATGTTTTGGGATTCATTCCAGATTGATAAGATATTTTAAAATCTAATTCTAAAGAAGTAGAAATTAATTCTGCCGATTCTTCTATTCCATTTTGATAAGTGTCACCTTTTTTAATAAAAGAAACAGGTATAGAGTGAGCACTAAAAAGCAGTAATGGTTTTGATAAATTATTGTCTTTAATATGATTCTTGATTAAATCGTACCAGAATTCAATAAAAAATTTATTCTCATAAAATTCAGGAGCTACTTTTATATCAATATCTTTATTTGTTTTCTTTATGTTATCAATATCAAAAATTACACTCTCTGTTGTTGTTATGCTTGCTTGCGGATAAAGTGGTATTGCAATTATTTTTTTAATGCCTTCGTTGTAAAATGCATCAATAGCAGTTGAAATAAATGGGTTTGAATATGAATATGCAGCTTTTACATAATATGAAAGTCCTAATTTGTTTTGTAAAACATTAACTAGTTCTTGTGTGTTTCTTTTTATAGGAGTTCCACCAATTTTCTGGTATCTGCTCCACGATTTTTTATAACGTGAGCAGCTTATATAAAGCGATAAAAGATTTCTGATAATATATGGAGCTGGAATAATGTGCTTATCAAGAAACATGAGCCGTAAAAACTTTTTTACTTCTGCCGGACTCTCTGGTCCACCCATGTTGATAAGCAAAATACCTGTCATATTGTTTTTGAGTATTTATCTCCATCAGTATTTAACTGAGGATCGAAGGCCATTGCAATGTTTCTTACAATTAACATCCCTGTTTTGCTAACATCAATTCCTTTAGGAGTTATTGTAAGTAAACCATCTGTAACAAATTCCAGAAGTTTTTCGTCGTTATAACCAATAATAGATTTTACTTCTTCACCTGAAATAGAAAAACGTGCACCAATTTCAGTAAAATCGACAATGCCATTGCACATTGTTTCGTCAATTACTTCTTTGCAAATTTGTTCATTAAAACTTAATGAATAACCTCTTTCTACTGCTAAACCTTCAGTTTCTATTCTTTGCATGTATTTTCCTAAAGATTTTTCGTTCTGACTAAATCCACCCCAAAGTTGGGTTATTGATGAACAACCAAAACCGTAAACCTGTCCGGTTGTTTCTTTAGTGCAATATCCCTGAAAGTTTCTATGTAATTGTTTTTCGCGTAATGCTTTTGAAAGGTCATCAGTTGGCTTTGCGTAATGGTCTAAACCAATTTGCTCGTAACCGCTATTTGCAACTATTTCCATTGAAGAAAGAAACATAGAAAGTTTTTCTTCGGGAGTTGGTAAACCTAATTTTTCGAGATTTTTTTGTTCGTCCATTACCCAAGGAACATGGGCATATGAGAATGTTACAAGTCTGTCTGGCGAAAGTTCAATAGCTTGTTTCATTGTATTGTTAAAACTTTCCACGGTTTGTCCAGGAAGACCATAAATAAAATCGTAATTAACTCCTGTAAAACCGGCTTCACGAACTATTTTTATTAATTCGTTATGTGGAAGTTTTGAATGTAATCTGTTAACACAATCCAAAATCTTAGGATTAAAATCCTGAATTCCTATGCTGATTCTATTAAACCCGGAGTCTCTTAAAAAATGAATCTCATTATAATCAAGATAAGCAGGATTGCATTCTATTGCTATTTCTGCATTTTTGTTAATTGTAAAAAGGCTACGAATTTCATTCATAACACGAATAATATGTTCGTGTTTTATAGAGTTTGGAGTTCCTCCACCCCAATGAATTTGTGTTACCTGTCTGTCTTTTGTGTTAATATGAGTTGCAACTGAATGAATTTCTTTTATCAGACAATCTATATATCTTATAACTACTTTTTCACTTTCAAAAAGTGTAGTGTTACAACCACAAAAATGACAACGTTGTGAGCAAAATGGGATATGAATATAAATCGAAATATTTTCTGGACCAATTGTATTTGATTCTACAACGTGTGCAATTAAATTTGTGTTATTATATTTGTTATGAAAAAAGTTGGCAGGAGGGTAGCTTGTGTATCTTGGCCCGGGACGATTATATTTTAAAAGTATTTGCTCTTTGTTTTCCATTGTGATATTATCTTTTCCAGTTTGCAGTTTTTATCCAGTCAATTGCATATTTAGCATTTTCGAATGGAGTATTTGGTAGTACACCATGACCTAAATTAAATATCCATTTTGTTTCTTTACTACCAAAATCAATATAAGTTTCAAGTTCTCTTTTTATAACTGAAGGCGAAGTAAGAAGTAAACGTGGATCAAGATTTCCTTGTAACCCAACTTCTGTTCCAACTTGTTTACGTACCTGTGCAATATCTGCTTGCCAGTCGATGCTAACAACGTCTGCAATATTGTGGTTCATATCAACTATTCCGTTACCAATTCCTTTTGGGAAAAAGAAGAATGGTGTTCCCGTTGCTCTAACAGTTTTGCCAATTTTTTCAACAGCAGGAAGGAAAAGTTTTTTATAAATAGGATAAGGAATTAATCCTGCATGAGTTTCGAAAAGCTGAAAAGCTTCAACTCCACTTTCAATTTGTTTTTGCGCATATACCTGAGATATTTCAACTATCATATCAACAAGTTTAGCTGTTAATTCAGGTTGCTCAAAAATAAATTTCGTTGCATCAGGAAACTCATGATTTGAACTTAATCCTTGAATCATATATGATAAAACCGTAAGCGGAGCACCACAAAATCCAATTAAAGGAACTTCTTTGGGTTTACTTTCATTTATTATTTTAATTGCTTTGTAAATATATTCAAAGAATGATGCATCCGGATGCAAATGTTCTAAGGGATTTGAAACTTCTTTTAAAGGTTTTTCAAAACGTGGTCCTTTATCAGAAAATTCAACTTTTAATCCCATTGCTTGTGGCACAACAAGAATATCCGAGAATAATATTGCAGCATCAACACCTAAATCGTCAACTGGAAGTAATGTAACTTTTGCAGCTAATTCTGGTTCTAACATTAATTCGCTGAAAGTATAAGTTTCACGAAGTTTAAGATAAGATGGTAAAACTCTTCCAGCCTGACGCATAAACCAAACCGGTGGACGTTCACATTTTTTTCCTTTTACTGTATCTAAAAATATTGACATTTGTTGTTTATTGTTATATGTGATTTGTTTTTCTTCGAATTTCCTTAAAGTTGTTGCAATGCCTTAAGGTTAGCTGCTAATAGATTGTTTCTGTCTTCTTCGGTATGTGCTTCTGAAATAAACATGCTTTCAAATTGTGAAGGAGCAAGATAAATGCCTGATTCAAGTGATAAATAAAAGAATTTTGCATATTTTTCTTTATCGCTTGTCATTACTTCATCGAAAGAAGTTAATGTATCATGTTTATCGTTGAAGAATAAAGTAATCATTGAACCAACGCGGTTTACAACACCTTTTACTCCTGCTTTTTTTAGATTTTCTATAAAACCAGCTTCAACTTTAGCAGCCTTTTGTTCTAATTTTTGATAGAAATCAGGTGTTGAATTTAAGTAGTTTAATGTTACCAAACCGGCTGACATTGCTAATGGATTTCCTGATAGCGTTCCAGCCTGATAAACTGGCCCAAGAGGAGCAAGCATATCCATTATGTCTTTTCTTCCACCATATGCTCCAACTGGTAAACCGCCACCAATTATTTTGCCTAATGTTGTTAAATCAGGTGTTACATTATAATATTCCTGTGCTCCACCTTTTGCAAGACGGAAACCTGTAATTACTTCGTCGAAAATTAATAATGCTCCGTATTTTGTAGCAATTTCACGAAGTCCTTGAAGGAAGCCAGGTGCAGGTTTTACAACGCCCATATTTCCTGCAACAGCTTCAACAATTATTGCAGCTATTTGATCTTTATGTTCAGCAAATAAACGCTCAACAGATTCTAGATTGTTATAATCGGCAGTTAAAGTATCCTTTGCTATAGATTGTGTTACGCCAGGACTATCAGGTAGTCCTAAAGTAATTGCACCTGATCCAGCTTTAATTAAAAAGCTATCACCGTGACCATGATAACATCCTGCAAATTTTACAATTTTTTCACGTTTTGTAAATCCACGTGCAAGGCGAACTGCGCTCATTGTAGCCTCTGTGCCTGAGTTAACCATTCTTACTTTTTCGCAGGAAGGAACCATCTTACAAATTAATTCGGCCATCTCTGATTCAACAATTGTTGGAGCACCGTAGCTGGTACCACGTTTTGCTGCATCAATTAATGCATTTAAAATCATGTCAGGACAATGTCCTAATATCATAGGTCCCCACGAACCAACAAAATCAATAAAAGTATTTCCATCAATATCTTCAACTCTTGAACCCTTTGCCTGTTTTATAAATAATGGAGTCCCATTTACACTCTTAAATGCACGAACTGGTGAATTAACACCTCCGGGAATACTTTCACATGCGCGTTGAAATTCTTTTTTACTCTTGTCTGTTATCATAGTTTATGAATAAAATTATGTTATATTGTTATGAAGTTAATAGTTATTGGGTTATTAAGTTATTTTCCATTTTGGTCAATATATATATTCTCAGGTGAGTATTTCTTTAACTTAATAACCATTAACTTATTAATTGTTTTTATTTTTTATCTCTAAGGAACTTAGCAATATCCTTTGCAAAATATGTGATTATAATATCTGCACCTGCTCTTTTGATTGATGTTATGATTTCCATCATTACTCGTGTTTCATCAATCCAGTCGTTTGCAGCAGCGGCTTTTACCATTGAGAATTCACCACTTACATTATAAGCAGCAACTGGCATACGGAACTCCTGTTTTGTGCGATATATAATATCAAGATAGCTCATTGCTGGTTTTACCATAACAATATCAGCACCCTCTTCAATGTCAAGAGCTATTTCTCTCATTGCTTCATCGCTGTTTGCTGGATTCATTTGGTATGATGCACGATTTCCAAATTTAGGAGCGCTATCAGCAGCATCTCTAAATGGTCCATAAAAACCAGAAGCATATTTTGCTGCATATGACATTATTGGAATTTTTAAAAATCCGTTTGCATCAAGAGCTTTACGAATAGCAGAAATTCTGCCGTCCATCATATCACTTGGAGCAATCATATCTGCACCAGCTTGTGCCAATGAAACAGATTGTTTTGCAAGTATAACAAGAGTTAGATCGTTGTCAACATCGCCATCTACAATAGGACCGCAATGTCCGTGAACTGTATATTCGCAATTGCAAACATCAGCAACAATAAACATCTCGGGAAGTTCTTTTTTAATTGCACGAATTGCTTGTTGAACAATACCATTATGTTCGCAAGCTACACTACCATCATCATCTTTATGTTCTGGTATACCAAAAAGTAAAACTGATTTTACTCCTAAAGAATAAATCTCATGACATTCTTTTACCAAATTATCTACAGATAATTGCGAGTTGCCAGGCATTGATTTAATTGGATTATTTACGTTTGTGCCTGGACAAACAAACAAAGGCATAATTAAATTGTCAACAGAAACTGAAGTCTCATTAACCATGTTACGAACAACACCATTATAACGAAGTCTGCGTAATCTTGTTTGTGGAAAAGAAGCTTTATAATTCATAATATTAAGATTTTGGTTTATAATACATTTTTATTTCTTGAACTATTCCTTCAATATTTGATTGCTTAGCTGTAAATACGGGTATTGTACCATATTCTTTCATTGTCATTGTTGTGGATTTACCTATACTTACAACTTTAAGATTTTGGGTTTGAATATCGTGTTTTTTTAGGATTTCTGCAAAATTAGAAAAACATGACGAACTTGTGAAAATAATCAAGTCATATTTATCATATTTAATCTTTTTTATAATTTCAAAATCGAGAGTCTCTGGAATTGAGTTTTTATAGCAATTAATTCGAGTTAGGTTTGAATAATTTTTAAGAGTATCTTGTAGTAAATTACCTGCAAGATTTCCTAGTAATAACAGCACGTTGGAGTTTTTCTCAATAACTGATTTTTTTAATTCGATTGAAAAAGTTTCTGCAAGATTACTTTCACTTATGTAGTTTGGAGTAATTCCGTTTTTGATTAATTCGTTTGCTGTTTTCTTTCCTATAACTGCAGTTTTAATGTTCTCTGGAAGTTCTTTCTTGCCAGTTTCATTAAAATATTTCTTTAGAAAAAAATGTACTCCGTTTTTACTGGTAAAAACCAACCAATTAAATGGATTAATATTTTGAATAATTTTTTTTTCTTGATTGGTAATTTCTGTTTCTGAAACAGAAATCATTGGAAAGCTATAGATTATTGCACCTGATTTATTCAGCGCAATTTCAAATTCTGGAAAACTTTCGGCTGGCTGTGTAGATATGAGTATTTTGTTATGAAGATCACACATTCAAATCGAATAAGTTAATATTTTGCTTTTGGCAATCTTCAAGAAGAGTATCAGCCATACGTTTAGCCATTTCAGAAGCCTTGTCAATTGTCGTCTCTTCAATTCTTCTTAAATATTTTCCGGTTGTAAGTTGTCCTGCTAAAACATCGAGTAAAACTTTATTTCCAGAAACAGTTGCATATGCAGCAAGAGGGAATTTACATCCACCTTCGATTACAGCCATAAATACTCTTTCAGTTTTTACTGCAATTTCTGTTGCTTCGTCATTTATTTTTCTTACAGCTTCTATAGTTCTTTTATCATCTGCGCGGCATTCAATTGCAATTGCACCCTGGCCTACTGCTGGTAATAAATCTTCAACAGAGAGTATTGCAGATTTTGGAAATGATTTTCCAAGTCTGTTCATTCCAGCAGCAGCTAAAATTATTGCGTCATATTGATTTTCTTCTAATTTGCGAAGTCTGGTGTCTATGTTTCCGCGTAGGTCAGAAAATTGAGCATCGGGCCTAAGTTTCATTAATTGAATAATTCTTCTTGGACTTCCGGTTCCACATTTGAATCCTTGTGGCATATCAAATATTGACACGTTGTTATTTGAAAGAAAAAGATCATTAGTAAGTTCACGTTTTGGAAAACAAACTAATTCTAATCCTGCTGGAATATTACTAGGAACGTCTTTTAAACTATGAATTGCTAAGTCGGCTTTATTATCTATGAGAGCATTTTCAAGTTCTTTTACAAAAACTCCGGTACCACCGAAACTTACTAATGGTTTATCAGTAATCTGATCACCCATAGTTGAAAACTGATTTATTTCAAATGTGCTATCAGTATTTTGTTTTTGAATTGCAGCAACTGTTTGTTCTGTTTGTGTGCGGGCAAGTAAGCTGCCTCTGGTTGCTACAATAAAATTTTTATGCATGATGATGTTGATGATGAGGATTAGGAATATGAGGATTTTGAGGCATTTGTTCGTTGTGCGGATTGTGTGGGTTATGCGGTTTGTGCGGGTTATGTGGATTGTGTGGGTTATGTGGATTGTGTGGGTTGTTTTGACTATGTGGATGTGGAGAACTGTGAGGATGATTTATTTTCTCGTTAATATTAACATTAAAAGTTTTCTTTAATGCATCGCCAAGGTGATGAAGGTGAGTGGGGTCAGTAACCTCTTTAAGGTTTAACATGATGGTTTTAATTAATGTGTCAGAATAACTATCCATCATACTTTTAATTACATCTTTCTGTGGTTGGGTTAAATCAGCAAGTTGTGTGCTATATGTTTCAATTAGTTTATCTTTTATTGAATTAAATTCACCTTTTATTCCTCTCATAACCGGAACAATAGATTGCATATTGTACCATTCTATAAATTTATCTTCAATTTCTTTAATAATTACTTCAGCTTTAATAATTTCCCTTAATCTTTCTTCGCGACTTGAGTCAATAATAACCTCTAAATCGTCAACTGTTCTTAAGAAAACGTTTTCATTTTTTCCTAAAGCTGGATCAATATTTCTTGGAACAGATAAATCTATTAATACAACTTTTTTACCATTCGAAACATTGAGTTTTTCTAAATCATCATTTTTAATAATATACTCCTGCGAACCTGTCGAAAAAATAATCACATCCTGCTCAGCATAATGTTCATCTCTAATCTCATAGTTTACAAAATGAGCATTAAATTTTTGAGCAAATTCGTCGGCTTTATTATTTGATCTGTTGGTTATTGTAATATTACAATCAATTTTATTTGTAAGATTTGTTGCTACTAAAGTTGAAACTTCACCTGCTCCAACAAGCATTACATTTAGTTTATTATCGTTAGGGTAAATTTCTTTTATAAGATTAACTGCTACAGATCCAACAGAAATTGCACCTTTGCCAATTCCTGTTTCAGTTCTAACTCTCTTACCTACAACTGTCGCCATTTGAAAAAGTCTATTTATAAACTCTTTAGTGCAATTTAAACTTTGGGCTTTTTCGTAAGCGTTTTTAACCTGACCAAGTATTTCGTATTCTCCAACAATCATTGAGTTTATGCTTGAAGCAACTTCGAAAAGATGCTTTACAGCTTCACCACACTTTTTTTTATAAATTTGTGGAGTAATGTTTTCCTGAGGAATTTTATGAAAGTCGCTTAAGAATGTAATAATACTGTTAAAAGCAATGTCAGTATTCTGCGAAATAGCATAAACTTCAATTCTATTGCAGGTAGATAAAATTACACATTCTTTAATTTCAGGGTAGTTAAGTAATAATGGAAGAGCGATATCGAGTTTGTCAGATGAAAAATATAATTTCTCTCGGGCATCAACTTGGGTTGTTTTGTAATTAATTCCAACTAATACTGTATGCATTATTATAAATTTTAGACAAAAATATAAAAATTTATTCTATCTGACCCATTAATATCAGTTCAGAAATGTTAAATATGTTTTAAAACACATAACTTAATACGTATGTTTGAAAGCATCAAATAGAAATAGACAAATTTTTAAAATGTCTTTTTAAGTATTCTCTTTGACTCTTATAAAATATAGAATATGCTAAAGAGTGAGAATTAAACAACATACTTAAAAAAACAAAGTTTGCAAATAGGTTTAGATTATAAATAATGTTAAAAAATGAATTATTAGCAAAATATATGTTGTAACATATAAAGTTGTGCTGTATATTTGCGCAGTAATTAAAAATTAAAAATAATGAAAACAATAAATTTATTTTTCGCAGTAATGTTTATAGCATTTGCAGTAAATGCACAAACAACAAAATGGGATTTTGATGGAGCTCATTCATCAGTAAACTTTAGTCTTGAACATATGGTAATTTCTGAAGTTACCGGTCAGTTTACAAAATTTGAGGGAAATGTATTTAGTGATAAATCAGATTTTTCTGATGCTAAAATCAATTTTGTAATTGATGCAACAAGCATTAATACAGCTAATGAAATGCGCGATAAACATTTAAAGGGCGCTGATTTTTTTGAAACAGAAAAATTTCCTTTGGCAACTTTTAAAAGTACAGAATTTAAAAAGGTTGATGAGAAGAACTATAAGCTAACGGGTGATTTTACAATGCATGGAGTAACAAAATCATTAACTTTAGATGTTGTTTATGGTGGAACAGCTGTTGATCCTTACAAAAATACTAAAGCAGGTTTTAAAATCTCAGGAAAATTAAATCGTAAAGATTATGGTTTAAACTGGAGTTCATTAACCGAATCGGGTGGTTTAATGGTTGGTGAAGATGTTACTTTTACCTGTAGAGTTGAGTTAGCAAAAGCTAAGTAATAATTACCGCAGATTCACAGATTGTAAAATTCAATTTGTGAATCTTTGGCTAATTTTTTAATATTGCTATTATGAAAATTGAAGATGAAATTAAAGGAAGATTCCGAAATGAATATCATAAAGGAATGATTAATTTAACTTATACAACAAATCATTTGAGTTATAAATTTCTTCAGTTTCTTAAAAGGCATGATGTAACAGAACAGCAGTACAATATTTTGCGTGTTTTGCGTGGCTTTAACGAAGGTCCTTCAACCATTGGTTTTTTAAAAGAACGTATGCTCGATAAAAGTTCAGATGTTAGCCGTATTATCGATAAACTTTATGAAAGAAAACTTGTTGAGCGTTCCGAAAATAAAGAAGACCGTAGACAAAAAGATGTAAGAATTTCAGAAGATGGCTTAAAGTTGTTAAGTAGGATGGATTGTATAGAAATGGAAGTTGATAAGCTTCTTAAGAAATTAACTGAAGAAGAAGTTGTAACATTAAACAAATTATTGGATAAAATAAGATCGTAAAATAAACATTTGACGTCATGCTGAACTTGTCCTGAGCTTAGACGAAGGGCAGCATCTCCTAATAAATAAGATGGCGGATCGAGTCCGCCATGACGAATTAAAGTATTGTAAATGCAGTCAGGTCGAAAGACCTGACAGCAACCTAGAGTACAGTCAGGTCTTTCGACCTGACTGTTTTTTATTTCGAATTTTCACATCGAAAGATGTGACAACAAAATTGCTTGTAAATAAAATTTCAAATTGATTACTTTTGCCGCATGAATTTTTGCGGAATAGATTTAAGAGACAAGCCAATTTTTCAGGCACCAATGGAAGATGTAACTGATTCGACATTCCGTTATATCTGTAAAAATCTTGGTGGAGTTGATGTAATGTTTACCGAATTTGTTTCGTCAGATGGACTGATTCGCAATGGAAGAAAAAGTTTACAAAAACTAAATATTGCAGATTACGAAAGACCAATAGGAATTCAGATTTATGGGCATGTGCCAGAAAGTATGGTCGAGGCTGCATTACTTGTAGAATCAGCAAAACCCGAATTTGTAGATATTAATTTTGGTTGTCCGGTTAAAAAAATTGCAAATCGCGGAGCTGGTAGCGGTATGATGCGAAATGTTCCTTTAATGGTCGAGATAACCGAAAAAGTTATTAAAGCTGTTAAAATTCCAGTTACAGTAAAAACCCGTTTGGGCTGGGACGAAAATTCAAAAAATATAGAAGATATAGCTGAGCGATTACAGGATGTTGGAATTTCTGCACTTACAATTCATGGGCGAACAAGGGCACAAATGTATTTAGGTAAAGCCGATTGGACCTTAATTGGCAAAGTGAAAAATAATCCGCGCATAAAAATTCCAATTATTGGGAATGGTGATATTGATAGTCCCGAAAAAGCATTGGAAATGTTTGATCAATATAATGTTGATGGAATCATGATTGGTCGTGCTGCTATTGGCAAACCATGGATATTTAACCATATCCGCCATTTTTTAGATACTGGTGAGTTACTTCCTGAACCAAAAATTGCTGAAAAGATAGAAATTGCAAAAAACCATTTAGCACAATCGGCAAAAGATAAAGGCGAGTTTGGAGGAATTATGACAATGCGTCGTCATTATGTTCAATATTTAAAATCATTACCCGATAGTAAGGATTATAGGCTTAAATTACTGACTTCAAGTTCTTATCAGGAAAATATTGAAATTCTTGACCAGATTGCCGAGAAGTACAACAATCAGTAAAACAGACTACAAATAAATTGTTTCGGTTTATTTGGGAAATCTCTTTACGAAAATTAATTTTACACGGAATTATACTTAAAAACTGCTATAATTATTTTAAATTAAATATTGGCTAAACAACAGAAAAACAAAGTTCAGAATGAGCAAAATATTTGATCCGCGAAAAAATTACGAAGAAACCAAAAAAGCTATTGGTTACGTTAACAGAAAAGATGCAACTCAGGCAGATTACGACAGAATAGGCTTTATGTCTGGGCTGGAAGTTCATCAACAGTTAAAAACTAAAGAAAAATTATTTTGTAATTGTCCAGCCGGAAAATTTCAAAAACCTGACGATTACCATGCTGAGATTATCAGACATATGCGTCCAACTTTAAGTGAGCTTGGTGAATATGATGGTACTGCATTAATGGAATTTAAAACCCGTAAAGAAATTGTTTATCGTTTAAAACACGAAACAGCTTGTACGTACGAAATAGATGACACTCCTCCTTTCAAAATTGACAGAGAAGCATTAGGAATTGCTCTTGAAATTTCATTATTAAGCAAATTTAATATTGTTGGCGAAGTACATATTACCCGCAAGCAATATCTTGATGGTAGCATTCCAACAGGATTTCAACGTACTGCAATTCTCGGAGTTGAAGGTGAAATACCATTAAAAAATAAAAAAGTAAGGTTAATTCAGTTAAGCATTGAAGAAGATTCTTGCCGTGAGGTTTCTGATATTGGGCATCGTAGAATTTATATGACTGATCGTCTTGGTATGCCACTTATCGAAACTGTTACTTATCCCGATATGGTAAATCCTGATGAAGTGATGGAAGCTGCAAATTATATCCGTTTCTTAAACAGAAGCACAGGAAAAGTAAGGGTTGGAATTGGTGCTGGTCGCGAAGATGTAAACGTAAGTTGTACAGGCGGTTCAAGAGTAGAAATTAAAGGTGTTGCGCATAACAAATGGATACCTGAATTAACGCATAATGAATGTTTCAGACAGTGGTCTTTACTTCAGCTAAGAGATAAATTATTAAAATCAATTTCAAATATTGATGACTGGAAAATTAAATCACAGGAATTAAATTATAAAGATTTTAATTTTCCTTATCCTGCACTAAAAGAAGCATGGGAAGCTGAACATAAAATAATTGCAATTGGTTTAACCGGGTTTCATTCTGCTCTTTCGCATTTTACTCAACCTGGAAGATGCTTTGCTAACGAAATTTCTGAACGTTTAAAGGTTATAGCTTGTTTGGAGCATCCAAATATGACTCACAGTGAGCAGTTCTATCCAGATGTTAGCATTGACGACCTTAATAGAGTCAGTCAGCTTTTAGGTTGCAATGAAAATGATGCAATACTTATTATTTGGGGACCAGCAGATGATATGAAAACTGCATTAGAAACTATTGAGGAGCGTTGTAAAATGGCATTTAAAGGAATACCCAATGAAACACGCAAGTCAATAAGTGACGGTACAACAATATTTGAACGAGTACTTCCTGGTGCTGATAGAATGTATCCAGATACCGATTCTGCTCCAATCCCATTGGAAAGTGAATATATTGATTCGTTACAAAAACAACTTCCGGTGGAAGTAATTGACAGATATAATCAATTAAAAAAATGGGGAGTTCCTGAAGATTGTTATCATTATATTTTCAGAAATAATTTAGTGCCAATTATTGAACGGATTGTTAACGAATTTAAAGCTGAGCCTGTCTTTGTAGGAACATTCTTTGGGCATTTTTTGAAAAATATTCAGGGAAAAATTAAGCCGGTTTCAGAATTTAATTACGAAATTATTTACGGACTTTTTAAATTCTTACATAAGGAAAAAATTAATTTTCTTTTTGCAAAAGAAATGTTGCCAATGGTTTATCAGCACCCAAAAATGGAATTCTCGGGTGTGTTAGATACAATGAAGTTTAAAAAACGTCAGGAGGAAGATATTTGTGCACCTGTAGTATTTTTAAAAGAGAGATTTAAAGAGGTTGGAAAAAATAAAGGGGAAACAGAAAAGGCCAATTGGGTAATGGGTCAATTGAGAAAACAAGCAATTGGTAACATTAGTCTAAAAGAATTGAATAGTTATATTAAGAAACATTAATATTCAGAATATGAGTGAAGATTTTTTTCAAGGATATAAAGGGCGTGCTCTTGAATTATTAAAAAAATATAATGTAAGAGTTTGGGGAACTGCAGAAATAGAAACTACTCGTGGAAAATTTGCAGGAACAGTTTTACCTCGTTCAGAAAATGACGATGATTTGCATATTGTTCTGAAAATTATTACCGGTTATAACATTGGACTTGATGTTGTTACTATAACTGATATGAAAGAGATTGGTTATAAGAAAGCAAATTATAAAATTCCCGAAAAAGAATTTCCATTTACTGATGGTTTTCCTGCCGTTAAACTTATTGGTACTGGTGGAACCATAGCATCTCGTTTAGATTATAGAACTGGTGCGGTAATTCCAGCATTTTCACCAGGAGAATTATATGGTGCAGTTCCTGAGTTAGCTGATGTTTGTAATTTAACAACAGAAAAATTATTCGCTGTTTTCAGCGAAAATATGGGCCCAGAACAATATAAAAAATTAGCTATTGCAATTGGTAAAGAAATTGAAAATGGTATTGATGGAATTATTATTGGCCATGGAACTGATACATTAAGTCATACTGCTGCTGCTTTAACTTTTATGGTGCAGAATTCTCCAGTGCCTATTGTTCTGGTTGGCTCTCAACGTTCAAGTGACAGACCATCTTCTGATGCTGCATTAAACCTTATTCATGCTGCAACTGCTGCTGGACATGGCGATATAGCAGAAGTAATGGTTTGTATGTTTGGTCCGACTTCTGATGAATATGGATTTTTGCATCGTGGAACCAGAGTAAGAAAAATGCACTCATCGTATCGTTCAACATTTAGAACTTTAAGCGATACACCTCTCGCAACAATATCTAAGAAAGATGGTGTTAGGCCAATTAAAAAAGAATATAATCATCGTCGTAAAGACAGAAATGTAATAATTAAACCATACTTTGAAGATAAGGTAAGTATTGTTTATTATTATCCAAATATGCAGCCGGATATTATTGATTCATTAACTGATAATGGTTATCGAGGAATAATTATAGCAGGAACTGGTTTAGGTCATATTAACAAACCTTTGTATCCTGCAATTGAAAGAGCAGCGAAAAAAGGTGTTCATATTTTTATGGCTGTTCAAACTTTGTATGGTTTCTGTCATATGTATGTTTATGATACCGGTCGCGATTTAATGGCTAAAGGAATTATTCCAGCTGAAAACTTTTTACCCGAAACTGCTTATATAAAATTAGGTTGGGTACTTGGACAAACCGACGATCCTGCTGAGGTAAAACGTTTAATGATGACACCAATAAATGATGAAACTACCAGACGTGAACCATACAATGGTTATTTGGTTTATCAGGGTGGAGTGCCAGAAGTAGAAGATTTCTTAAAGACATTTCATAAATAATATTTGGTGGATTTTATTGAAAAGCTTCGCACAGAACTTCAAAAACCATTACCTGGAGAGCAATCTCAGTTTGAAATGGCTTCGGGTAATCGTATTTTTTATAAAGAATTTGAGCAAACAGAACCACATCGTCATGGAAGCGTTTTAATTTGTCTTTATTTGCACGATGCTAAGTGGTCGGTGGTGTTTATAAAAAGAACAGTTGGACATGGTCCTCATAGTGGACAAATGGCATTTCCAGGCGGAATGGTTGAGGAAGATGATGAAGATTTGTTTGCTACTGCAATTCGTGAAGCTGAAGAGGAGGTAGGAATAAAAAAAGATCAAATTGAATTTGTTGGTGAATTAAGTCCATTACATATACCAGTTAGCAATATTATGGTTCATCCGTATATTGTTAGCATGAATGGAAAACCAATTTTAGTTGGAAGTAAAGATGAGGTTGAAGCAATTTTAGAAACGCCAATAGAGGTTTTTCTTGACATTAAAAATCATTCTTCTTTCACATTTGAATACAAAGAAAAAACATATACTTCTCCTTGTTTTATAATTGATGGTTATAAAATTTGGGGAGCCACTGCAATGATCTGGAATGAGTTTTTATCAGTTTATAAGAATATAAAATAATGGCAAGAAAACATAATACACGAGTAATATTAGAAAATGTAGAAATTATTGATGTCGCCGCTGAGGGAAAAGCTATTGCTCGCGTTGAAAATAAAGTGCTTTTTGTTCCATTTGTTGTACCTGGTGATATAGTTGATGTTCTTGTTACAAGAAAAAATAAAAATTATCTAGAAGGAAAAGTAGTTAAAATGGTAAAACTTTCAGAGTTGAGAGCGGAACCTTTTTGCTCTCATTTTGGAGTTTGTGGTGGTTGCAAATGGCAGAATTTACCATACGAAAAACAGTTATATTTTAAAAACAAACAAGTAATTGATCAGCTTCAAAGAATTGGTAAAATTGATTTAGGTGAAATATTTCCAATTATTTCATCAGAGAAAACAACAAATTATAGAAATAAATTAGAATTTACTTTTTCTAATAAACGCTGGCTTTATGACGGTGAAGAAGAATTGCCTAAACCAACAGATTATTGGGGAGCTGGTTTTCATATTCCAGGAAGATTTGATAAAGTTCTTCAGGTTGATAAGTGTTATTTGCAAGAGGAGCCATCAAACGCTATCAGAAAAGAAGTTTATGAAATTTGTGTAAAGAATGAGATTCCTTTTTTTGATTTAAAGTTACACACGGGTTATGTAAGGAATCTTATTATTAGAAATACATTAGATGGACAAGTAATGATAATTCTTTGTTTGTTCAGTGAAAACAATGTGTGGCAAGAAATAATTCTATCTCATATTATTGAAAAATTTCCAAATTTAACTTCAATATATATTGCAATTAATCCAAAACATAACGACAGTTTAGATGGAATAACTCCTGTTTTATATAAAGGAGAAAGTCATCTGATTGAAAATTTAAATGGATTAAAATTTAAAATTAGTCCGAAATCATTTTTCCAAACAAATTCCACACAAGCAGGTGTATTATATAACAAAGTAAAAGAATTTGCAGAATTAACAGGCAATGAAGTCGTTTATGATCT
The DNA here is from genome assembly GCA_903837285.1 of uncultured Bacteroidota bacterium. Taxonomy (GTDB): domain Bacteria; phylum Bacteroidota; class Bacteroidia; order Bacteroidales; family GWA2-32-17; genus GWA2-32-17. Next base: position 27,263 of record CAILUD010000011.1, on the reverse strand, counting down.
TTATTCGGGAACAGGAACTATTGGTTTATATCTTGCAAAAAATGCAAAAAAAATAGCCGGAATTGAATTTATTGAAGATGCAGTTATAAATGCTCGTGAAAATGCTTTGCTTAATGATATAACAAATGCTGTTTTTTATGCTGGCGACACAAAAGAAGTTCTTAATGATGAGTTTATTGCATTAAATGGTAAGCCAGATGTTATTGTGATAGATCCACCAAGAAATGGAATTAGTAAGGAAGTTATTGAAACCATACTTAAAACAAAACCTAAAAAAATTGTTTATGTAAGTTGCAATCCTGCTACTCAGGCTCGCGATGTAGAGTTGTTAAATATTGATTATAAGGTTGTAAAAATTCAACCAATAGATATGTTTCCCCATACACAACATGTTGAAAACATTGCCCTATTAGTTATTAGATAGATACAATCTTATCAACAGAGTTATTAACATTTTATTAACATATTTTATTAAATTTCAGCAATTTAGTTTTTTTAACAGAGGATAATTACTTATCTTTTTAAAAATTAGTGTTCTATATTTAAAAATATGGTTAATTTTGTGCCGTAAATCTAAATTTAAAAATTATGAAAAAATTTGCTTTAACTTTATTAGTAGCATGTACAGTATTTACTGTATCAAATGCTCAGGATTTAAAATCAAAAGAAGGTGTTCCTGTACTTCCAGAAGCTGGTGATTATGCTATTGGAATTGACGCTACTCCATTTTTGAATTATTTTGGAGGTTTTCTATCAAATGGTGGTGCTGTAGCTCCAACATGGAATTTTACAGACGCTGCTCAAACAATTAAAGGTAAGTATTATGTAGATGCTGAAACAGCTTATCGTGGTGAAATCAGATTAGGTTTTGGTTCAAATTCACAGAAAAACATGTCTGTTGACAGAACTTTAACTACTGCTCCTGTTTATCCTGCTCTTCCAACTATGAAAGAAAATAAATGGAAACAAGGAAACACCAATATTGGTTTAGCTGTTGGTCTTGAGAAACACAGAGGAAAAGGTAGATTATCTGGTTATTATGGTGCTGGTCTTGGAATTTATTTCAATAGCACAAAAGATAAATTTACTTATGGTAACGCTTTAGTACCTACAGGTACAGTAACAGTTGGTGTTGATGCAACTGATGATGCTTTTGCTGGTTCAGGAAACATTACAACTGATGCTTATGGAAATGCTGCTCGTATTACTGAAAGAAAAAATGGAACTGATATTGAATTAAATTTAGGCGCTTTTGTTGGTGCTGAATATTTCTTTTTACCTAAAATTTCTGTAGGTGGCGAATTTGGTTGGGGACTTGGTTTTGTTAAAAATGGTAAAACTTCAACCACAACTGAATCTATTGGTGGTGCTGGTCCAACTGTTGGAACTATAACTATCGAAGGTGACAAAGCTGGTGCTTTTGGTTTTGATACAGGTAACTTCGGTGGAAAAGTTTATATGATGTTACATTTCTAGAAAATACTTTTAATAATTTAAAAGCCGCTTCGATTTTCGAAGCGGCTTTTTCTTTTATAATAAAACTATACTACCTTTATGGTAATAATTACTAAATATATCAATTGTGAAAAGATATTTATTTGTTTTTACCCTTGTAATTTGCACTTTGCAGTTATTTAGTCAGATTACAGAAGAACAGCTTCCAAATTATTCCACTGCTAAAGAAATAAGCGAATTGCCTAATTATGTTAAGCCAGTTCCTAAAGGAATAATAACTCCACCGGTTTCTCCAATTCGAAGCGCTGCAGAATGGGAAGAGATGCAGGCAGTTTTAATTTCTTGGAAAACAGGTTATGAATTATTTTTAAGTGAAATAATAAGATATGCACGTGAAGAAGCAAAAGTATATATTTATTGTAGCGACTCAAATACTGTAAAAACTTATTTAACAAATCATAGCATAAGTACAACAAATACATATTATATTAAAACATCAATGAATTCGGTTTGGATTCGTGATTTTGGACCAAATAATATTTATACAAATGATGTTGATTCATTATATTTAGTTGACTGGGTATATAATAGAAACAGGCCTCTAGATGATGCATCGCCATCATTATATGCAACAAGAGTTGGTTTGCCCCTTTATCAGTGCACAACAGCGCCAACTGATTTAGTAGCAACGGGAGGTAATTTTATGAGTGATGGTTTTGGAACAGCCTTTTCAAGCCATCTTATTTTAGATGAAAATGCTACTGTTACTGCATATAATTCAACACCTAAAACAGAAACAGATATTAATAACATAGCAAATGATTTTTTAGGAATAACAACGTATATTAAAATGGAAACTTTACCATACGATGGTATTCATCATATTGATATGCATATGAAGTTGCTGGATGAAGAAACATTATTAATTGGTCAGTATCCTGCAGGTATTTCAGATGGACCGCAAATAGAAACCAATCTTAATTATGTTTTAAATAATTTTAATTCCGTGTTTGGAACTTCATACAAAGTTGTAAGAATTCCTATGCCACCTACAACTGGTGGTTTATATCCTAGTACAGGCGGAAACTATCTGACTTATACAAATTCTTTAATAATTAATAAAACTGTGCTAGTTCCAACATACTACACACAATATGATACTACGGCTTTAAGAATATACAGACAAGCAATGCCTGGTTATAGAGTTGTAGGTATAAATTCTAACAGCATAATACCTCAAAGCGGTACAATTCATTGCACCTCTCATGAAATTGGTGCACAAAATCCATTACTTATTTCACATCAGGCTTTACCAAATACAGATAATATTATAACAAATTATCAGGTAAATGCTACTATTATTCATAAGTCGGGTATTTCGTCTGCGTTAGTTTATTATAGAACAGATACCACCCAACCTTATCTTTCGGCACCAATGTTATTAACAAATGCTACAACAAATACATGGACTGGAGAAATTCCGGTTCAGGTTTCTGGAACTTATGTTTATTATTATATTTATGCACAATCAATTTCTGGAAAAACTCAGGTACGTCCTATGCCAGCTCCATTAGGTTGGTGGCGGTTTAGAGTTTATAATCCTACAAATGTATATGAGTTAAGTGTAACCAATTTTAATGTAAATATTTTTTCGTCAAATAATGAGAATTATAATATTGTTATTAGAAGCTGTTATGATTTAGATACTAAAATTTCTATTTTAAGTACAGATGGAAAAAAGATAAGAGAAGTATATTCAGGATTATGGGCTAAGGGGACAAATGAAATTGTTTTTGAAAAAAATAACATTGCCCAAGGATTATATTTTGTTAAAGTTGAAACTAACAGAGGAACACAAGTTACTAAGTTTATTGTAAAATAAAAATGATCACATATTTAATTATTGCTACTGTATGTCTTGTTACAATATCAGCGTTCAGTAAGCGTGAGGTGTATTTTAAGTTAATGTTTAACCCCTATCAGGTTAAACATTCAAATCAATGGTATAGGTTTATTTCGCATGCTTTTGTGCATGCCGATTGGAGCCATCTTCTTTTTAATATGCTAACACTTTTTTTCTTTGGAGTATTTGTTGAAGCAGCTTTTGCACATTACTTTGGCGAAAAGGCAACGTTTCTTTATGTCTCCGAATTTATTTTAGCTTCAATAATATCTTCAGTTCCTTCATTTTTAAAACATAAAGATAACTACAGTTATAATGCAGTTGGTGCATCTGGTGCTGTTTCTGCAATATTATTTACATCAATACTTTTTAATCCATTAAATAAAATTTATATTTTCTTTATTCCAATAGGTATTCCGGCATTTATATTTGGAATATTTTATTTGGCATATTCTGCTTATATGTCAAAGAAAAATATTGATAACATTGGTCACGATGCTCACTTCTGGGGTGCTGTGTTCGGTTTTGTTTTTCCATTAGCATTAAAACCTACTTTGTTTGTAGATTTTGTTAATATTATTAAATTAAACTTTGGTTTGTGAGAAAAGTTATTTTCCTTGATAGAGATGGTGTAATAAATGATAATTCGCATTATTATACATATAATGTTACTGACTTTATAATTAATGATGGAGTAATTGAGTTTTTAAAAATTATGTCGCAAAAAGGTTATGAATTTATAGTTATAACAAATCAAAGTGGAATTTCAAAAGGAGTGTACGCTAAAGCAGATGTTGAAAGTGTGCACAAATATTTAATAAGTGAATTAGGTAAATCAGGAATTTTAATTCTCGAAATTTATTATTGCACACATCATAATGATGTAGAAGCCTGTTTGTGTCGCAAACCAAATTCACTTTTGATCGAAAAGTCAATTGCAAGATTTAATATTGATAAAACACAATCATATTTTATTGGAGACCAACAAAGAGATGTTGACACCGCAATTGCAGCTAACATTAAGCCAATACTTGTTGATCAAAATTCTGATTTAAATGAGATTATGAATAAAATTGTTTAATATGGGACAAGTCACTTTTGTTTGTTTAAATGGTGAGTTTCTCCCTTCTGATAAGCCAGTTTTTTTTGGAAATAATCGTGCATTTAAATATGGCGATGGTTTATTTGAAACTATGCGAGCAATTGGTACAACAGTGCCTTTCTTATCTCAGCATATAGAGCGTCTTAGAAAAAGTGCAGCTATTTTGCAGATGGAATTACCGGAAACTTATTCTGTATCATATTTTCAAAAACAAATCTCACGGTTGCTAAATGCGAACAAGCTGTTTAATGGAGCAAAAATCAGGTTAAGTTTATATAGAAAAGATGGAGGCAATTATCAGCCGTTAACTAATAAAACTGATTATTATATAGAATGTTCGCCCCTAGAATCGAAAAATTTTTCTTTAAATGCCAAGGGGTTAAAAATTGGTGTTTTTTCTGATTGGAAAAAACCTATTAATGAACTTAGTAGTATTAAATCAGCTAATGCCTTGTTTTATGTAAAAGCTGCAATTTATGCCCGCTCACAAAATATTGACGAAAGTCTTTTATTAAATGAACACAATCAAATAATTGAATCAACATCTTCAAATTTATTTATTTTATCAAATAATAATTTAATCACTCCGTCATTATCAGAAGGTTGCTTGCCAGGTATAATGCGCGAAATAATTATCCAATTAGCTTTAAATGAGAAGATTACTGTTTATGATGATGTTTGCATTAGTGAAAACGATATTCTAAATGCTGACGAAGTATTTTTAACAAATGCAGTAAGTGGTATTATTTGGGTTGTTGCATTTCAAAATAGGCGCTATTTCTGTAAAACAGCTAAGAAGTTATCAGCAAATTTAGAGCTTTTAGCAACTACTTTAGTTTAATGTTATAATTAATTTATTGTCATATTTAAGACAGTGAATACATTAATTAAAATTCTTTAAAAGAAATTTATTAACTTTGCGGTTTATTTACAATAACATGAAAGTAATAAATAGAAGATTTCTTGTTTTAATCATAATGTTTTCGATTATTGGATTGTCTTGTACACGACAACAGAAGATGGTTTATTTGCAAGGTGCAGGAGCAACTGATAGTACTTCACAATATAGTAACAAGATGGCATTGTATAAGGTTCATGCAGGTGACGTACTTGATATAAAAATTATAAGTTTAAATAAAGACATTACATTACTTTTTAATATTGATAATGAGACTAATTTAAATAATTATAATAATGAAGCAGCTCTTTATTTTCGTGGTTATACAGTAAACGAGAAAGGCAGCATTATAATTCCAATGATTGGTGAAGTTAGTGTAGTTGGTTTGACTATAGAAGAAATTCAGGCAACGATTCAGACTAAGGTAAATGAAATGCTAAAAGAAGCACAGGTACTTGTTAGGTTTGGTGGTTTTAAATTTACTGTTATTGGTGAAGTAAATAGGCCGGGAATGTTTTATGTTTATAATAATCGTTTAACTCTTTTAGAAGCAATTGGACAAGCAGGTAATATGACTGATGTTGGAAATCGTGAAAATGTTTTAATTGTTAGGCCTACTAAAGATGGTACAACAACGTTCAGAATTAATTTGCTAGATAAGAACATTTTGCAAGACCCAAATTATTTTCTTACTCCTAATGATGTGGTTTATGTAGAGCCTTTAAAATTAAAAAACTGGAGATTAAATGCAGCAAATATTTCAATAATACTTTCATCAATTACAACTGCTATTCTTGTTCTTAATTTTATTAATATCAGGCTTTAATGGAGGCAAACATAAATAATAATCAAACCCAGCAAAACGAATCTATTGATATAAAGAAATTTATATTCAAAATTATAGCTAATTGGTATTGGTTTGCATTTTCGGTATTTGTAACAATTAGTGTTGCATATTTTATAAACAGATATTCTGATCCTATTTTTAGTCAGAGGGCATTAGTTTTAGTCGCAGATAAAGATAATTCTATCTCAGGTGGTATTGAAGGAATACTTGAACAGCAAGGTATATTAAGAACAGGTCGAAAGAAAGTTGTTGAGAATGAAATAGCTGTTCTTAATTCATATAGAATGACTTATAAGACTATTTGTAAACTTCCAGAATTCGCAATTTCATATTTTGGAATGGGTAGAATTAGAACTGTTGAGTTTTATAAATCGTGTCCATTTGAAGTAATACTTGACACTAACAGAACAAATAATAAAAATCATCAAGTAAATATTAAGCTTATTTCTGAAAATGAATATCTTCTTGAAATTGATGCTAATACTGCTATAAAAAAGAAGCTTAAATATGGAGAATGGTATTCTGATAGTAGTTTTACTTTTTGTCTTAACTTAATAAAACCATATGTTAAAAGTGATCCAACTTTTAGTTATCAATACTTTTTTGTAATTAATGATATTCATCAGTTAACCAATGAGTACAAGGGTAAATTAAGTCTTTCAACTACTGATAAGAAGTCTACTATTATTGAACTTTCAACACAGGGCTTGGTTCCTCAAAAAGAAGCAGATTTTTTAAATAAACTGTTAGAAGTATATATTAATTCAGGGCTTGAAGAAAAAAATCAAATAGCTTTAAATACTATTGCTTTTATTGACAATCAGCTAAATGATATTACCGATTCATTAGAAATTAATGAAAACAGGCTGCAAAATTTTAGAGAGAACAATAAATTAATTGATATCAGTAAAGAAGGAAGTATTTTATACGAGAAAGTAGATAGAGTTCAATCTGAAAAAGCAATGTTAACTATTAAGTCAAAATATTTTGATTATTTAAAGAAATATCTTGACGATAAAAAAGACTTTACAGATTTAATGGCTCCTTCAATTGTAGGAATAGATGATCCAATGCTTATTAAATTAATAACAGATTTAGGCGAATTAAGTAAGCAAAAAAATAATTACGAATATGCTTCAAATATTAAAAATCCAGCAACCGAAATGGTTAACAACCAAATTGAGAGCAATAGAAAAGCATTATTAGAAAATATCAGAAATCTTATTCAATCAAATATTATTTCAATAAATGAAATTGATAAACGTATTGCTGAAGTAGAAGCTGAAATTGCTAAATTACCAAGTACAGAAAAACAATTAATTACTATTCAAAGAAAATATAAGCTTAACGATCAGATATATACTTATTTGTTAACGAAAAGAGCTGAGTCTGGTATTGCTAAAGCATCAAATGTGCCCGATAATAAAATCATTGATAATTGTTTGGTTCAAAATGCGGCTCAGGTTGGCCCTAAAAAAACATTGAATTATACAATTGCAATTTTAATAGGAATACTTATTCCGCTAATAATAATAATAATAGCTGATTTTTTTAACGATAAAATTCTTGACCGCCATGATGTAGAATCTCGCACAGATATTCCTATTATGGCTGCAATTGGTCATAATAACAAATCAACTGATTTTGTTGTATACGAGAAACCAAAATCTTCTATAGCAGAATCATTTAGAACGCTTAGAACAAATCTTCAGTATTTACATATAGATAAAAAGCTTACAACACACACAATTGCATTAACTTCTACTGTAAGTGGTGAAGGAAAATCTTTTTGTGCTGTAAATTTGGCTTCTATTTTTGCCCTTTCTGGAAAGAAAACAATTATTATGGGTTTAGATTTAAGAAAACCCAAACTTCATAAAGATTTTAAATTAGATAATTCAATTGGAATAAGTACTTATCTTATTGGCAATAACACTTTAGATGAAATAATTGTTCATTCCTTTCAAGAAAACTTACACGTTGTTACTTCTGGCCCTATTCCCCCAAATCCAGCTGAGCTTTTAGAAAGTGAAAAAATGAATCAACTTATTATGGAGTTAAAAGCAAGATATGAAATAATAATTATTGACACTCCACCCGTAGCGCTTGTTACCGATTCATTACTTCTTTCAAAATATGTTGACACTAATATTTATGTTGTGAGACAAGATTATAGTAGTAGAACTGTATTGAAATTTGTAAATAGTTTATATAAAGATAATAATTATCAATCGATGGGTATTTTAATTAATGATGTTAAAATTCCTAGTTATTATGGTAATCGTTATGGGTATGGATATAAATATGGAGCTTATGGTTATGGCTATGGTTCTGGATATGGATATGGATATTACGATGACGATGAAATACACGATAATAGAAATGCTGTAAAAAAGACAATATCTAATATTCCACTTCCAAAATTTTGGGGAAGTAACAAGAAAAAATAGAAAATAAAAAACCCGCATTATGCGGGTTTTTTATTTTGTTATAATACAATTCTTAATTTCCACCATTACTTACAAATTGATTCAATTCTTCAATAGAGGCTTCAAAAGTAAATGCGTCATTTAATTGATAATAGTTACCAATATCAAATGTGTGTTTGTATGCAAATTTTGCAAATTCAAGTCTTGAATCTTCAAAATTAAATAGTTTCATAATATCTTTAACCTGAGAACAAGTTAAGCAATTATTTCCAACAACTTGTTTTGCAATTGTAAGTTTTGAATCTTCAAAAGATTTAGATGAAATAGAATTTTTAGCTGTATTAAAACTTTCATTACTCATAGGCATTGCACAACCTGTAGGACCTGAATAACCAGGCATAACATAAGCTACTGGTTTTTGAGTTGGTTCTTTTGAAATAGAAGCATTTTGTGTGTTGTTTACAGGTTGTTGGTTAAAGCCAGAACTGCTCGAAGAAGTGGTGGTAGTTGTTGTTGTGGTGGTTGATGAAGTTACAACTGCATTTGATGTGTTTGCTCCACCTACATTCATGCTAGTATTCATGCCGTTTTGATTACCATTAACATTTGTGCTGACATTTACACCACCCATATTAACATTCATATTAACTCCATCGGGTGTTTCTGTAACATTCATCCCAATTCCAATGTTGATATTCTGTGGTTCTCCTGTAGTTGTAGTAGTTGTTTGATTATAGGTTTGTGTAGTCTGATTATTTGCAGGCTGAGGATTAATTGTGGTGGTTGTTGCGGTATTTGTATTTGCGGGTGCAGTTGTTGTAGTCGTAGTTGTAGTTGTTGCTAATTCTTCGCCAGATAATATTCTAATAACAAATTTATCACCTTTGTCATTTTTTCTGATTGTGTAAGTGGCATCTGTGTATGCATCTGTTTCAACGTTTTTTGTGTAAATTACTTTGTCTAAAGCAGGAATAGTTTGATCTTGAAAAACTACTTTAAACTTATAGTTTTGTGCAGTTAAATTTTCTACTGTGACCTTTGTTAAAGGTTCTTTATTCTTTTTTTCACCATTCACTACAATCCAGAATTTCTCCCCATTTTGTGTGAACATTGTTACTTTTGAGCCTTGTGAATATGAATATGCTACACTAAGACACATTATTGCTAAAATAGTGAATACTTTTTTCATTTTTTAGTAATTTAATTATTTAATATTTGATTTTGCCTGTTCTAACTCTGGAACTTTTACTTTTTGAGGAGCATAATTTATTTGTCTTCCATAAATTAGCTTTACGTCCAGTATTTTTGATTTAAATTCAGGTATTTGATCTGCATAATCAAGAATTTTATATGCTAAATCATCTGGTCTGTCTTTGAAAGTCAGGTTAAGTTTTGTGAAATTATCGAGACTAACAATTTCTAATTGGCCACCAAATTTTGAGTCAGCAAGCATTTTATTTCTTAACTCGCGAAAATCTCTGAATGTTCCAATAGAATAAAATCTAATTTCGTATGGTGTGCCATTATTTACCCAGTTCCCAATGTATTGATTAAATAAATAAAGTAGTTTTGTAAATCCATTATTTACTGCATCTTTTACTCCTAATAATTTTGTTGATTTAGCATCTTCGCCGGATTTAGCATCAGCTTCTAAAACTATTGTTCCTAATCCTTCCGCTGTACAATTATCATAAGCTTTTGCTTCAATCATAACTTTTGTTACGGATCTGTAATTTTCTTCAGTTGAAGTCAATGAAATATTACTGATTAAGATTATGAATTGAGCATCAGCCTTCATCCCCAAACGCTGAACATAGGTTTCTGAATTTGTTTCGTCTTGGTATAATCCTATTGCTTCTTTTTGTAAGGTTTCGAATCTTCCTTTATCAATGTATCTGTATTTTCTTTCGGCAAGAAATTCGTTTACTCTTTCGCAGGCAAAATCGTAATAAGGTTTTTCTTCTGCCGACACTTTTCTGGTATCGTACATTACTAAAAACCTAACACCACCTATAGATTTTGATAATGTTTGAATATCTGCTTTTAATGGCGATAAACTAACTTTTGCTTTTATTGTAATCTCGTATCTGTCTGGGAAAGGTATTTCTTTTAAAACAATATAACTCGAAATGTAGCCTTCAGTTTTTGAAGAAATAGCATCACGAACAACCATAAAATTTTCAACATTTGTTTCAGATACAATTGCAACACCGGCGCCTTGACCAACAGCATTTCTTAAAGCATCCTGTAATGCATCATCGCGTTTTATACCAACACCTTTTACCTCTACTTCGGTTACGTTGTTATCGCCTTTTAAACTTTCATTTACAACTACAGATGTGGATGGTTGAACTGTGTTTGGTGTTGTGTTTGTGCTATTTGTTGTGGTTGTTTTTGTTTTATCTTTTTTTCCTTTTTTTTGCGAAAAAGCCTCGTTAAAGCTGAATATTAACCCAATAAAGAGACTTAGTAAAATTATATTTTTCATAATTACCTAATTATTTTAAATTAAATAAGCATTAAAAGAAATTTTCCAATTTTTGAAACTGTCTGACCAATTTTTCCCCAGTTTACTTTTTTTATACTTTCATTATCAATTACAATTCTGCCCGATTCTGCTTTTATAACATTAAGCATTTGAAGTCCTTTATTAAATCCTATTTCTTTAAATATTTCTTCTGTTGATGAAAGTAATTGAGGAAATTTTCCGTTTTTTGGATCATATATTTTTGAAAGATCAAGAACCAAATTATTGTTCTCATCAACTATTACAGGGAACATTGAAGGATCTATTTTTTTACCATTAAAGTTAAATGCTAATCCTTGTAAAACCTGATCTTTAATTTCAGGTGGAACTTGAGCAAGAGCATCGTTAAGTGCATTAACGCTTTTTATGGCTGGAACTTTATCATAAACTGCAGATGCAATGCCATTAGTTTCATATAATGGTACTCTCATTTTAACTTCAATTCCACCATCTTTTTCAATAGGTTCTCCAACTATTTGAGCACCTTTAATAATTCCATCTACTTTTGTGTAAATAAAATCACTTGTAGCAATCATATCATTTACGGTAGTTTCGCCAGTTACCTGAACACCTTTTACTATTTCCAAAAGATTTCTTTGAGCATCAACTGTTGCACCACGGCGTGCCATTGCTTTTGCCTGTGCCGGATTTGTGAATTTAACATTATCCATTACAGAAAATCCTTTTGCTTCTACATATTGTTGTGTCCAATTTATTGAACCATTTGGCTTGTCTGTAACAACAGGTTTTGATTCTTGTATAATCTGTTCGAAATTTATTGGTTTAATTTCTGCATTTGTTATTTCAACTGGTTTTTTGTCAGGAGTCTGTTGAACTTCTGTTGGTTTTTTTTCAGTAGTAGGAGTAATTTCTTTAGAATTTGAATTAGGATTTGCAATTGTTGAATTTGAATTCTCCTTTGAATTTTCAGGAACTAAAACTGGTTGCTCAATTACTGCTTTAGATTTTTTGTCTTTTTTCTTCTTTTTTGATTGGGAATATGATGAGAATGAAGTCATCAATAATAATCCCATTAATAATACAATAATCTTATTTCTCATAACTAAAGGTTTTTGGTTTTATATTGCTAAATTAAAAATTATTTCAAATTAAATTTAAAAAAAGTGAATCACTTTTCTAAAAACAGACCAAAAGAAAATAAATGTTAATTTGTTTAATCATTTTAGATTTTAAAATTAAGAATATTTTTCAATAACTTTTCTTACACTTTTGTACTCTAAAAGCAATGCTTTTGCTTGCTCTTCTGGAATATTTAAAAAAGTTGATATCATTCTTGTACCACGTTCAATTAATTTATTATTACTTAGTTTCATATCTACCATTTTATTTCCAATAACTCTGCCTAGCTTTATCATTACTGATGTTGAAATCATATTTAAAATAAGCTTTTGAGCAGTTCCGCTTTTCATTCTTGTACTGCCGGTAATAAATTCCGAACCTGTATTTACTTCAACAGGGAATGTTGCTTCTAAGCCAATTGGTGATCCTGGATTTGAAGTAATTGCGCCAGTAATTATATTATTCTTTGCACAGTGTTGCAGTGTGCCAATAACGTAAGGAGTTGTTCCTGATGCCGAGATTCCTATTACTACATCTTTATTTGTAATATTATTTTTAACTAATTCTTTCCACCCTGTATCATAGTCATCTTCGGCATGCTCAACGGCCTGTCGAATTGCAATATCTCCACCAGCAATTATTCCAATTACCAAACCTTTATCTACTCCAAAAGTTGGTGGGCACTCTGATGCATCTACAATTCCTAGCCTTCCACTTGTGCCAGAACCAATATAAAAAAGCCTGCCGCCATTTTTTAGCTTTTCATAAACAGCTTGAGAAAGTTTTTCTATTTGAGGAATTACTTGTTCAATTGCAATTGGAACTTTATGGTCTTCGTGATTAATGTTACATAAAATCTCACGAATTGTCATTTTTTCTAAATGATTATATTGCGAGTCGGATTCGGTATTTTTCATAATTTTTAAAAGTTCAAACCTACGGCAATTTTCAAAACTGTGCAATGAAAATATTTTATTTATGCAAAAGTATGATATATGTGCATAACGACATGTATAAATTACCTATATTTTATCTATACAATGTGATTATATTTTTTAGAATTAATTTAGAATATTGTTGTAATTAACAGAAATAGAGTGACTTGTAAGTTATAAAAATTTATTTCGTTATTGCGGTTATAACTTTAAAATCTCTTGCGGTAAATTCTTCGTTTCCGGTTTTATCTTTACAGTATACCATAAAAAGATATCTTCCAGAATCAATAATTGAAGGTACTAATAATTGGTCTTTAATATATGCTTCAATTCCAGAAATAGATTTTACAAACGTAGTATCCCATAAATTACTTTCAATATTCTTGTTCATTGGTATGGTAGCAGATTGTATTTTAATTCTGCATTCTACTAATTGAAAGTCATCTTTTAATTCAATTTCATAAAGTAAATTATGGCCTAAAGAAATATTAGCATGATTCGCAGGTTTTAAAATAGTTATAAACGGTTTTTGATTATCCGTTTCTGCTTTTTTGCAACCTAAAAATAGGATAGTGAGTGATATATAAAAAAATACCTTCATTATATTTTTTATAAAAATAATAAAAATTGTAATTCTAAGTTCACTAAAGCCACTAGTAAATATTTTAAATTCGGAAATGTGAACAAAAATCACAATTTTTGTAATTGAATTAACGAAACAAGATTATGCGATATACTGCCATATTAATTATTGGGTTTTTATTTTTTATAAATATAAGCAATGCTCAAAAAACTAAGGCAATTCCGCCCGAAAAACCAAAGCTTGTAATTGGAATTGTTGTTGATCAAATGCGATACGATTACATTTCAAGATATTGGGATAAGTTAGAAAAAAATGGTTTTAAACGTTTTGTAAACGAAGGTGCTTTTTGTAAAAATGCCCGTCAGAATTATATTTATACTCAAACCGGCCCAGGACATGCAACAATTTATACTGGTGCTACTCCATCTGTAAATGGAATTGTCTCAAATGAATGGTATGTAAGATTAAAAAAACAAAAAGTATATTGTGTCGAAGATTCCAGAGTAAAAACCGTTGGAAGTAATTCTGATAAAGGAAAAGTGTCGCCAGCAAATCTATTAACAACCACAATAGGCGATCAGCTAAAATTATCAAATCAGAATAAATCAAAAGTCATTTCAATTTCTTTAAAAGACAGAGCATCAATTTTATCAGGTGGACATAACCCAAACGCGGCATATTGGTATGATGATAAATCTGGAAATATTATAACAAGCACATATTATTTGGATACTCTTCCAAAGTGGGTTGTAGATTTTAATAATAAAAAATTAGCAGATTTTTATTTAGATAGACTTTGGACTCCAATGTTAACAATACCAGAATATAAAGAAAGTCTGCCAGATACAAATAAATACGAAAAGGGATTTGGCAATAAGCAAAGTTGTTTTCCTTACGATTTAGCTTTTCTTAGTAAACCAGCAAAAAAAGACAGAGACTATTCTTTTTTGAAATCGTGTCCTTTTGGAAATACTTACACTCACGATTTTGCAATTGCAGCATTAATGGGCGAAAATCTGGGTAAGGGCAATAGTACCGATTTTCTTGCAATTAGTTTTTCTCCGCCTGATTATATTGGGCATCGTTTTGGCCCTTTATCTGTTGAAATTGAAGATACATATTTACGTTTGGATAAAGAAATTGCTCATTTAATTGATTTTGTAGAAACCGAAATAGGGAAAGAAAATGTTCTTATTTTCTTGACAGCTGATCATGGTTCGTCAGATAATCCCCAATATTTAATTGATAACAAATTGCCTGGAGGGGTTTTTAAACAATATTATGCTTTGTCGCTTTTAAAAAGTTATTTAAATGCAGTTTATGGTGAAGGTGAGTGGGTGCTTACTTATCTTGATCAACAAATATTTCTTAATCATACTTTGATAGAAGATTCTAAAATCTCATTATCAGAAATACAAAACAAAGTAGCTTCTTTTTTGTTACAGTTTAACGGAGTCGAAAATGCGGTAGCTGCTAACACCTTGCAAACAAATAATTTTACCAAAGGTATTTTTATGTATATGCAAAATAGTTTTAATCAGAAGCGTTCTGGTGATGTGTTAATAAATTTAGAGCCAGGTTGGATACAAGATTCTGATTATGATATAGACCATAATACTGCTTATTCATATGATACTCATGTTCCGTTGTTATGGTATGGCTGGAAAATTACCCGTCAGACTATTTTACGTGAAATACATTTGGTAGATATTGCGCCAACAATTTCGACAATGTTAAATATTGAGTACCCTAGTGGCTGCACAGGCGAACCAATAAATGAACTTTTTAATTAAAAATTATGAGGTTTTTACTTTTTGTTATATTAATATGTTTTGCAATTAATTCATTCTCACAAAATAAATATGCTGTTTTCTTGAAAAATAAAAAAGGAGTCGAATTTAATCCTTTTACTTATTTTGATGCAAAAGCAATTGAAAGAAGAATGGCTTTAGAAATTTCTCTGTTTGATTCGACTGATTTTCCTGTCTCAAATGGTTATAAAGAAATAATTTACGGTAAAGTAGACAGTATAACGGGAACTTCCAGATGGTTTAATGTGATTTTTGTTGAAGCAAATTATAATCAGATATCAGATGTTCAAAAATTACCCTTTGTGCATATTGTTGAGGAATTAGTTTCCCATTCAGAATTGTGTTCTTCTGGAAATGAAATAGACGTTGATTCTATTCAAAAGGAATTTTTAAAAAACCAGACAGGGCATTTACAAGGTGACTTATTTAAAAATGCAGGTTTTACAGGTAACGGAATTCGTATTGCGATTTTTGATGGCGGTTTTCCTGGAACAAATACGCATCCCGCTTTTGAATATATTAGAAATGCAAAAAAAATTATTAAAACATGGGATTTTACTTCAGATAAAGAGAATGTTTATCTGGCAAATAGCCATGGAACAAATGTTTTATCATGTATTGCCGGATTAATAGATGGTATTCCAATCGGATTAGCTACTGATGCTGAGTTCCTTTTAGCTCGTACAGAAGTTGGTTCCGAACCGTTTAGCGAAGAAAAAAACTGGCTACAAGCTGTTGAATGGGCTGATAAAAATGGTGCGAAAATTATAAATAGTTCGCTTGGATATACCGATAGCCGATATTTCCCATGGGAAATGAACGGTAAACGCAGCCTTGTGTCGCGTGCTGCAAATATGGCGGCTTCAAAGGGGATGCTAGTTGTTAATGCTGCAGGAAATGAAGGTACTAACAAATGGAAAAAGATTATTACACCTGCTGATGCTGATAGCGTTTTAACAATAGGTGGAATAGATCCAAAAACTTATTATCATATGAATTATAGTTCATATGGACCATCGTCAGATTGGCGGTTAAAACCAAATGTTTCTGCCTTTTCGCATGTTATTGCTGCTAGTCCTAACAACATTCACGAAACTGATGGAACTTCTTTTTCGAGTCCGTTAATTGCTGGTTTTGCGGCATGTGCATGGCAATCCAATTTAAAGTTAACAAATATGCAATTGTTTTTTGAAATCGAAAAATCGGCAAGTCTTTATCCTTATTTTGATTATGCGCATGGGTATGGAGTTCCACAGGCTTCATATTTTCTTGGAAATAATATAAAAGAAGAAAAACTGCCAACAGTTGAAATTGATGCAAATGAAAATGCTATTTCTGTTAAAGCAATAATATTACCAGCAAAACAAGCCAAGAATAAATATTTATATTATCATATTCAGGATTCAAAAACCCGACTTAAAAAATATGCAGTTATTGAAGTTTATCAAAATAACGTTATAACATTAGATCCTACAGATTTTGCCAAGGGAGATATTCTTCGTATTTATTATTTAGGTTATATGCTCGAAAAACAATTTTAATGATTTGAAAATGAAATATGTTTTTATTGTTTTAGTATTTTTTTTTTCTTTTGATACATTTTCCCAAAATGTATTATTAGAAGAGAATCCAATAAATGATACTCTAATACCTAAAAAAGGTCCGAATTTAAGGCGATTTAGCCACTTTTATATGGGTTACGAGGTTATTGCGGACAATTTTTCTGATCAATCTGCAACTGTTAAAAATGCTGTTTCAAATGTTTTCTTTTTAGGGTATAGACATAAAATGAAAATAAATAATTTCTGGTCGGTTGGATATGCTTTAAATTTTAATTCTTCTACATATAGTATAAAACAAAATGCAAAAAAAATATTTCCCGATAGTTTAAAACATAAAAGAGAAAGGCTAATTGTAAGTGGATTAGGTGTTCAATTATTTACAAGATTTAATTTTGATAAGAGGGGAAATAAAATTGGGAAATATTTAGATGTAGGTTGTTATGCAAGTTGGGATTTTGCAAATTCGCATTTTATAAGGGACAATACTGTAGCTGCAGATAGCAGTAATGCAAAAGTGATAACCGTTACTGAGCAGAAATTAAAGTATTTTGAAAATTATGAATATGGGTTTAAAGCCCGAATTGGCTCAAATCATATTGCTATAAGTGCAACATATCGTTTCTCCGACTTAATTAAGCCAAGTTACAAATACCCTGAATTACCAAAGCTAAGCGTTGGCCTGGAAATAGGGATTTATTAGTTAATGCGCGTTAAATATTAGCTTTAAATTAATCTAAATGTCATTCTGAGCAACGCGAAGAATCTATTTCGTGTCTAGATTCTTCGCGTTGCTCAGAATGACATACGTTATTGCTTGTTTTTTAAAACTTTACCAAGTTTTTTAATTAAAGTTTGGTCTTTTTCAATTGCTGTGCCTATTACAACAACATCTGCACCGGCATTAAAAATTGAGGTTAATTGTTTAGTATTATTAATTCCACCTCCAACAATTACAGGAATAGAGACTGTTTTTTTTACTTCTTTAATTATTTCTTCGGAAACAGAATTATGCGCTCCACTTCCGGCTTCAAGATAAATAAGTTTTAATCCAAGCATTTCGCCTGCTAATGCTGTAGATTTTATAATGTCAATTTTTGTAACAGGAATTGCTTTTGTATTGCTCATATATTCCGTTGAAGAAACTTTACCACCATTTATTAAAATATAACCTGTGGGTATTGTTACAAGTTTATATTTTTTAATCACTGGTGCTGCATTAACATGGTGACCAATTAAATATTCCGGATTTCTTCCCGAAATTAAAGATAAAAGTAATAACCCATCTGCTTTAGGTGTTAACTGTAATGGACTACCAGGGAATAAAATAACAGGAATATTACATGATAATTTTATTTTCTCAACTAATTTATCAATTGGCTCGGTAACCAAGCTACCACCAACAAAAATAAAACTGAATCCATTTTCTTCAGCATTTTTAGCCAGCTTTGCAGCTTCAATACCTGATGTTTTATCAGGATCAATCAGAAGTGCAAGCTTCTTGTTTTTTGAAGTAAATTTAGAGTAAAGATTCATTTTACAAACCTACAAGTATTTTTTAGAATTAGGAAATAATACCTGCAAATATTAAGTCTGTACCGCAGATTTTAAAATGATTAATATGATGGGCTTAGAAAAAAGAGAAATATAAATTTTTGTGTAACTCTGTGAAATTTGTGTCTCTGTGTTAACTTTCTACAACCCAAACAACAACAAATTTATCATTAATTAAATATTGCAATTCAATAGTTTTTATATTATCAGGTAAAAGCACAGTTGCCTTTAGTATTTTTTCATCTGTTATTTTAAAATTTTCAATTATTATTTGATCTGCAAAATCAAGAAAAACTTCTGAAAGTTTATATATAGCTTCTTTTGCACACCATATTAGATAAAGCATTTCGGTTTTGTTATTTTCAATTTCCAGAAAATCTTTTTCAGATTTATTTAAAAATTTATGAGCTATTTTATGAATTCTTGGTGTAATTTCTTCAACATCAATTCCCACCTTTTTATTCTGACTTGCTATTATAATAGCGTAGTTTGACGAATGCGAAATACTTATATTTTCTGTTCTGTTAACGAGAACTGGTTTTTCTAAGTTGTTATAACTATATGTAGTTTTATTTAAAAAAATATTTTCTAATATAAAATGTGTAGTAAGCCATTCTTTTTTTCTTTTTACACTTTTAAAATCTTGTGTGTAAAAATCAGTATACCTATCAGATATGTCGTCAGAAATAATAGGACATAATGCTATTGTACAATCAATATCTTGCCTTATAATTTCAATTTCCTGCATTAAATTATTTCCACCGCAATGATTCTACAATGTGTGTTATATCTTGTTCTACAAAATCGATAACTGGAGCAAGGCTGTCTTTGTTTGGTTTTACATCAAAATATAAAGCTCCTCTAACAAGATTTTTAATGCTATCGGTTACATAAAATTGAATACTTGATGCAGCATTTCCTTTTATTTCATACAATGTTCCGTACACTTTGTTAAGAGAATCGATATAAGGAATTTCATTAATTGCATCAGCTTTAATATCGTGCTTGTAAACTAATGTTCTGCATTCTTCAATAACAGGATTAATATCGCCGGATATTTTTATATAACTTAAATGAATACGTGCTTTAAAATCCGGAAATTCCAAGTTTAGCCAACATGGCTGTGCATTTCCTTGATCGCTAATTGTTGTCTTTGCATAAACAGGGTATTCGAAAGTAAAAGGACAGTCATTTTCGTAGAGTTGGAATTTTTTTTCGGGTAAATCGATTCTGAAATATCCTGAAGGTTTAGGTATATTATCTTGATTACAAGAAAATAATAGCAATAAAAGAGAAAATGCGAGTGAGTATATAGCTCTCATAATTATTCTGTTATGGAATCTTTTTCTAAATTTACTATTAATTGTTTTATTCGTCTGGCGTCAACAGATTTTATTTTAAAATTAATATTTCTAATTTTAATTACTTCATTTTTTTGAGGAATGCTACCTTTTACTTCAAGAATCAAACCAGCCAAAGTCTCCGATTCTCCTTTAATTCCATCAAAGTAGTTATCGTCAACTTCTAATGCTCTGTAAAAATCATTTAATAGAGTTTTGCCTTCAAATAAATATTCGGTTTCAGATATTTTTACAAAACTTGAATTTTCTTTATCAAACTCATCATCAATATCGCCAACAATTTCTTCTAAAATATCTTCTAAAGTTACAATTCCTGAAGCTCCACCGTATTCATCAATTACTACTGCCATATGAATTTTTTTAAGTTGAAATTCTTCAAGCAAGTCATTAATTTTTTTAGTTTCAGGGATAAAGTATGGCGGTCTGATTAATGATTGCCAACGAAATTCTGTTTTATGAATATGTGGAAGCAGATCTTTAATATATAGTATACCTTTAACATTATCGAAATTTGATGATATAACCGGAATTCTACTATAACCTGATTCAATAATAACCGAAATAACTTTCGAAAATGGATTTTTTATGTCAACAGTAATTACGTCCATTCTGGAAATAATTATTTCTTTTACATCTGTGTTTCCAAAATTTACTATACCTTTTAAAAGTTTTTCGTCATCTCTAAGTTCATTCGATGCTAGGTCAATAGCATGCGATAAATCGTTAATAGATACTGTTGTTTGCCTTTGAACTCTTTTTTTAATTACATCGGAACTTTTAACAAGCAAATATGTAATAGGAAATAAAAGTTTAGAAAGAAAAGTAAGCGGAACTGCCATAAAATTAGCTGTTCTCAATCTAAACTGAGTTGCAAAAGCCTTTGGAAAAATTTCTCCAAAAAATACTATAATAAAAGTAATAATTACAGCTTGAAAAATGAAAAGAAATAAATTAGAGGCTTCTGGAAGAAATATCTTAAAAATAGCAGTAGAAACCCAGGTAGAAATAATTACTATAGCAATATTTACAAATGTATTAGCTATTAGAATAGTTGCTATTAATTTTTCAGGATTATCAAGAAGTTTTAATATTTTTTGAGCTTTAGAACTGGGTTTTTTCTTTAATTTTTCAATTTCTGAAGGTGAAAGCGAGAAATATGCTACTTCACTAGCTGACATAACTCCGGAAATAATAATTAAAATAATAATAACTATTAAACCGGATATTTGTCCGAGAGTTATTGAATTTAGAACAATGTTATTGAAGATAAACATTGCCGGAAATGGGTCGGCTTCCAATTAAATTAAATTTAAGTTAAAATGGTAAATCGTCTGTAGGTGCACCTTGATTAATATCAATTTGGTTAGTTGCTGACTCGTTTTGTGGAGTGCCAGTATTATTTTGAGTTTCCTCTGAGTTCTCTCTTTTTCCCAAGAGCGTCATGTTATCTCCATTAATCTCTGTAAAATATTTTTTATTTCCGTCTTTATCATCATATGATCGGGAACGTATTTTTCCCTCAATATATAACTGACTGCCTTTTTTAACATATTTTTCGGCAACTTGAGCTAAACCTCTCCACAAAACTATATTGTGCCATTCGGTATTTTTAACAACTTCACCAGTTGTTTTTTTATAAGTTTCTGTTGTAGCAAGTGTAAATCTTGCAACAGCAACATTGTTTTCCAAATATCTAACTTCGGGATCTTTTCCTACGTTACCTACTAAAATCACTTTATTGACTGACATAATTAGTTTGATTTTTTTATACTCAAAGATAAAGAAAAATTATAGATTCAGAAAAATGTATTTTATTGATGTAAATATATTAGGTGCGGTTTTCAAGAAATAAGCACATACTTAATTAAAATTCTGTGTTTATAACTTTCATGAAAGTAATAAGTCGATGTTTTTTCTTCTAAAAATCTCAATAATTTTCTGATTTCTAGAATAAAGTCTATTGAATTAGGTTATTGTTTATTAGACAGCTAATTAATACGTCAACGAAATTTACACGTTGGTCAACATATATCAGACAATTAAAAAATTATGAAATAAAAATTGTTGAATATATTTTTTGGAATAAAAATTATCTGTTATATTTGCAGCCTGAAAAATATTATTAGTAAACAGTTGTAAAATAAAAACTATTTAAAATGACAAAAGCAGACATCGTTAACGAGATTTCAAAACACACTGGAATCGAAAAAGTAACTGTTCAGAAAACAGTAGAATCATTCATGGACACATTAAAAGGTTCAATGGTAAAAGGAAATAATGTATATTTAAGAGGTTTCGGTAGCTTTATTATTAAAAAGAGAGCTAAAAAAACAGCTAGAAATATTTCTAAGAATACAACTATTATTATTCCAGAACATTTCATTCCAGCTTTTAAGCCTGCTAAATCTTTCTCAAGTAAAGTAAAATCTAGTATTAAGAAATAATTCAGTATATACTGAAAATTTGTTATGCCAAGCGGAAAAAAGAGAAAAAGACATAAAATGTCTACTCATAAGCGTAAAAAACGCTTAAGAAAAAATAGACACAAGAAGAAAATTCGTTAGTAATTACTTGTGTTTGTTAAGTTAATATAATAAACCTATAGTACTTTTGTTCTATAGGTTTATTGTATTTATATTCGGTAGTATTTATAAAAAATAGGATGTGACAAGAGAACTTGTATTAAACGTTACTTCAAATGAGATATCGATTGCACTTTTAGAAGATAAGCAACTCGTTGAATTAAATAAAGAAAAAAATAATTTACGCTTTTCGGTAGGTGATATTTATCTTGGTCGTGTAAAGCGTATTATGACTGGGCTAAATGCGGTTTTTGTAGATGTAGGTTATCACAGAGATGCATTTTTACATTACTTAGATTTAGGTCCACAAGTAATCACGCTTCAGAAATATGTGAATCAGGCTTTAACAAGCCCCGAACCACATACGTCTTTGCATACTTTTAAAACTGGTGAGGATATTGATAAAAACGGAAAAATTGGAAATATCTTAAAATCCGGTCAGTATATTCTTGTGCAGGTTGCTAAGGAGCCAATTTCAACAAAAGGCCCAAGGTTAACCTCAGAAATTTCAATAGCAGGAAGAAACCTTGTTTTAATTCCTTTTTCAAATAAGGTTTCTGTTTCACAAAAGATTGATTCTGCTGATGAAAAACATAGATTAAAAAAGCTAATTCAAGGCATAAAGCCAAATAATTACGGAGTTATTGTGCGTACTGTTGCGCAAGGGAAAAAACTATCTGAACTGGATATTGAACTTCGTGAATTAATTACAAAATGGGAGAGTGCATTTAAAAATATTAAAGAAGTTCAGCCACCCAAATTAATTATTGGAGAAATTGATAGAACTTCGGCAATTCTTCGTGATATGTTAAACTCATCATTTAGCAATATTCATATTAACGAAGAAACTCTTTATACTCAGGTTAAAGAATACATCAAAAGTATTGAACCCGAAAAAGAAAAAATTGTAAAATATTACTCTGGAACCAAACCAATTTTCGAGCATTTTAATGTAGAGAAACAAATTAAGTCGTTGTTTGGTAAAACGGTTTCAATGAAATCGGGTATTTATCTTATAGTTGAGCATACCGAAGCACTTCATGTGATCGATGTTAATAGTGGAAACAGATCTGTAAGCGAACAAGACCAAGAACGAAATGCTCTTGAGGTAAATATGCTTTCTGCTGATGAAATAGCAAGACAATTAAGATTACGTGATATTGGTGGGATTATTGTTATTGATTTTATCGATATGCACGATTCAGAAAATCGTCAGAAAGTTTTTGAGCATTTAAAAACTTTGATGGAAAAGGATCATGCAAAACATCATATACTTCCATTAAGTAAATTCGGGCTAATGCAAATTACCCGTCAGCGTGTTCGCCCCGAAACAAATATTGTAACAATAGAAAAATGTCCTACCTGTAACGGCTCCGGCGAAATAGCTCCGTCTGTTGTCTTCGTTGATCAGCTTGAGAGTAATATTGAGTATCTTGTTAAGAAAATTGCAAATAAAGTAATTGTGCTAAAAACACACCCTTTTGTTTCTGCCTTTTTAAGAAAGGGATTATTCTCTCAAAGGTTTAAATGGAGCTTAGGTTACAAGAGAATGATTAAAATTAAATCAGATCCTTCTTATACGTTTTTAGAATATCATTTTTTTGAGTCTGGGGGAGAAGAAATAGAATTATAATAAAATAAAAAAAAGCGTTAAGAAATTTTCTTAACGCTTTTTTTATGAAGTAATTATTTTATTTTGTTATAATTAGTTTTTGTTTTAAAATTGTCTCATTATCGTTGATAATAATACTATAAAGACCAGCTGCAAATTCGTTAGTGTTAATAATGTAATTTCCTTTTGCAGATTCGGAAACTAAAATATTGCCATTCCTTAGTGAATGACCTGTTATATCATAGATACTGTAATTGTAGAAAATTCCAGGAATTCCATTAAAAGAAATTTGAATTTGTTGGTTTAAATTATCATTATAAACATTTAAATTGTTTAATGTTAAATCAGTTTTTGGTTTAACGATTTTTACATCTGAAAAACTATACTTACCATCAAAGTCAGTTTGTTTTAATTGATAATAGGTAGTTTGTGTTATTGGCTCGTTATCAATTATTGAATATGAAAGCGGAATATTTGAATTTCCAGCTCCATCAACCTTTACTATTGTTTTGTATATATTTGCATCATAAGATTTAAGTACAGTAAAATAGTCATTGTTATGCTCAGAAGCAGTTGACCATTTTATGTGAGCCATTTTATTTTCTAATTCAGCAGTAAACGAAGTAAGTTCTATTGGGACAGGAAGTAATAAGCATGAAGTTGAGCCAAAATTATCAATAAATGGTGTTTGATTCGTATAGTCACAATCTACAGGTTCCCACATATAATGCAATATATAAGAAGAGGTACAACCTACATTAGCGACAGTTAATATTTCGTCCAAGTTACCAGAAGTTAAACATGTTGTGCCTGTTGCGTCATATATCTGCCAAATTAGCCAATCAGTATTACCTGCACCGCAAGTACTTGAAATACAGTTTTGGAAAGAGATGTCATTAGCCAGAGTTGCCCCAGTTGAAAAACTATAGTAGGCATCACTTACTAAATTTTGGGAATTACCTGCTCCAGTGACCATTGAATAGGCAGGGCAACTTCCAGTAGAGCATGTTAGAGCAGGATCAGCAGTTGGACTATCAATATAACAACCTACAGTAGGGCTTGTAGGTAATTGAGTAGAAACATTTGAGATATTCCCAGCTGGTGCGGAATTGCTAACTAAAATATTAAATGTTGCTGCTGATCCACAACTTGTACCATTCATAATTGAAATATGATAAACTGTTCCAATAATAGTATTCAATTGGAATATTGTATTGTTTAGGTTTGATATTTGTCCATCTCCATAACTAGAACTCTGGCAACTCTCCATACCGCAAAAATTATTACTTGGGGGTAAAGTTGAATTTGACCATATAGCTGAATTTACATAGCAACTTCCACCAGAAGTATTAATCACTTCAACAAAAGTAGTTGTTGCAGTAGCAGTAAATTTATACCAAATTGATTGAATTGGACTATTTATAGCACAAGCAGTATTTTCACCGCTTTCAATACTTGAACAGGATGTTGTTTGTCCAGAAAGTGTTGTGCCTAAAGTTAAATTAGTCGCATTAGAAAAATTATCATTAGCCGGAGGGCTTCCACCAGCAGTATATGTAGCGTTTATGCTGAAAGTACCTAATGTTCCCTCGTCGTTCCAAACCATTATAAAGTATTTTGTACTTGGTTGTAAGCATGTTAATGTAACTGTTGGATTGCCATTTAAACGCAAAGCATCACCTTGAGAATTACAACCAATCTCAACTAAATTACCGCAATTTCCTGTATGTACTGAAACACCTGCGTAAGCAATCGTTCCTTTAGTGACTGTTACATTTAAAGTGCCGACATATGCCGGAGTGGTAAAAGAATACCAAACAGTAGCATTACTAAGCCCCCAAACTGGATTAGGATTAGTAAGCCAAAAGTAACCCCTACAGCTTGGAAGTGGATCATCAGGTGCAACTGCTGCATTTATATTAGTTTGACCTACAAGATTAACACCATTAGAAAGAGGGGTCGCATTTGTGCAACAATCATTAGCCACAGCTCCACCACCTGCAGTATATGTCGCAGTAATATTAAAGGTACCCGGAGAGCCAAAATCAGTCCAAACCATTATGTAATATGTAGTAGATTGTGCTAAGCAACTTATAGTAATAGAAGGGCTTCCGCCAGAAGTGTTAGGGGAGTTACAACCTATCTCCGTAAAAGCGCCACAATATCCTTCAAAGATTGAAATAGCCGAGTAAGTCATTGAGCCAGGAGTTAAAGTAACATTTAAGGTACCCATAGAAGCAGGGGTAGTAAAAGTATACCAAACTGTATTTTTAGCAATTACATTTACACACCATGGAGAAGGGTCAGATGCTGAAATTGACGCATTTGTTGTTGTTCCGGCAGTAGATACAGCATTTGATAAAGAAATGGGGTTAGGACAATTATCATTTGTTGGTGGAGTAACTGAATATATACAAATATTGCCATTCGTGATTCCCATGCTGCTGTTATATCTCTGTATTCTAATCCTATATGTAGTTCCAATAACAGTTGAGTAATTTATAGTTTCAGGAACCCCTGCTAAACCAAAGTCAGCACAAGTTAATAAAAAGCCACATGCACTATATAAATGTATTATAATATCTTGGGTTGCAGAAACTGTAATTGTAGTTGAATTTCCAGTTGCCACAAATGAATACCATCCATCATCTCTTGCACCACTATTACAGCTAAACGGATCAATATCATTAGTAAATGAAGCACTAGGCATAGAAAAAGTATTATTAATACATGATGCAGTTACTGGAAGTAAAGCAGCACCTCCACAAAAGTCATTAGGTTGAATTTGTCCCCAAGAATTATTGCTAATAATAAATAATATAGCAATTAGTATTTGCTTCATAAATATATTTTTTTGAGAATTGACCATTATTGTATTGATTTAATTTTAATTTTAACACTATCTTCATTATATAAAATTAAATTTGAACGATAATAATTTCCAATGGGTACTATAATATCATTTTTATTTATTTCAAAGTCAGATATTTCATTTTTTTCTAAAATATATTTAGACATGTTATAT
>CAILUD010000010.1 GCA_903837285.1 uncultured Bacteroidota bacterium | reverse complement strand
TTAATAAAATTCATTTTTAAAAACATGTAAGATACAAATATAGCAATAATTGACACCAGTAATAATTTGATTTATACAATATTTAAATTTTAATAAAATTGTTGTTTGTAAAAAAAATCATTAATATTGTTTATTAAAAACTTAAAAATAATAATATGAAAAAATTATTCCTATTGCTTTCTGTTTCTGCAAGTTTAATCTTTGCTTCATGTTCAAATTCTGATAATGGAAAAGATGGCTCAACTGATTCTACACAAGTTGCAACTACCGAAGAAGGTGCACCTTCAAGTGGCCGTTATGGTATAAAATCTGGTATTGTTTCATTTGAACAATACGATATGATGGGTGTTAAAATGACACAAACCACATATTTTGATGATTATGGTGCTAAAGAATGTCAGGAAATTATTTCTGAAATGGATATGATGGGAATGAAAACAAAACAACATAGTATGAGCATTATGGCTGATGGATATTCTATTAATTATCAACTAGAAAATATGGTTAATGGAAAAGATGAAACAAAGAAAACTGCTACTAAAGTTAAAATTGCAGGAAACCCTTTCGGTGGATTTGATTTCTCAACTTTTACAGCTGAAATTAAAGAAAAATACGATTACAAAGAAGAAGGAAGCGAAACTGTTGCTGGCGTTGAAGGAATAAAATTCTCGATGACAATGGATAAAACAAAAGCAAATGATAGAATTACAGGTGTTATGTACAAAAACATTATGCTTAAAACTTCTATGAAAATGAGCGGTTTTGCAATTAATTTAGTAGCAAAATCATTTGAAGAAAATGCAACTATACCTGCAGCAAAATTTGAAATTCCAGCTGGATATACTGTAGAAGAAACAAAATTATAATAAAAGTTTTTTTAAAAGACCTCACTTTTTAATAATCGTGAGGTCTTTTTTTATTTTGATAATATCTCAAGCAATTCACCCAGTTCACTCATTTTGTCGGTGTAACCAAGTTTTTCATAAGATAAAATAAGGTTCGAAATAAGCCTTTCTAATGTATTAGGATTTGAACAAGGAGAAAAATAATCTTTCTTGGGTTCTAACTGTTGTTGTGTTAAAAAATAATCTATCTCTTTTCGACCAAAAACTGCTCCTCTGTTAAAAGGATTTATATAAAACAGCACAGTGTTATCGGCACTATCACCAAATGCATGAAAAGAAGAAACATCATCAACATAACAAAGAATAAAATTCTTAGGAAGATTAACACCAAAAACAGGCAGTTCCAGATGTTGAGCAATTGTCATATATAAAATTCCAAGGCTTACGGGGTTTCCTTTTTTGGATTCGAAGAGTAAATTTAAATATGCATTTTGTGGCGAGTAAAAATTTGCATTATTCGGCGAAAATTTATGAACCTCAAATAAAATATGATTTAAAACTCTTACTTTTTCTAAAGCAGTCAAATTTTCATTTAATTCAAGCCATACTTCACTCCTTATATTTTCAATTTGCTTTGAAATTCCATCCCATGATAAATCAGGATATTGATATTTTGCTAAAAGATATGCACCAAAAGCAATGTCTTTTGCACCAGTGTGAACCCAATCTTCCAATTGGTTTTTTAAAGAAGTAAACTGAATACTTTTAATAATATCTTCTATTCTTTCTTGTATTAACTCGCTAAATGAGCTTTCCCAGGCTTTTTCTAATTCAGGAACTATTTCTAATCCAAAGCCAATAAGATTATCTCGAACAGCTCTAAAAATTGTTTCATCAGGATCATCAAGCAACTTAATTTGTGACGAAATAGCTTTTGGCTCCATATTTTATTCAGTTAATTTTTCTAGCGTATGTTCAACAAGTTTTCTAACTATTGGCTTATAATCTTTACTATAAGTTTTTGTTACTCTATTCGCAATTATTGCACAAATTGTTAAAGCATGATGCCCAAGTAATTTTGAAAGTCCGTAAAGAGCCGAACTTTCCATCTCATAATTTGTTATTTGTCGTCCGTTAAAATTAAATTTCTCAATTTTATCGTTTAATTCTGGATCGGCAATTGGTAAACGAAGCACTCTTCCTTGAGGTCCATAAAAACCTGAAGCCGATATATTCACTCCTTTTTTAAAATCCTTCCCAAGTTTTTCTAATAAATTTTTACAGCAATCAACTACATAAGGTTTAGGCAATAACGGATTCCAGCTAACAAATTCCATAAAAGCTTTTTCAAATTCAAGATTTGAAATTTTATTACGATTCTGATAGTAATTCAATAATCCATCAAAGCCAATTGAACTTTGCGACACTAAAAAAGAATCGACTAAAACATCTGCCTGCAAAGCACCAGAGGTTCCTAATCTTATTAAATTTAATGATTTATGCTCTGCTTTTATTTCGCGTTTTTGCAAATCGATATTTACAAGTGCATCTAATTCATTTACAACAATATCAATATTATCCGTACCAATACCTGTTGATAAAACCGAAACACGCTTTCCATTAAAAATACCAGTATGGGTAAAAAACTCACGATTAGAAACCTTATGTTCAATTTTAGAAAAATAACTACTAACCATCTCAACCCTACCAGGATCTCCGACTAACAAAATAGATTCAGCAATTTGTTCTGGTAAAAGATGAAGGTGAAAAATACTACCATCAGGATTAATAATTAATTCGGAAGGTTCGATTTGTTTAGAATGCATAAATTATTTTTTAATAAATATTATCAAAGTTAATAAAGACAGTACTAGTAGCATAATAAAATGTTGTTTTTTTATTAACATACAAATGGTTATAAAAAACAATTTATAATACTTTTCAGAAAAAACTTTTATTTAACTGAACTTCTGCTTATTTTTACGTTTTAAAATCGAAATTTTTTAATTGTACATTTATGGAAAATAGTGAAAACAAAATTCTTGTTCCTTTTGATTTTGGTGAACAATCTTTAGTTGCCTTAGAGCAATCATACAGTTTAGCAAAGATGGTTGATGCAGAAATCAACATTCTTCATGTAATTACAGAGAATAATGCTCTTTGGGGTCTGTTTTCGAAAAAGGAACAAGATGATTTAGAAGAAAAGTTAAAAGTAAAATTAACTGATTTTGCCAGTCACATTCAACAAAAATCAGGTGTGAAAATTACTCCTTTGGTAGAAAAAGGTAAATTAGTTGATACAATATTAAACACAGCAGAGAGGTTAAATGTAAAATTGCTAATAATAGGATCGTCGAGCTCCTATGACATGAAGCAAAAAGTTGTTGGAAGTAACTCTTTAAGAATAATTCGTGAGTGTAAATGTCCGGTTATTACCATAAAAGGAAAACACCATAGAGAAGGTTGTAAAAATATTGTTTTACCACTTGATTTAACAAAAGAAACACGCGAAAAAGTAAACAATGCAATTTACCTGGCAAAATATTTTAACAGTGTTGTGCATGCGGTTACAATGAACACAACTTCTGATTCATACGTAATGAATCGTTTAAAACTTCAGCTTACCCAGGTAAGTGAGTTTATAAAATCGCAAGGCATAGAATGCACACAAAATTTTCTAAACACTCAATCTGGAAATACTAATATGTGTAATGCACTTTTAGAATTTTCGCATAAAGTAGAGGCCGATGTTATAATAATAATGACTCAACAAGAAACCGAAGTAATAAAATATTTTGTTGGTTCTCTTGCAAAAGAAATTATTCAAACATCAGATTTTCCAGTAATGAGTATTGTACCAAGAGGTAATAAAAAATAGTTGCTAAATATAATTTAAATATTAACAATATGAAAAATCTACTTTTTGTGTTTTTTGCGGTTACTATAGTATTTACTTCATGTAAAGACGAAAATAAATCAGAGCTAGAAATTTCAAAAGGTAGAGTTAATATGCTTCTGCCAACCTCAATTCCTGTTAATAATTTAATTGTATTCGAAACATCAGGAGAATTAAACTGGCAAAAAGAGTTTAACTCAACAGATTTTATTAAAAAAGCTTTTTCTAAAGTTTTAAGTTCTGAAGTTGCTACTTATTTTCCATTCTCAGACGATTCAACAAAGTGCATAAAAGAAGATATTTTAACGGCAATGGGAGCAAAAGCAGAACCATTAAACTTATCTGAAATTAAATCAATGTATTTTGATGAAGAATGGTCGATTGATACAACAGAACCATTTTTATTCGAAAAAAAGATTTTAAGCTGGTACCCTGTTAGATATTTTAAAAGAGAAGGTAGCGATAAAGAAGAGATGAAATTAATTTTCAAAGTTAAAGGCGGAGATGCTCAAGAAATTTTAGCAAAAAACATTAAAACAGAATTTCAGCTACAAGACACAATACAACCAACATGGACTGAAAATTTAAACTCACCTAAATTAGTAAGTTTAATTTTATCAAAAGTTTTTTCGGGTAAAACTAAAGTCTGGGACCCTTCTAACATTGAAAAAGAATTAACCCGTCAGGAAATAGACATGAACTTTGGTGTAACAACAGACACTATTTATCTAGATAACCCAGAAACCGGCAAACAAGAAGTTAAAATTATTAAACGAGAAATAAATCCAGAAGAAATTTCAAGCATAATTTTTGTTGAAGACTGGTATTATGACTCCAATACTTTGGCAATTAAAAAAGTTATTACAGGTATTGGCCCAGTAAGACATTATGTGAAAAGCGATGGTGAAATGGCAAAAAAAGTTGTGTTTATGATGTATTTGGGTAACGAAAAAACTAAAATCTTTTAATGAATAAAAAATCAATATTCATATTATTGATAACTTTAATGACTTTTTCAGGAATTGCACAGACTTTTGTTAGCGAACAAAGAAAAAACTCTAGAGTTAAGACTGCATATTCTGAAAAAGAAGCAATAGTTAAAAAATTACTTTCTGATAACAAAATAGAAAATTTTAACATTGATATTTATATTAGAGTATTTAAACAAGAGAAAATTGTTGAACTTTGGGCTAAATCAAAAACCGTTAAAATTTATTCACACATAACAGATTACAAAATATGTTCAAGCTCTGGCGAATTAGGACCAAAAAGATTACAAGGTGACGGACAAACTCCGGAAGGTTTTTATTTTATAAACAGATTTAATCCTTATAGTAATTTTTATCTTTCATTAGGACTTAATTTTCCTAATCAGGCCGACAAAATAGTAACTGCAGGAACACAACCAGGGGGAGATATATTTATTCATGGTAGTTGTGTAACAATAGGCTGTGTTCCACTTACCGACGAAAAAATTAAGGAGCTTTATATTTTTGCTATTGAGGCAAAGTCGCACGGACAAGAAAAGGTACCTGTACATATTTATCCCTGTAAAATGACAACAGAAAATATTGTAGTACTCAAAAAAAACAACAGTTCTCTTATTACCTTTTGGGAAAGTTTAAAACCAGCTTATGATAACTTTGAAAAAAATAAAACGGTTCCTTCATTTACTGTTGACAAAAAAGGAAATTACGTAATTAAAAATTAATGCCACACCGTGGTCTGTGAGCCACAGACCAGGGATTTGGCAAGTGGTAATTAAAACTTTACTGGTAAATACTTCTTAATTTTAATAAGCAATTCTTCCATATCCAAAGGTTTTGAGATATAATCAATGCATCCTGCTTTAAAGCTTAGTTCTTTTTCACTTGCTAATGCAAAGGCAGTTTGGGCTATAATTGGAAGATGTGGTTTAATCAATAAGATTTCTCTTGTACTTTGATATCCGTCCATAAATGGCATTTGAATATCCATTAAAACAAGTTCAATTTCGGAATTATTCTTAACTGCATCTATTGCCTCAAGTCCATTTTTGGCTCTAATTAATTTAATTTTAGTTTCGGAAAGCATTTCTTCAATAAACATAAAATTTAAGTCGTCATCTTCAGCGACTAAAACAGTAAATTTACCCCACTGATATTGATTAGGATTAAAAATAACATTCTCCAGAACATTTTCAGTAGCAGGAATTATTTCTGCAGGAATATTAAAAAAGAAAGAACTTCCTTTTTCTAAGTCTGATTCCACCCAAATTTTTCCTCCTAAATGTTCGACTATATTTTTGGATATTGTTAATCCCAATCCAGTACCTCCAAATTTTCGAGATAAAGATAATTCTAGCTGAGCAAAACGCTCAAATATAAGTTTTATATTTTCCTGTTTAATACCTATGCCAGTATCTTTAACATAGAACAAAAGCTCATTATTTTCTAAAGAAAACCCATATTCAATTTTTCCCTGACTAGTAAATTTTACAGCATTGGATAATAAATTTAAAAGAACTTGCCTTAACCTAAAAGGATCAGTAACAATAGTGAAATTCGAATCAGAATACTTATTAAACACTAATTGTATATTTTCCTTATTTCTTGCTTTAAGCTCTTGCTGATACAGCGTAAACAACTCTTTTAATATATCAAATGGTCTGCAAGGTGCTTTTTCAATAGTTAAACTTCCCGATTCTATTTTAGCAATATCAATAATATCCTCAATTAACCTTAGTAGCATTGATGTGCTGGCATTTATCTGGGAAACATATTTTTCCTTTTTTTCTAAAGTGTTATCAGGTTTTAAAAGAAGATTTGAGAAACCAATAATTCCATTAATAGGTGTTCTTAACTCATGGCTCATATTTGATAAAAATGCAGACTTAAGCATATCGCTTTCTTCCGCCTTTTCTTTGGTTTTTATTAGTTCCAACTCTGCTTCTTTACGCTCAGAAATATCATCAAACATTACAAAAATCTTATTCTCAACTACAACACCAAAAATTATCATTGTTTTTATGATACCATCTTTACATGTTGGGTAATATTCGCGGCGTTCAATTTCACAGTTTTCAACTATCGCTTTATTCACCAAGCCCATAAATTGCTCTATTGTTTGCTTTCGGTATTTCTCTTCAGGATATGCTAAATTCCACCAACTATCCATATTAGGTATTTCTTCATGTAAATATCCAAAAGTCTTAACAGCCTGCTTATTTATAAATTCTATAGTACCATCAAAACTTATAATCGCCATCGCTAAATTTGATAATTCTAAAATATTACGTAAATGGTTTTCACTTTTAATAAGGGCTTCCTCTGCATTTTTTCTTTCAGTTATATCTCTCCAAACAGTATGTATAACTTTATTATCTGATTCGTTTGAAATTGCAGTTAGTAAAACTTCAACCGGAAAAACTTCTCCGTCAGATTTTTTATGATCCCATTCAAACCTATGTGTGCCTTTATTTAATGCACTATTCATCATTTCTTCTGCTTTTTCTTTTGAACTCTTTCCGTCAGACTGAATTTCGGGTGATAATACCGAAGGATGAACTTGCAAAAATTCTTCTTTACTTTTATATTTTAACATGTCTACTGTTGCTTGATTGCAATCAACAAACAATCCATTGTTTATAATTAAAATAGCATCCCCAGATTTCTCATAAAGCTCCCTGAATTTCTTTTCACTTTCCTCAATTTTTATTTTTGATTTTAACAATTCCTGATCAGCTATTTTTCTCTTTGTTACATCGCGAAAAAAACCTAGTAAAAATTTCTTTCCACTAACTTCCATAACAGAAGAATTTATATCGCAATAAACTAAATCACCATTCTTTTTAAGAATAGGTATATCTTCAACTACACTAATTTCATTTTTAAGCTGTTTCTGAAAACGAGCTAAAGCTTCTTCCAAATTATTAAAAGGATAAAGTTCTTTAATGCCAATACTTAGCAACTCTTTATAATTATACCCTGTTAAATTACACATTTGTGGATTAGCAAAAATAAATTTATTAGTAATTGCATCTGACAATAGAATTCCATCACTTGCAGTTTCAAATATTGCTCTAAACTTTTCTTCACTTTCTTCAATTTTTTCCTTAGCAGAAATAAGATCCTGCTCCATTGTTTTTCTATTACTAATATCAGTAAAAACTGAAACAATATTTTTTATTTTGTTATCATGATAAATTGGCACAAAACTATGAATTGCTGTAATTTTTGAACCAGCTTTATTATTAAATTCAATTTCAAAAGCATGATCCCTATATGAAATTAGATTTGATTTAGCAAACTTTACTTTATTTTGTAATTTTATTGGAATAATAGACAATGCTGATTTACCTATCAGCTTTTCTCTGTCTTTACCTACCATTTTACAAAAAGAAGGATTAACCATAACAATTATCCCATTTTCATCTTCCATAAAAATGCCTTCGTTCATGTTCTGAATAACACTTTCATTAAGCTCTTTTAATACTTTAATTTCTAATTCGGAAAGCTTATTTTGGGTAACATCTCTAACAGAGGTTATAAGTCGAGTAACTTCTTCATTTTCTATTACAGGAGTAATAATTGTTTCGGTATGAAAAACTCTACCATTTATGAAATTGGTTTCTTCTGAAAAAACTGGAGTTTTATCGTTTATTACTCTCTTATAATTCTCAATAATGCTATCTGTTAAAAATGGAAATACTTCTTTAATGTTTTTTCCTTCAATATTAGAATCAAGCCCCAAGTTTATATATATATTTTTAAGTGCAGAATTTGCAAATATTACATTTTGATTTCGATCTGTTACATGTATTAATTCACTAATTGAGTTTAAAGTATTACTATATAAACGTTCGGCTTCACTTAAATTTTTAAGAGCAAATTGTCGCTGAAGTACAATAGAAGTTTGATTGATAAATGTTTCAATTACTTCTTTGTTATCAATAATTTCGTTATTATAAGTTATTATAATTAAACTTGCCAATAAATTATTTTCTGGGCAAATACCCATAAAATAAACTTTACTAACATTATGTAGTTCAATAATTTTCTTTGATTCCTTTTCGGGGAAAAAACATGCATTAATAAAAAAATCCACAGGATCTAATTCTATCAATTTCTTCGTATAATTTAACTGATGAACAGGCGGTGGAGTCTTATTAAATTTTAGCCTTTCAATATTTTTATTTAATAATTCATTAAATTCCTTTTTTCTTTCTTCTGTCATGAAAGCATACTCGATAGAAGATGATTTTGTTTCGGCAAAATACTTATTAATGATAACTGTTTTATCTCCAAGTAATGATTTTAATTTTTCGCCAATAAAATACAACGGATTAGTGCTTGTCTGAAGTTCAAGTATTTCGGTTGCAGATTTGGTAATGAATTCAAGATCACTAAAATGTTTCTTCTCTTTTTCTTCAGCATTTTTTTGCGCAGTAACATCAATAACATTTAATATTACACCCGAAATAAGTCCTTCATTTTTAGAAATTGACGATAATGTATATTGAACAAATATCCCTTTTTTCCATTTGGTAACATAATACACTACTTTGCTTACTATGGTCCCTGTTTTTAAACATTTTTTAAAATCGTCAGCAAATCCAACATTAACAAGAGGCTCGAATTCAAGTACATTTATTCCAATAGTTGCTTCGGCAGAAGGCGAACCAAGTAAAGATAAAATAACTGTATTAACTTCTTTAACAATTCCATTAATATCAATTAGAGCAATTCCTGTTGGTGAATTATAAAAAAGTGATTTAAATTTATTTTCACTTTCAACATTAACAGTTGACTTTGGTGCTTTGCTTTGCATGTATTTCAATATTTATGTAAAGATAATATTTTGACTTAATTTGAAAGTTTAAAATAAGAAAAAAATAAGAAAACTTCATTTAAAAACATCTATTAAACCTTATCTTTGTTTTCTTTAAATTCCAAATTTGGAATCAAAAAATAATATATCTGTTGAATATCCGGTTTCGGGAATGGCTTGTGCTGCATGTGCCATTTCTGTTGAATCATCATTGTCCAGCGTTAAAGGAATAAATAATGCTTCTGTAAATTTTGCAACAAGAACCGTACAGATAAACTACAACTCTGAAATTGTTAGTCCAGTTGATTTTAAAAATGCTGTTGATGCATTTGGTTATAATTTAATTCTTGAATCCGAATCTGAAAATATTGTAGAAAAAGAACAATTAAATGAGATTAAGGCTTTAACCAGAGATGTTATTGGTTCTTTTGCTTTTTCTGTTCCAGTATTTATAATGGCCATGTTTTTTCATCATTACCATAATTTGAACTGGATAATGATGATACTTACTTTTTGTGTAATTATATTTTTTGGAAAATCTTTTTATAAAATTGCATTTAAACAAGCAAGCCATGGAAAAGCAAACATGGATACGCTTGTTGCATTAAGTACTGGATTTTCATTTCTTTTCAGTTTACTTAATACCGTTTATCCACAATGGCTTGTTTCGAATGGCGTTGAAGCACATGTTTATTATGAATCGGCAGCTATTATTATAAGTTTTATTTTAACAGGCAGACTTCTTGAAGCGCGCTCAAGATTAAAAACCTCATCAGCTTTAAAAAATCTTATAGGGCTTCAACCAAAAACTATTGCAATTATTGATGGAGATGAAGAAAGAGAAATTGATTTACGAGTTGCAGAACCGGGTATGATTATTAAAGTAAGGCCAGGCGAAAGAATTCCGGTAGATGGAATTTTAGTGTCTGGACAATCATTTGTTGATGAAAGTGCAATTACCGGTGAACCAATTCCAAATGAAAAAATAAAAGGTGAAAAAGTTTTTGCCGGAACTATTAATCAATCTGGAGCTTTTATTTTTGAGGCAACAGGTGTTGGGAATAATTCGGTATTAGGACAGATTATTAAAGCAGTAAAACATGCGCAGGGATCAAAAGCACCAGTTCAGAATTTAGCTGATAGAATTGCAGGAATATTTGTTCCTGTTGTTATGGGAATAGCATTATTAAGTTTTGGTTTATGGATTTTTATTGGAGGTTTCCCATTTATTACTCATGCAGTATTATCATTAGTTACAGTTTTAGTAATTGCTTGTCCATGCGCACTTGGATTAGCAACACCAACTGCAATAATGGTTGGCATAGGAAAAGGAGCCGAAAACGGAATCTTAATAAGAGATGCAGCAAGTCTTGAAAATGCTTGCAAAATTTCTGTAGTTGCATTTGATAAGACGGGCACTCTAACAGAAGGAAAACCAGAAGTTGAAAAAATAGTTTGGGAACTTGGATATAACTCTGACATTAATATTACCGCAATTTTATCGGCAGAATCAGCTTCAGAGCACCCTTTGGCAAAAGCTATTTCACAATACTTTTTACAAAAAGAATTTAAAATTGAAAATATAATCAATTTTAAAAACCATGCAGGAATGGGAATAACTGCAGAAATTGCAAATAATTCTATAGGCATTGGAAGTATAAAATTTCTGGATAACTTAGGAATGAAACCAAGCTTGCACATTATTAACGAATCTGAAAGATTATTAAAACTAGGATATACGGTAGTATATGCAGGATTGGGAAATAAAATTATTGTTGCCATTGCTTTAACCGATAAAATAAAAAACAGTGCTGTAAAAGCCATAACAATGTTAAAAGAAATGGGAATAAAAACTATTCTTTTAACTGGAGATAATATTCAAACGGCAAAAATTGTTTCAGAAAAATTAGATTTAGATAATTTTGAAGCAGCATTGTTACCATCACAAAAAGCAGAATATGTTATTAATCTAAAAAAATCAGGAAAAATAATTGCAATGATTGGCGACGGAATTAATGATGCACAAGCACTTACCGAAGCAAATGTTAGCATGGCAATGGGTAAAGGATCTGACATAGCAATAGATGTTGCAGATATAACACTTGTTACATCCGACCCCATTAAAGTTTCACAGGCAATTAAATTATCGAAATTTACAATCAGGGCAGTAAAACAAAATCTTTTCTGGGCATTTGTATATAATGTTATTGGCATTCCAGTTGCTGCAGGAATTTTATACCCATTCTTTGATTATTTGTTAAATCCGATGATTGCCGGTGCTGCAATGGCATTAAGTTCCGTTTCTGTTATAATGAATAGTTTAAGATTACGTTATGTTAAGTTCTAAATAATGACAACACTGATGACGCTGATTATACAAATTAATGCAGTTAAAAAACAATATATTATCGTCATGGCAGGCCTGACCCGCCATCTCCTTTCAAATATTGTAGTTTTGTCACAAGTCACAGACTTGCGCCAAAGAGATATTATAACAGATTAAAAATAAAAAATGGCAACGCAGATTAAACTGATAAAACAGATTTTCACAAATAAACTTTCCTAAATCAAAAACCCTAAATATAAATATGGAAACAAAACAATTTAAAACAAATTTTAAATGCAGTGGATGTAGTTCCAAAGTTGATGTTATTTTCAAAAACGAGCCCCGTATTAAATCATGGGATACTGATTTAGCACATGCCGATAAAGTTTTAACTGTTACATTCGAAAATATTACAGAAGCAGAAATACTTCAATTGGTAAAAAAAGCAGGATATTCTGCAACAGCATTATAGTATAATGTTATTTTTATGAATTCTGTAATATTACTTTTAGGTACAAATATTGGCAACAGACTTAAGAATTTAAAAAATTCTATTATTCTTATAAACCAAAATGCAGGTAGAGTTTTAATTGAATCTAGTATTTACGAAACTGAGCCATGGGGTTTTTCATCAGATTTGCCTTTTTATAATATGGCCATTTCTATAGAGACTAAACTATCTCCCACCGAATTAATTAAACAACTTAACAAAGTTGAAAGCGGAATTGGCAGAGAACGATCAAATAAAAACGGTTACGAAAACAGGATTATTGACATAGATATTATTTCTTTTGGGAATATTGTTATAGATACTCCCGAGCTTAATATACCTCATCCACGGATGCATTTAAGAAAGTTTACTCTTTTACCCATTATGGAAATTGCACCTGATTGGATTCATCCAACATTAAACAAAAGCATAAGCAATTTACTAAAAGAATGTGAGGATAAATGTACGGCAACTAAAATCTAATATTGGTAAAATGCAAGATACTGCTTAACAATAAAGACCAAGAAATTACTGAAGTACAAAGAATAATAATAGTTTTTTTAGTTCTTTTAAAAAATCTAATAGCTAAAAAAGTTCCGATTGGAATTGACAAAATTAAAGGGGTTAAAATAGCGACTCCTACTAATCCCCACGACTTTTTAATTTTAACAAAGCGTTTTGATTTTTTGCTAAAAATTTTTTTCTCTTTAGCTGGAAATATTTTTCTATATCTATCTTTTATACTTTTTGCAAAAACCCTTGATTTTGGGTGATTGTGCATATAAACATGAATAAACCAATTATAAAAAATTATCAATTCATCGGAAATAAATGCAAAGAATATTACACCCAAAATACCTCCTGCCGAAGTATAACAAAGCGTTTCAATAAAGGCAAACTTATAACCAAATGCTAAAGGAAAAGCAAAAATAAATTTTACAGAACTAACCAGAATTAATATTGATATTTTATAGAACATTGTTAATCGTCAATTGAATTTCTCAACTGAGATTTAATAATTATGTTCTTTGTTACCATAAGCCAAATCGCCAGCATCACCAAGGCCAGGTACAATAAATGATTTTACAGTTAATTCTTCGTCGACTGCAGCTGCCCATAAAGTAACATTTTTAGAACACAAATGTTTTTGCATATAGTTAATTCCATCTTTACAAGCAATAACTGTAACAATATGTGTATGTCGTGGTTTTCCGTTTTTCAAAAGTGAATTAAATGCTAATATCATTGATGAACCGGTTGCCAACATCGGATCGCACAAAACTAATGTTCTATCATCTAAACCAGGACAAGAAATATATTCTAATTCAATATGAAATGATCCATCTTTACTATATTTTCTAAAAGCACTAATAAAAGAGCTATCTGCACCATCGAAATAATTTAACATTCCTTGATGAAGTGGTAATCCAGCTCTTAAAATTGTTGCCAAAACGGGTTTTTCTGCAGGTACAACAACATTTGCTATACCCAAAGGGGTTGTTACTTCTCTTTCTTCGTAAACCAGTTGTTTACTAATTTCATAAGCCATTATTTCGCCAATGCGTTCCATATTACGACGAAAACGTAAACTATCACTTTGAACACTTACATCTCTTATTTCTGAAATGAACTGGTTTAAAACCGTGTTTTTTTCGCTTAGTATTTTTATTTCCATCTTATTACTTTTTAAACAATTTTAGTGGAAATGGCAAACGGTTCTGCTTAATTGTCAAGTACTCACAGTCTGTTGCACCAAATCCTTTATAAAATCTAGCAAGCCCTTCTATGTTTGATCCTTCAAAATCTAAAATTAAATTTTTTTCTGAATATTTCTTAATGAATTCGTCAAGAATAAGAAACATTGCTCTTTTTTCTTTTCCTTCTTCGGTAGAGGCGGCAAAAAGATAAATTGCTTTCTTATGAGAAAACATAAAAAAAGCTGCTGCAACTAATTCATTTTTAACATTATAAGTTGCTACTATTTCGCCAAAATTATTTTGAATTGCGAAATTTATTATTTTTTTAATGTCGTTATATTTTTCAGAAGGAACATTTTCAACTTTTACACCAATATTATTTTTGATTAAGCTCACAAAATCGTTAACAGTGCATGTATTAGGAATAATTGATAAACCATTATTAATAGATTTTCCAATATTTCGCTTGGTGTTTTCTGAAAATTTTTTGAACAGCTGATCGTAAGTATAAATCAAATCTAATTCAAAATTATGATTCTTTTTTATTCCCTTTATAGCTGCATCTAATACATTGTATTTATTTAAATTTATTTCAATGTATTTATATGATTTAGGAATTGCAGCAATAAAATCGTTTAGTATTTCTAAAGTTGTTCCTTTTGTTGAAAACAACCCCAATTGCTGTGCAAATAATGGTTGTGCCAAAAATGAAATTCCCATTTTTGAAGAATGAGTGATTGGCATAACTGCTTCATAATTATTTAAAACAAGTGCATTCCAATTTTTACTAACAATGTCCAAATACCAGGAAAAAGCATATAAATTTCCGTTAATGGATTTTCGTATGCATTCGTCCCATTTTTTAAAATCTATCTTTTTATGTTGTAAATATTGAATCTTCAACTTTTATTTGCATTATTTATCATGTTTTCAAAAACGGCTTTCCAACCCTTCCAATAGCCAATATCGCCAAGCGATTCGTTATGCCACAAAGATACAAATGTGCCATTCAATTCTTTAATTTCAGCAATGTTTTTATTAATAAATTCAATTGCTTCTTTAGGCGATAACTGTAAATGTTGTCGCAATGTTCTATCCATCCATGCAAAGGGATAAATTAAAAGTTCTGTTTCCTGATTTTTTTTAATATCAAAAAAATAAAATGGCGAGCAGGTTCCGGCTCTATATCCAACAACATCTGAATAGCCCATTGAAAAATCAATTTTAATTTCATTTTCTATAAGCTTTTGATATGTTTCTGGAAGTTTCATCATTAAAAAATGCTGACGGGAAATTGAAATTTTATTTTCTATTACCTTTTCTAGGTTTTTCTTTTCCTCAGTTAATGTCTCTTTAAAATTTGAAAGATATGATGGATGAATTCCTATTTCACTATAACCTGATAGTTCTTTAATGACTTTTGAAAATAACGGGCTAGAAAGCTTTACATTTTTATCATATTTTGAATACTTTCCTGCTAGAATAAAAATCTTTAGGCTAATTTTATTTGGCAAATGCTTCACTCGAATATAATCAAAGGTATCATATGGATCTTGTATCTTTCCATTTAAAACATTTGATCTTTGTTTAAAATCTTTTGTTTTTCCTTTTAATAAGGAAAGAATATAACCACCTGAAGTTCTAATAAATCCCTTTTCCTTATATGCAAAAGCATTATCAATATCAATTGTTGAAATAAAATTAAAATTTTGTTTTTTAAAAACTAGTTCCGGATAATTTGCAAAAAGAATTTTGCGAAATTTTTCTGCCCAAATATTAATTATCGGTTTTTGTAAAAATCCTGCTTTAAAAGCAATTGACGATTCATGTGAAAATCGACCATGCGAATCGACAGAAAAAGGCAAATATTCTTCATAACGACTTGCTAAATAAAACGATGCTGCAAATACATCAAATGGTATTTCTTTGTTTTCGGATTTTGGAAATATAATTTTTCCCCATACAGATTCTGCAATTTCTAGTTCAAATTGTATAATTGTATCTGAAAACATAATTTCTGACGAAGAAATCCATATACTTCCCAAACTGTTTTTATCGGAATAATTAATTCGCGGTCCAGAATAATCAGAATACTCACTAAAAACAGTTGTAACTTTAAAATCGCAACCAATTAATTGTCCAAAGAAAAACTTTAAAATATAGTTTAACCTCTTAGTATTAATTGGTGTGTAAATTAGTAACATCTATTTTTATTGAAATTTTAATCAGTTACAATTTTTAAAGTAATCCTTCGTCAGCAAAACTAAAATACGATTGCTGAGTAATTATAAGATGATCTAAAAGAGCAATATCCATTAATTTTGCTGATTCTTTTATTTTATTTGTAATATTTTTATCGGCCTCGCTTGGTTGAAGATTTCCACTAGGGTGATTATGTGCAAGAATAATTTTAGACGCACCATCCATTAAAGCTTGTTTCAAAATAAGACGTGGATCCATAACCGTTCCAGCCATTCCACCCTGACTGGATTTATGATGTGCTATAATTTTACTTGCCTGATTTAATGTTAAAAAATGTGATTCTTCGTGAGTTAAATCCCCAATAATCGATTGCAAATACTCAAACGCTTGTTTGCTCGAAACTATTGTTTCTTGCTCAATGGCCTTTTCTGCATTACGACGACGACCTAATTCCAGTGCAGCAACTATTATAACTGCTTTTGCTTCGCCAATTCCTTTTACTTTTTTTAAAGTATCTATATCAAATTTAGCAAGTTCGTTAATATTATCATTAGCTAATCGTAAAATTCTTTTTGATAAATCGACTGCAGATTCTTCTCTGTTTCCGCTACCAATAAGAATAGCAAGAAGTTCAGCCGGAGAAAGACTTGAAGTGCCCTTTAAAAGAAGTTTTTCGCGAGGGCGGTCTTCAATTGACCAATTTTTGATACTGAATTTTTCGGGTTTTTCCATAAAAAAAAGTCTTCCCAAAAATAGAAAGACTTTTTAATTAAATAAGTAAATATTTTTTACTTCAAGTTGTTTACATGTAATGTAAGGCTTGATTTAAGATTTGAAGCTTTGTTTAAATGAATAACTTTCTTTTTTGCAAGTTTATCAAGTAAACCAGAAATTCTTGGCAATAACTCAGCAGCAACTTTTTTGTCAGTAGTTTCGCGTAATACCTTTACAGCGTTACGGGTGGTTTTTGCGTAATAT
Organism: uncultured Bacteroidota bacterium; assembly: GCA_903837285.1. Classification (GTDB taxonomy): domain Bacteria; phylum Bacteroidota; class Bacteroidia; order Bacteroidales; family GWA2-32-17; genus GWA2-32-17. The sequence goes on along the minus strand of CAILUD010000010.1, from coordinate 121,951 downwards.
TTATTCTCAACACGACGTGTTTCGGTTTGACGAATGCGTTTTTTTGACGATTTATGGTTTGCCATAATTTTCTAATTTTAAACTAATGTTTGTAGCCCGTAGGGGAATCGAACCCCTGTTTCCAGGATGAAAACCTGACGTCCTAACCCCTAGACGAACGGGCCATAATTAAAAGAACATCCCTTTTTGTTGGGAGTGCAAAGGTAAAGTATTTTTATTAATTCCAAAAAAATGTAACGATTATTTTTACATAAAAGATATTATTTGTTATTATTTAAGCTATTTATCTTCTGTTTTATAATAATTACAGCCAATATACCATTATAAATAATATTTAAAATTCTACTTTTACAGTCTTAAAAGACATTAAAATGTGGCAAATTTTTATTGGAAGTTTGGTTTTAAGTTTAATTCACGCATCTATCCCAAACCATTGGATACCATTAATTGCTATTAGTAAAACAGAAAAATGGTCGGTAAAAGAAACATTATTTGCTACGTTAATTACAGGTTTTGCGCATACTTTAAGTACAGTTATAATAGGAATTATAGTAGGATTTATTGGCTATAAACTTGCCAGTAATTATGAAATCATCTCAAAAATAATTGCCCCAGCAATTCTTGTGACTGTTGGTTTAATTTATTTAATAATTGAGATTAAAAATTCTATTCATCATCATAAACACGAACATTCTCATTTTAAGGTTGAGAATAATAGCATGGGAAGAAAATCAAAATGGGCTATTCTTATTTCGCTAAGTATAGCAATGTTTTTAACCCCTTGCGTTGAACTTGAAGCATATTACTTTCAAGCTGGCTCAATTGGTTGGATTGGAATTTTAATTGTTTCGGTTGTTTATACCTTTACTACAGTTTTATTAATGTTGATTTTGGTTTATCTAGGAATAAAAGGCATTAAAAAAATAAATTCTCATTTTTTAGAACATCACGAAAAAGCTATTACTGGCCTTATTTTAATAATTTTAGGAATACTTGCATTTATTTTTGAATAAAAATCTTTTTCTTCGCTGTAACTTTTCCGTAACTTGCTCCGTCATATTCCCGAAAACGTACTTGCTGAATGACAACTGAAGAATATAATATAGCTGTAGATACTCACTCTGATGGGGCTTATAGGTTTATTCTAAAAAACATTAGAAACACCGATCAGGCTAAAGATATTATTCAAGATACGTTTGAAAAACTTTGGATTAATGTAAAAAATGTAAATTTTGAAAAAGTAAAATCATATATTTTCACAACTGCTTACCACACAATGATTGACTCGATTAGAAAAAATAAAAGAATAGTGAATTTTGAACAGGCAGATCAATCGCAATATTCAACCAACCGCAGTTATTCTGATATTGGTGAAATTTTGAATAAAGCAATTGCAAAGCTTCCTGAGGATCAACGTTCTGTTATTTTACTTAGAGATTACGAAGGTTATTCGTATGACGAGATTTCTGAAATAACAGGATTATCAGAAGCCCAAGTGAAAGTATATATTTATAGAGCAAGAGTATTTTTAAAAGAATATATTGGCAGCATGTCAGTTCTAGTGTAAAAAATATAAAAATGAAAATCAACCGCAAAAATTACGAATTGTATTTTGTCGACTACCTCGACAATAATCTTTCGCGCGGTGATTTGCTCGAATTTATGGCTTTTTTAGCTGAAAACCCAGACCTTGAAGAAGAATTAAATTTGGTTAAAGAAATAAAGCTAGAGCCTGAAACAATTTCATTTAATTCTAAGAATAATTTAAAAAAGACTATCAATGAAGTTGAAATTACTAAAGAAAAATTTGACGAACTTTGTATTGGAAAAATCGAGAATAATTTAAACAAAGACGAAATAATTATTCTTAAAAATCAATTTAAACTACATCCCGAACTCGAAAAAGAATTTAAACTTTTTGAACTTACAATACTTAAGCCTGATTTAACTATTGAGTTTTCTGCTAAAGATTCTTTAAAACAAATTGAAATAACAACTGAACAAATAAATCAACTTTGCATAAATATAATCGAAAACAAGTTAAGCTCAACTGAAGTAAAACAATTTAACAAATTACAAAATAACACAAAATTCAAAAAAGAATTCGAATTATTTAATCAAACTATTCTAAAGCCTGATACATCTATCGTTTTCCCGCATAAATCTTCTTTAAAAAGAAAAACACTTACAACTTCAAAAATCGTTTTCACAAGAATAATTCCAGCTGTAGCAGCAGTTGCTTTATTAGTGCTTATAGCATTTAACTCGGGTTTATTGGGAAAACAAACACATACTGGTAAAATGTTTGCAAATTCAAATAAACCAAATCAAATAACAATTCCCCAAAAACAGAAAATAATTATTGATAATTCAACTAACAAGAACTTTGCTATAACAAATAAGAAGCAAATAAAAACAAATAACACTTTAAAAGCGATTCAATATATTGACACTTTAAATTCAATCGCTCACAATAATCAATTAATTGCACCTGACACATCGCACAAAAAACAAAATGTTATTGAGAAATCAAATTTGATTAATGTAACAAATAACTACACTGCTTCTAATAATAACCCAAGCAAAGAAGATCTTAATAAACCAATGGAAGCTGTTTTTGCTAGCTCTAAATATTCACATTTTCGAGATATGATTGAAAGTGTTCCTTATGCTTCTATAACTGCAAAAAATTCTGGCATAGCAAGTATTGGTGTTTGGGATGTTGTTGAAGCAGGAAGTAAAGGCTTGGAATATATAACCGGAACACCTATTTCTGTAGAAAATAAAACAGATAAGAAAAACCACACTAAACATTTCTCATTTAATATTGGCAAATTAGGTTTTTCGAGAACAACACATAAATAATATTACTCTTTATTATTTTTTAAATTAACAACATGAAATTTATTTTTACAATTTTACTTTTTAGCTTATCTTATAGCATTATTTTTGCGCAAGATAAAATCGAAATCACCGGACAAGTCAAAGATAATCAAACAAAAGAAGTATTAGAGTTTTGTAATATTTCAATATTAAATGCAAAAGACAGTTTAATAACAGGAGCAGTAACAAATAACAAGGGATATTTTTCCGTTTCATTAGATGGTGGTTATTATCGTTTTGTATATAGCTTTATTGGTTATGGCAATGATACTTCTGAGTTAATAACCGTAACACAAAACAAATTTATTGGTGTTATTAAATTAGAACCAAATGTAAATTCACTTAAAGAAGTTTCTATATCTGAAAGTTCAAGAGAAAATCAAATAGACAGAGACATCCAGGTAGTTACAGATAAAATGAAATCGGGAGCGTCAAACACAAAAGAAGTTTTAGATAAAATGACCGGCGTTGATTATGACAGATATAACAATTCCATTAAAGTAGATAATGATAGTAAAGTTATAATATTAGTTGATGGAATTGAAAAAGATCAGGAATATGTGAAAAATCTTTCGCCTGACCGGCTTAAAAAAGTAGAAATAATTCGCGACCCAGGAGGAAGATATGCTCTCGAAGGGTATTCTGCAGTAATTAACATTATACTTAAAAAAGACTATCGCGGAACAGAAATATTTATCAGCGATCGTACTATGGCAGATCCTGATGCTATAAAAAAAGAATATATTCCTGTTCAAAATAATATATCGGCTACGGTAAACTATGTTTATAACAAAGTAAATGTTTACGGTAAATTTAATAATAGCTATAATAATTTTAACTTAAACTCAACGGGTAAAAAAGAATATAATAATGGTTTAATAATAGAGCGAAATCCAATTTCAAATGATGACCTGAATACAAAAGTTAAACAATTATATAATTACTATACCATTGGAACAGACTATTATATTAATCCGAAACATACAATAAGCTTTGAAAGCATGCTTATGACACAACCAAAAACAAATAATACATCAGAAGAATTATATAAAGTAACATATACAAAAAACGATAGCTTGATTGACGTTTTTAATACAGAATCTAGAAATAAATCCAATAACTATAATTCTTATAATTCTCTTTTTTATGAAGGCAAACTAAATGAGAACAATGTTATAAACTCAAATTTCACTTTCTCCAATTACACTAACAACTACACTAACGAATATAAAGGTACATTTATAACTCCCAGAAATGAAGAAGGAAAAGACATTAAATACAGCACAAAATTTTATGCAGAATACCTACATACTTTTAAAAACAAAACAAATTTACAGATTGGTTATGGAAATACTTCAGAAAATTTAAACAGTAATTTTTCAGTTGATACAGCATATAGTAATTTTAAATATAAAGATTTCCGCCATAAACTTTATTCATATTATTCATGGAAAGCAACAAAAAAAATAAGCATAAAACTTGGAGGTGCCAGCGAAACAAGCACACCAAATGCAGATGGACAGAAGAATTCATATTTAATATTTCAACCTTATGCAGATATAAAATTTGATGTATCAAAAATGCTAAATATAAAAGCAAAATATAGGGCGAGTAGTAATTATCCTAACATTGGACAAACTAATCCATACACTTATTTACTCGACATGGAAAGTGTAAGAACTGGAAATCCTAAGTTACGACCAGAAGTAACCAATAAAATTTCATTACAAACAACAATACTTCAAGGATTAATAACAATAGAACCATATTATCATTTCTCAAATAATTACATTACAGAAATTGGCATATTAAGACCTGATAATATTTTTGAATACAATTATAGTAATGCAGGGTATTATAAAAACTATGGAGTTGAATCAAGTATAACAATTCCATTCAGCAAAAGCCTAACACTTCAATCAAGTTTCGATTTTTTCGAAAGCAGTATAAACTATAGCAATCACACACATTTTATTCGCGATTGGTCAATGTCCAGTCAATTTATATATCAAAATCAGAAACACAAAACAGTTACGGGTTTCCAGTTTCAAAACAATATGCGAAAATATATAACCGCACAAGGATATAATAAAGGCGATAACGATTTCTGGATATTGTTTGTTCAACAACCATTTTTTAAAGAAAAACTAAGTATAATGTTATTATATTTTACTCCTTTAACATGGGGTGTCGATTTTAACCAAGGAAGCTATATTAAAACAGATACCTACACAGAAAACAAATGGAATAATATCGATTTATTAAAAAACATGCTAATGTTAGAAGTAAGTTATCGTTTTAATAAAGGTAAAACTGTAAATAAAAAGCTCAAAGAGGTCGAAAAAATCAATGAAAAAAGCTCAAAAGGTTTATTCTAAAGAGCAATTATTAGTTGTTATTCGTTTATTTTGAATGCAGAAAGCAGAATTGTTTTCTGCATTAATTGTATAACAAAACCCGTTTATTGAAGCTTTTTTGTAATTCATTGAAAAAAACTTTGATTTCATCTGTAACTTTTCAAAATGCATGTGCGTCATATGACAAAATTAAACACGAATAACTTTTAAAATTTAAGAATATGAAAAAGCTTACAGTAATTTTAGCAGCATTCTTTCTAGCAACAACATTAATTGCTCAGGAGAAAAAAGACACCACCACTTTTAAAATGGGTAAAAACACTATCATTATTATTTCGGATAAAGACGATTTGGTAAAAATTGACGACAACGACACCACAGAAACTTCTGATGAAGACGATAATGATTCTTTGAAAAGAAGCAGATTTAACGGACATTGGGCTGGAGTTGACTTAGGATTAAACGGGTTTTTAAATAGAGACAACTCATTTTCACTAAACAGCAGCGACCAATTTCTAAATTTAAATCAAGCAAAATCATGGAGTTTAAGTATAAATTTTGCTGAATTTAATATAGGTTTGTTTAAAAAATATGTAGGTATTGTTACAGGAGCAGGTCTACAATTCAACAATTATCGTTTCGAGAAGAATATTACTTTAATTGGTGACTCCACAAAATTAACATATAGTACAGATACAGTTTTAAAATTTCGAAAAAATAAAATGGTTGTGGCTTACTTAAATATTCCTTTATTACTAGAATTTCATATCCCTGTAAACGAAGGTCACAATAACGTACACTTCACAGCCGGAATTATTGGAGGTCTTAGAATTGGAACTCACACAAAACAAGTTTTTGATATAAACGGTAATGAGAATAAAGACAAACAACGCGAAGACTTTCATTTAATGCCAATAACTTATTCTTTAACAGGGCGCGTTGGTTACAATGGCATTAGTGCATTTGTAAACTATAATTTATCGTCCCTCCTCAAGAGTAATGAAGGCCCAGAAGTTTACCCATGGTCGGCAGGACTTTCTTTCTCTTTCTAATATACAATTACTTTTAACAGAAAAAACCGGCGGTAGTAATATCGGCGGTTTTTTAATTTCTAAACCTAACAGGTTTTAAAACCTGTTAGGTTTATATTTTAACCCCTTTTTTTATTTACTTATCGGGGAATTGATTCTTTTTGAAGATTAGCACTTTATCTGCTTTTATAATGAATGTAAGTTTGACCCAATAAATAAAATCAATAAAAATTTACAATTATGGAAACAACCACTTATTTTTGTTCAAAACAAAAACGTATGAAAAAGATTATTATCGGATTTATAATTCTAGCTGCCGGGTTATTATTACTTGGGTTTAATACCGGTATACTTGATCCTTCATTTAAACATTTAATATTCTCTTGGCCAGTATTATTAATTGCACTTGGTTTAGCAAATTTCTTTGATCGTTCTTCATTTTGGGCAGGAGTTATACTAACATCAATAGGAGCATTCTTTTTTCTTCCTCGACTAATTGAATTTCATTTTAATTTCATTCATCTTTTCTGGCCATTTTTACTAATACTTATAGGAGTTGTAATGATTTTGAAACGGGTATTCTTTAAATCTTTTTCTCACCATCATGGCCATATAAGAGGTGGAAGTAAAATAGAAGATGGTGTTATTGACGAATCAAATATATTTGGAAGTAGTAATAGAATAATACAACCTTGTAACTTTAAAGGAGGAAAAATTTCTAATGTTTTTGCCGGTTCAAAAATTGACTTAACAAGAACTACTTTATCAGATCAGGAAAATTATTTGGATATTTCTTGTGTATTTGGAGGAGTTGAAGTAATCGTTCCTTCTAACTGGAAAATTCAAATTCAAGTATCATCAATTATGGGTGCATTTTCTGACAAAAGGCTTGTTAACAATAATCAGATAATTGATAACAGTAAAACATTAATAATTAAAGGTAGTGTTGTTTTTGGAGGTGGAGAAATTAAGTCATTTAACTAGCAACAAATGAACCACCCTTTTTTTAAGAGTCTTCAACATTTTTTAATATATGCAGGTGCATGGCTAATGGTAACAGTTATTCATGCATCTGTTTTATTGTTTTTTTATGACATCCCATTTGTTTTTTCATTATTAGATGGTTTTATTTTCAATACTTTATTTGCATTTTTCGGACTATCTTTATGGTATGTTGTTGCGCACTCACGTTACAATAAATCACCGATGCTAAATGGCTTTACTACTCACATTACATCTGTAACTTTACTTTTACTAATTTGGATTTCTCTGGGTGATTTTATTCTTTCGTTATTTTCTGGAAATAATATAATGTATGATAAATTTCTATCAACAGCTTTGCCATGGAGAATTATTAGCGGAATTTTTTATTACTCTATTTTAATACTGATTTATTATATTATAAATTATTATAACGACTTGCAGGAAAGATCTATTAGAGAAGCACGATTGAACGAAATAATTAGAACAACAGAACTAGATCTTTTAAAATCTCAGATTAATCCTCACTTTTTATTTAATTCTTTAAATTCAATTAGCTCTTTAACCATAACAAATCCTGGTAAAGCACAAGAAATGATTATTAAACTTTCAGACTTTTTAAGATACACTATTTCGCAAGATTCGAGTAGCCTGGTTTCGCTAAAAGAAGAAATTGAAAATGCAAAAAGATATTTGGAAATTGAACAGATAAGATTTGGCAACAAATTGCAACACATATTTAATGTTTCTGATAAATGTTTGGAAAAGCTTGTTCCTGCAATGATATTACAACCACTATTTGAAAATGCTGTCAAACATGGAGTGTATGAAAGTACTGAATTGGTTATAATAACAACAAATTGTATTTCAGAAAACGGTTCCCTTAAAATTAACATTACAAATAATTTTGACCCTGAGGCTAAATCGAGACAAGGAACCGGGTTAGGAATAAAAAACATAAGCGAAAGATTAAAATTAATGTTTCAGCAAAACAATTTATTAAATTTTAACAAAGAGAAAAATATATTTACTGTTGAAATTCAAATTCCTCAAAATATATAGTATGGAAATAAGAGCTATTATAATAGAAGATGAAAAGCCAGCAACAGATCTGTTGTTACATTATTTAAAATCGTTTTCTCAAATTTCTATCCTTGGAACTTTTTCTGATGGTTTTAGTGGATTAAAAGCAATAAACGAAATAAAACCACAATTGGTTTTTATGGATATTCAAATGCCAAAACTTACAGGATTAGAGATTTTAGAATTACTTGAACATAAACCTGCAATAATTTTCACTACTGCATTTGATCAATACGCAGTAAAGGCTTTTGAAGCGAACGCCATTGATTATTTGCTTAAGCCTTTTAGTTCCGATCGTTTTGCAAATGCAGTAAATAAAGCTCTTGAAAAAATTTCTCAGAATCAAAACAATCAACCAATTATTAATTCTGCATTAACAGTTTTGGAACCAAATCAGAGTAAAATGGAAAGAATTGCAGTTCGTTCCGGATCAAAAATTCAGGTTATTCCAGTTGAAGACATATTGTATTTTGAAGCTGATGGTGATTATGTGAAAATGCATACAAAAGCGGGAAATTTTCTGAAGGAAAAAACCATGAAATATTTTGAAACCCATCTTGATTCAGCTAAATTCATTAGAATACACAGAACATATATTTTAAACGTAGAAACCATTTTACGAGTAGAATATTACGACAAAGAAAATCATGTTGCTGTACTTAATAACAATGAAAAACTTAAAATTAGTAGTTCTGGTTACAAACTTCTAAAAAGTGCAATAAATCTTTAAAACTAAAATTTTATGCTTAGACATATAATAATGTTCAAACTAAAAGAATCTGCAAATAAAGATGAGCATTTAAAAAATGCAGAAATTGTAAAAGAGAAACTCGAGAATCTAAAATTACATATCCCAGAAATTAAAACATTAGAAGTTGGTATCAACGTTGTTGAAGTTACATGGGCATTTGATTTGGTTTTAACAATTGATTTCGAAAACCTAAATGATTTTAATAATTACAAAATCAACCCTGCACATCAGGCATTTATTGAGTTTAATAAACAATATTCGGTTGCAAAAACTGCAGTTGATTATATTATTTAAATAAGTAATTTTACACTGAATAAAAAATCAAACTTCTAATCATGCTTTATCCCTTAAAGTTCACACCTATTTTTAAAGATAAAATCTGGGGTGGTAACAAAATAAAAACTATACTAAATAAAGACTTTGGCAATATTCCAAACTGTGGCGAATCATGGGAAATATCTGGCATAGCAGGCGACGAATCCGTAGTTACAAATGGTTTTCTTGAAGGTAATACTTTATCAGAATTAATTGAGATTTACATGTCCGATTTAGTTGGCGAAAAAGTTTATGAAAAATACGGATTGGAATTTCCTTTATTAATAAAATTTATTGATGCTAACGATGTACTTTCTATTCAAGTTCACCCTGATGACAAGCTTGCACAAGAAAGGCACGAAGCATTTGGAAAAACAGAGATGTGGTATGTTATTCAGGCAGATAAAGGATCAGAACTTATCTCAGGTTTCGATAAAACAATTGACAAAACAATTTATTTAAAACACCTTGAAGAAAAAACGTTAAAAAGCATTTTAAATATTGAAAAAGTAAAAGCCGGTGATGTATTTTTTATTCCAGCCGGAAAAGTTCATGCAATTGGTTCGGGTATATTGTTAGCAGAAATACAACAAACTTCTGATGTTACCTATAGAATTTACGACTGGGACAGATTAGACGACAAAGGCAACCTGCGCGACCTACACACAGAGCTGGCTATTGATGCAATAAATTTTGAAGGTAAAGAGGAATTTCGCAGAGAATTTAAACCAATTCTTAATGACTCGCTAAACCTTGCCAATTGCGAATTTTTTACAACTAACATTATTGAATTAAATAAACCATTACAAAGAGATTATCTGGATATTGATTCATTTGTTATTTATATATGTATCGAAGGAAATATTGAGATTTGTTACGAAGACAAAACAGTATCACTAAAAACTGGCGAAACAATTTTAATTCCAGCGGAATTAAAAGAACTTTCAATTAAACCGAATAATAATGCGAAAATATTAGAAGTTTATATCGCCTAAAACTTTATTTCAAATAAGTTAATTTGCTTTCCACTTCATATAATTATGAAGAATTAATTCGATTTTAGGTTGATTTTCTTTCTCTATATACGTAATCTCTTAATTTTAGAAATGGCCTTTCTATTAGATAAGACATCATAACACCAAAAGGTAAAGCTATTGCTAAAAACACCAATAAATAATACTGCTGATCAAAATCTATTAATTTAACAATCTTTTCGCACATCAAATGCCACAAGTAAACTGAATATGAATGAACTCCAATAAAACAGATTATAACAAAGGGTACTTTAGTTATTGGCAAAACAAATTTGTTACGAACCTTAAAGCCTTTCAAACTAAATAAAACTAATATACCAAATCCCAAATTAAAACTTGTAAGTCCTACTGTATTTGAGAAATAACTTCCTCCTAAAAAAAAGAAAATAGGACTAATTAATATGCACGAAAATCCCAAAAACCAATATTTATATTTAGTAAATAGTTTATAAAAATCTGTAAAATAATATAAATATGCAGCTAAAACTCCTACCAAAATTCCATCCATTCTCAAATGTGTACCGGCAAATGGGAAAAATGGTTCCTCACTATGTGGATATGATATATAAAACCTCATTAAAAATGAAAGTATAAGCATACTCACCATAAAATATCCAATAAATCCTTTCTTTTCAATAAGCTTTGTTTTTATAATAACAAAAATAAATATAGCTAAGCCAATGTAGAAATGCTCCTCTATAGCCAACGACCATGTATGATAACAAAGGCCTTCCCTATAGCTTTGCAAATAAAATACCTCATTTAATATTTTTTCTATACTATAAAAACCTCCTGTTTCTATATAGTTTACAACAATTGTAACAAATATAAAAAAGTAGAACGGTGGATAAATCTTAAAACCTCTTCTTATTAAAAACCTTGTTACATTAACTTTTTTATTATTTAAATATTCCTTGAAAACTAACCCTGCTATTAAAAATCCACTTAAAACAAAAAACAAATCAACACCAACCCAGCCAACATTAAATAAAATATTATCAACAGTTTCATGCCTAAATATAACAAGTAGCACAGCAATTCCCCTCAAAAAGTCTAATCCAGAAATACGCATTTGATAAATTTTAAATAATTAAAACTAAATAAATGACAGTTTTAAAATTCGAAAGTAATATTTTAAAGTTAAAATACTACATTTAATCCCCTTTTGCTTTCCCTATAAAAAATGTGTTAATTTGTATCTCCTTTAATTATAAGGAAAATCAATTTTAAAAATATGATTATCACATCTGCCGAATTTGTAAAAAGTAGTCCCTCACTTGAACTTTGTCCAAAAACCACTGCTCCCGAATTTGCTTTTATTGGCAGATCTAATGTTGGAAAATCGTCATTAATAAATATGTTGGTTAATAGAACCAGTTTAGCAAAAACAGCAGTAAAGCCGGGTAAAACCAGATTAATTAATCACTTTCTTATAAATAAATACTGGTATTTAGTTGATTTGCCAGGTTATGGATATGCCTCTGCTTCGAAAAAGGAAATTGCAAAATGGGGTAAATTTATTGATGAATATCTTGCAAAAAGAAAAAACCTTGCCTGCCTTTTTGTTTTAGTCGATTCGCGATTAGAACCACAAAAAATTGACATGGAGTTTATAAATAATTTGGGATTTCAAGGAATTCCATTTGTTATTATTTCAACTAAAACAGATAAAATCTCGAAGCTAAATGTTGAGAAACATATTAAACAATTAAAAAAAGAGCTTAGCGAAACATGGGAAGAGTTACCAACACACTTCCTCTCATCGTCGAAAACAGCAGTTGGTCGCGACGAAATACTTGATTTAATTGAGAAAACGAACGGTGAATGGAATTTTGATAAAAACATTTGATTTAAAAAATCAACCTCGTTTTTTTTATTATTTTTGCCAAACTCCTCTAAAAATTTTAATATGTCAATGGGCAAACCTCCTGTTAAATTTTTCGCTGGTCGTGAATCAAGATACATTGCAGAAAAAATAGCACAAAAATTCGGAACAGAATTAGGAAAATCAACTGTAACTGTATTTAGCGATGGCGAATTTCAACCTTCATTTGAAGAAACAGTTCGTGGATGTAAGGTTTTTATTATTCAATCTACTTTTCCTCCTCTGGATAATTTAATGGAACTAATGCTTATGGCAGATGCAGCAAGAAGAGCATCAGCATTAGAAGTAATTGCGGTAATGCCATATTTTGGTTGGGCCAGACAAGATAGAAAAGATAAACCACGCGTTTCTATTGGAGCAAAGGTAGTTGCAGATATGCTAAATGTTGCTGGCGTTAATCGAGTAATGACAATGGATTTGCATGCTGATCAGATTCAAGGATTCTTTAATATTCAGGTAGATCATATTTACGCTTCAGCTTTATTTGTTCCTTATATTAAAAATTTAAATATTCCCGATTTAGTTGTTGCTGCTCCAGATATGGGCGGAACCAAACGTGCTAATGCATATGCAAGATTCTTAGGTGCCGAAATGGCAATTTGTTACAAATTAAGAAAACAAGCAAATATTGTTGATCACATTACAGTTATTGGTGATGTTGAGAATAAAAATGTAGTTATTGTTGATGATATGATTGATACAGCTGGAACAGTTTGCTTAGCTGCCGAAATGATGATGGGCCGTGGAGCAAAAAGCGTTAGGGTTGTTGCAACACATCCTGTACTTTCCGGAAAAGCTTACGAAAGAATTAACAATTCTGTTATTACCGAGTTACTTGTAAGCGATTCTATTCCATTAAGAGGTGAATCACCAAAAATAAGAGTAATTACAATTGCCGACCTTTTTGCCGACATTATAAACAAAGTATATAACTACCAATCAATAAGTTCTAATTTTATTGTATAAAAGAACTTATTATTAAAATCTTTTTGTACATTTGCAGTCCCTTTTTAGACCTCTATTTTCAGTGTAATGGGAAGTTAAGTCTAGGGTAAACAGGACATTAATTTTGAGTAACACAAAACATTAAAAAATGAAAGCAATTGAAATCAGCGCTAAATTGCGCGAAAACGTTGGAAAAAAATCTGCTAAACTATTACGCAGAGAAGAATCAATCCCTTGTGTTCTTTACGGAACAGAAAAAAACATTCATTTTTCAGCTATTGAAAGTGAATTTCGTCATTTGATTTATACATCAAATGTTTATTATGCAAAACTAAATATCGACGGAAAAGAGCATAAAGCTATTGTAAAAGATATTCAGTTTCATCCAGTATCAGATAAAATTCTTCATATAGATTTTCTGAATATTTCTGATGACAAACCAATTACTGTATCAATTCCAGTAAAACTTAACGGTTTTGCAATTGGCGTTCAAGAAGGTGGTAAACTTTTTCAGGATGCCCGTCGTCTTGCTGTTACAGGATTATTAAAACATTTTATTGAAGAAATTCAAATTGATGTTACAAATCTTAAAATCGCAACTTCAATTAGAGTAGCAGATATTAAACTTGATAACTTAGTAATATCTGAAATGCCTAATAAAAATGTTGCTTCAGTAAGAGTAACAAGAGCTGCTAAAGAAGCTGAAGCTGTTCCTGGTGCTGCTGCTGTTGAAGGTGCTGCTGCTCCAGCTGCTGCTGCTGCTCCAGCAAAAAAATAATACATTCTAATTCCTAGGCATTTGAAATATTTAATTGCAGGTTTAGGAAATATTGGACCGGAATATTCCGACACAAGACATAATATTGGATTTATGGTATTGGACGCCCTTGCAAAGGCGTCCAATCTTGTTTTTGAAAGTGGAAGACATAGTTATACTGCAACATTAAAATCAAAAGGCAGAACCTACATTCTGATTAAACCTACAACCTACATGAATTTAAGCGGAAAAGCAGTAAAATTCTGGCTCGAAAAAGAAAAAATTACTCCTGATAAATTACTTGTTATATTAGATGATATTGCTTTACCTTATGCAACTATTAGAATTAGAGCAAATGGAAGTAATGGCGGGCATAACGGACTAAAAAGCATTGACGAAATGCTTGGTAACCAAAATTATGCAAGAATGCGCTTTGGCGTTGGCAACGATTTTTCGAGAGGAAAACAAGCCGATTATGTTTTAAGTGAATTTAGTTCCGAAGAAAATAAAACATTACCTATTTGTATTGAAAAAATGAGGTTGGCTACATTAAATTTTGGTTTTGCAGGAATTCAAAATACAATGAATAGTTTTAATGGAATAGTGCCTTTTCCAGAAAACCCCTAACAATATTCAGCTTTGTGATTAGGATTTACCAATTCACGATATTTCTCAACTACTTTACCAAAATCTTCACGCGATTCTTTTTTCAAATTCGGATTTCTTAATATAGCAGCCGGATGAAATGTTGGCATTGCCAGACAACCATTCCATTCAATCCAGTTTCCACGCACTTTTGTGATTTTTAATTTGGGATCAACTAAGCCATTTAATGCTGTTGCACCTAAAAGAATTATAATCTTTGGCTGAATAAGTTCAATTTGCTTTAACAAAAAAGGAATACATGCTGCTCTTTCTAATGGTTTAGGGGCACGATTATCGGGCGGCCTGCATTTAACAATATTCCCAATAAATACATTTTCTTCTCTTGAAAAACCAAATTCGACTAAAATTTTATCAAGCAATTGACCCGAACGACCAACAAATGGTCTGGCTTTAATGTCTTCATCGCGACCAGGACCTTCACCAATACATACTATTTTAGAACTAAACGGACCTTCGCCAAAAACCACATTTGTTCTGCCTTCGGCCAAAGGGCATTTCTGACAAACAGCTATTTCTTTTCTTAAAAGTTCGAATTCTTTGTTCATGAATTATTCATATTTATGCGAATTTAAGAAATAAAATAAAAAAGATAACATATTTTTTTTACATTCTTAACAAATTCAAGACTCTATTATACAAGAACATTTACGCCAAAATAACACTACCAATTACTTTTTCTTTTAAATTGTTAGACTCCTCTGGAGTCAAACGTTTATAGCAATTAAATTGCTATAAACATGCGACCCCTATTGGGGTCGAAGATTATAATATTTATCTTTTTATATTGTGTTTTTTAAAGAGTTTTTCTTCATAGATAAACATTTAGGATGCTGTTTTTTTATGAATACACTTAAAATATGAAATATAATTATTTTTATTCTTTACAGTTTTTTATTTTAATTTTACATCGTGAGCAGAAATAAAATAAATAAGACCAAACCAAAAGTAATAACTAAATTTTCACCTTCTAAAAGTTACGAAAAATACTGGTTTTTGGGAGTTTTAGGTTTAATTGTTATAGTATATTTTCCCTCATTATTTAATGATTTTACAAATTGGGATGATCCTTCTTATATTACAAAAAACGACTTTATAAAAGGATTAGGAATTGAAAATTTAAAAGCAATATTCGGTGAGTTTCACAACGGGCATTATCATCCTTTAACATGGATTTCGTTAGCTATTAATTATTCTTTTTCTGAATTAAATCCCTTTGGATACCATTTTACCAATCTTTTAATTCACTTATTAAATGTAAGTTTAGTTTTTTTGTTTATAAAAGAGTTATCAAAACAGTGGCAGATTGCATTAGTTACTGCTTTATTATTCGGAATACATCCCCTTTCTGTTGAATCTGTTGCATGGGTTACCGAACGAAAAAACGTGCTTTACACTTTTTTCTTTTTATGTTCATTATTAGCATATCTAAGATTTCTAAGCAAAGAAAAAATACTATTTTATTTTGCTTCATTATTGCTCTTTATTATCTCAATTTTATCAAAATCTCCGGCAATAATTTTACCAGTAATTTTAATTTTAATTGATTATTTAAATGGAAGAAAGCTTCTCTCTAAAAAAAATATTTTCGAAAAAATCCCTTTCTTTTTACTTTCAATAACATTTGGCATAATAACGGTAATGGCACAGACAAAAGTAATTCCTATTACATCAGAAGCTGTTCCCATAGATGCAAATTTAATGTATGGAGCATGGGGGTTTTTTAAATATTTCTTATTAACAATTATTCCTTATGGTTTATCGGCATTTTATCCTTTTGTAATTAGTAATTATCCTGCATATTTCTTTATTGGTTGGGTTTTTATTTTTGTGTTTATAGGATTAATATGGTATAACTGGAAAAATAATAATCGATTAATAATATTTGGTTTGTTATTTTTTGCTACTAATATTTTTCTTTTTCTAAAGTTTTTCAATCTAATAGCAAGCTCGTATTATATTGCCGATAGATATACTTATGTTGCTTCAATAGGATTGTTTTATATTTTTAGTAACTATTTAGTCAAGTTTAAAGCAACAGAAAAAGGAATTACTACAATTTCGAAAGTAATAATTTTAATAATTATTGTAATTCTGGGAGCAACAACTTTTAACAGAAATAAAACATGGAAAAACAGCTTAACACTTTGGGATAATGTTATTAACAAATATCCAGGAGCTTTAGTTCCATTATTAAATCAAGGAAATGCATTTCGCGATGACGGCAAATTTACAGATGCACTTTCAAATTACAATAAAATAATAACAACAGATCCCTCTTTTTACGAAGCATTGGCTAATCGAGGATATGTTTTATATATGCTTGGAGATTATAACGCTGCAATTGCCGATTATAATACAGCATTGACATTAATGCCAAATGATAAAAACTTAAGATTAAACAGGATTCTATGTTTTCAAAAACTAGGAAAAAATGAATTAGCCGAAAAAGAAATTCAAAACTCTATTGCAAATGGAGATAAAAATGCATTATCTTATAATTTGTTAGGAAACTCTTATTTCGATAAAAGTAATTTTAAAGAAGCCGAAAAACAATATTCAAAAGCAATTGAAATTGACCCTAAAACTGCATTATTCTGGTATAACAGAGCTAATTCAAGAGCCAGATTAAGCTTGCATAATGAAGCTTGTAGCGATTATAACAAAGCAATTGAAATTGATAACTCTAATTCCGATTATTATTTTAACAGAGGTACAACAAAATATTTTTTAAAAGATTATATTGGAGCAAAAACAGACTTGTTATCAGCAATAAAATTAAATTCAAATAATGCCAGTTATTATTTAAACAAAAGCAATATTGAAATTGCATTAGGAAATATTACTATTGCAATTGATGACATTTCTAATGCTATTAAACTAGATGTAAACAACACGCAAAATTATTTAAGAAGAGCTGTTTTGTTTTTTCAGATGAATAAAAAAGATTTGGGATGTAAAGATGCTAATACAGCATTACGGTTAGGCAATCAGGCAGCCAGCGAATTAATAAACAAAAATTGTAAATAGCAAGTTCTCATAATTGTTTTAGAACATGAGAGAACGCTTGCTTTAAATTTAAACTATGTGAAAAACGTTCACGCTTTTAGCTATTGAATATTTTTTCATAAATAATTCATACCTTCGTGCATTAATCAACACTTTTGTAGTGTGAAACAAAAAAAGATTTCTATTTCTTTTACAGAATTTTCTGGTGAAGCTGAACTTCCTGAAGACATTAAAAATCTGGCTATCCAAGCAAAAAAAGCTGCAGATAATGCATATGCCCCATATTCAAAATTTAAAGTTGGTGCAGCAGTTTTATTAGCTAACGGAAAAATAATTACAGGAAACAATCAAGAAAATTCTGCATACCCTTCTGGTATTTGTGCCGAACGAGTTGCTATTTTTTATGCAAACGCACAATATCCAAAAGTTGCAATAAATGCTATTGCTATAGTTGCATTTCACAACAATAAAGAATTAAATTCTCCTGTTTATCCCTGCGGATCATGCCGTCAGGTAATAACTGAAAGTCAGAGCAAACAAAAGAATCCAATAAAATTATACTTTATCGGACAAAAATTTATTCATGGCATTGATGATGCTTCACACATGCTACCCCTGGAATTTGATAAAGAATCGCTAAATTCTTAATTCATTATCATACTTCTAAATTGTAACACTGTTTACGCCACTGACTTTTGAAATGTGGCACTTATCGGCTGAAATAATAAAATTCTCGTCAACTACTTTAATTCCCGATTTTACACCAACAAATTTAAATGTTTCTTGTTTATCTTCAAGCATTTGCTGATAATTATCGTTTAAAACTGTATAAGCATTCTGAAAAACACCATCAGTAATTCTTATAGTATCACCAGTAGAACTTCTTATTGTGTAGTAATTATCTAAAGTGCCTCCATTAACCTCAATGCTAACTGATGCAAACATTGAAGTACAAGCAGTATCTTTGTCGTTATGCTTGCAAGAAAATGAGATTAAAATAATTACAAAAAGTTGTAAATACCTCTTCATTAAAAATGATAAAAATTCAAACTAAAAGAAGGTTCTGTTATTTCAAAAATGCTTTTATTTCAGCCAAATATTTTTCTTTATCAACCGATAAATTATTATCGCCATTACTATTTTTAACGGTATAAATAGATGAAATACTACTTCTAATTTTTGCTAATTCCTTGATGTCTTTTAAATTGCAAACTAAATCTTTATCTCCTACAATAAAAAGAACACCACTTAACTGAGCACCCTTACTTTCAAGTGCATATTTTGGCTCACATTCTGTTTTATTGTATCCTAAAGGAACAAGTACTTCAAGACCTTTAGCTTCTTTTAATCTTGTTTTTGCCAATTCAAAAGTTGAATATGGAGAATCGGCTATTATTGTCCCTAAATTTCGATTTGAACCAACAGCTATTGATAATCCAGCACCTATGCCAACTCCGTATAAATGAATTTTTGGTATACTTGTTTTTTCTTTCTTAAGATAATCAACTACAAAATTTAAATCTTTTTGAAACTGTGAATAAATATAAAAATTTGGCTTTATCTCAAAATCACTACTTGTGCCAAATCCGCGATAATCATAAGCCAACACATGATAACCAAGTGATAAGAACACACTTACTTGCTCCATTAAATCGGACATATTTCCATTTCCATCATCGCTTAAAACCATAATTTTATAAGAAGTCTGGCTTGATGGAAAATACCATGCATTAAGCATTATTCCTTCATCAGATTTAATCTTAATTTCTTCGTACTTCATTCCAAAATCTGAAGGTTTTACGGCATATGTGCGAACAGGATTAAGTGCACTTAAATTACTTACTAAAAGCATATTAAACGCAAAGAACAACAATGCAATATTTTTCATAATGTTATAATTTAATTCTTGCTATAAAAGTAAAAAAATGAATAGAATGATAATAAAATATTATTGCTTAATTATAAACAAAAATTTATTTAACTGTTTTACTGAACATAAGAAATCATAAAAATATTAAAACTTTAGTCTTTTAGTTAAGAAGTATAATTGAAATTACTTCCTTTTTTGTATTTTTGCCACCTCAAAAAAAAGACAAAATGAATAAAAATACCATAATTGGGATATTATTAATAGTAGGGATTTTTGGAATTTTCGCATTAATAAATCAACCATCAGAGAAAGAATTAGCTGAAACTGCAAGACAACTCGATTCAATTGAAGTAGCAAAAAATGATTCTATTAACATATCTAAAGCATTACAAGAATCAACTGCTACAAATAGTGTTGCAACCTTAAGCTCAAACGATTCAACATCTGTGCTTTCTGCCGATTCTTTAAAGGAAAAAAAGAAGGAAGAACTTTTTGGCAGTTTTAGTAGCGCAGCCGAAGGAACAGAAAAATTCATTATACTTGAAAACAATAAAATTAAAGTTAAGTTTTCTACTTTAGGTGGTCGTCCATATACTGTTCAATTAAAAGAATATCAAACATTTGACTCATTACCAGTTTTACTTTTTGATGGTGACTCAACAGTATTTGGTTTAAATTTCTTTTCTCAGAATAAGAGTATTTCTACTCAGAACTTATTTTTCACTCCTATTTCATCTGATACTATTTTAAAAGCGAATAAATCTACTCAAAAAGTTACAATGCGTTTAGATGCAGGTGAAGGCAGATATTTAGAATACGTTTATGAACTCGACCCAAACTCTTATAAGATGAAATTCAAAATCAATACTATTGGTTTTGATAAAGTTTTAAATAATAAAAGCGACCTGGTTTTAAATTGGGATATTTTGGTTCGTCAGCAAGAAAAAGGTGCAAAATACGAGAGCAATTACACAACTGTGTATTATAAATTTGCAGAAGATGAAGTTGATTACTTATCCGAAACTAGTGATGGAAAAGAAGATTTAAGAACAAGAGTTAAATGGGTGGCTTTTAAACAACAATTTTTTAGTGCTGTGCTTGTTTCAAATGATGCATTTCCAAGTGCTATAGTATCCACAACTAAATATACCGGAAAAGAATCAGATAGAATTCTTAAAACTTTCAAATCAGAAATCACTATTCCTTTTGAATCTAAAGCAAGCGAGTCTAAGGATATGACATTTTATTTTGGACCTAACCATTTTACTACTCTTAAAAAACAAGGCATTCCGGATTTAGAAAGTCTTGTACCACTTGGTTGGGGTATTTTTGGCTGGATAAATCAATTTGCTGTAATTCCAATTTTTAATTTCCTTGGCGGCTATATTGCAAGTTATGGTCTTATAATTCTACTTCTAACTCTAATTATTAAGTTAGTTTTATTACCACTTACTTATAAATCTTATCTCTCAACAGCAAAAATGAGAGTATTAAAACCACAGATTGACGAAATTCATGCAAAAATCCCAAAGGATAAAACAATGGAGCGCCAGCAAGCAACAATGGCTTTATATAAAAAGGTTGGAGTAAGCCCACTTGGTGGTTGTTTACCAATGTTACTGCAAATGCCAATTCTGTTTGCAATGTTTAGATTTTTTCCTGCTTCAATTGAGCTTCGTCAACAAAGTTTCCTTTGGGCTACCGATCTTTCTTCTTATGATTCTATTTTCTCGTGGACTGGTGATATCCCTCTTTTATCCAGCTTCTACGGAAATCACATAAGTTTATTTTGTTTGTTAATGACCGCAAGTACCATCATTTATACATATCAGCAAAATAAAATGAATCCTGCAAGTACATCAATGCCTGGAATGAAAGTAATGATGTATTTAATGCCGTTTATGTTTTTATTTATGTTTAACAGTTATGCTTCTGGTTTAAGTTATTATTACCTGTTAGCTAACTTATTTACTTTTGCTCAAATTTATTTGATTCGTAAATTTGTTAACGAAGAAGCGATTTTAGCAAAGCTTAACGAAAACAAAAAGAAACCTGTAAAGAAAAGTAAATTTCAGGAACGTCTTGAGTTAATGGCAAAACAAAGATCAAAAAAATAAATTAATAACCATTTAAAAATGAGCTTTTGGAAGGGGTTTGGCATAGGTTTTAAAACTTTCTTTCAAGCTATTGGTTTTGTTTTTTCAAAAGGACTTTGGTGGACTTTAGTTTTTCCAATTCTATTTAACATTCTGCTTTTTTGGGGTGGCAACGAGCTAAGCGATATAGCAATTGCAAATGCTAAAGCATGGTTAATAGATTTAGCTCAACTTAATGGTGCCGAAACCTGGTATTCTGACATATTAAAAGGAGCAGTTACTGGTTTTGTCTGGATTGCTATAGAAATATTATTTTTCGCAATTTTCATGTATTTAGGTGGGTATATTGTTTTAATTTTTATGTCGCCCATTTTTGCATATCTATCAGAAAAAACAGAAAAAATAACAACAGGAAAAACCTATAGCTTTAATGGCGAACAATGGATGCGAGATATGGTAAGAGGAATTCTCATAACATTAAGAAATTTATTTTATGAAATTGCAATTATTATTTTAATTTTCCTTGCTTCATTTATTCCTGTTATTGGTTGGTTTTTTGCCTTAATAAGCACTGTTCTTCTTATATTTGTTTCTGCATATTTTTATGGATTTTCATTCATGGATTATTCTATGGAACGAAAAAAGTTAACAATAAGTCAAAGTATAAAATTTATTCGTAGGCATAAAGGAATTGTAGTTGCAAACGGATTAATTTTTGCCCTGGCAATGATGATCCCTTTTTGTGGAACAATGTTAGGGCCATTTGTTAGTGTCTTTTCTGCAGTTGGTGCAACATTAGCAATTCAAAAAACCGAACTCGCTGAATTATAAATTTAAATTTATGGTAAAAATTTCAGCAGTTTCATATTTAAATACTTTGCCTTTTATTTATGGTATAGAAAATTCGGGTTTTTTAAATTCATCAGAATATACTCTTAGTCGTGAAATGCCCTCAGATTGTGCAAAAAAACTCGAAAACAATGAAGCCGATTTAATTCTTGTACCTATTGCAGCAATTGCAAATTTGAGCAACATAAATATTGTTTCAGATTATTGTATTGGCGCATGCCGAAATGTTTTATCTGTACTTTTATTTGCACAAAAACCGATATCAGAATTAGAAAATATTTACCTCGATTATCAATCAAGGACATCTGTTACATTAATTAAAATTTTGGCAAAACATTTTTTAAAAAAAGAATTTAATTGGCTGAAAGCCGAACCTGGATATGAAAAAAACATTGAAGGAAACACAGGTGGAGTAATTATTGGCGATAGAGCTCTTGAGCTTTTAAATTCTTATCAATATAAATTAGATTTAGCAACTGCATGGAATGACTTAACTGGCCTTCCTTTTGTGTTTGCCTGCTGGGTTAGCTCATCAAAACTAGATAAAAATTTTATTGCTAAATTTAATAACTCTCTTAAATGGGGAATCGAAAACATAAACAACATTAACCCAAATTATTCATCACTTTCGAATGAATTTATACGCAATTATTTTAAAAATAATATTGAATACCATTTTGATTACAAAAAAATAAATGGCATGAATCTCTTTTTCAAATACATGAAAACATTGTAACCCATAAAAACATTGCTTTTATAAAAATATTCTGATTTTATTTCATTATTAAAGTCGCTTTCACTATCTTTCTGCCATTATAATCCAATTAATTAACTTGCTATGAATAAGAGTATTGTCTCGATTAGTTTAATTCTATCAATTTGTTTGTCAGTAGTATTACCAGCACTCGCTCAAAAAGATGACGAAAAAGATAACTTGACCATGAAAATGGCACAGGCATGGATGAGATTTAACGAAGATGACTACAATGGTGCAATGAGAATATATCGCGAGCTTTTTAGGCATTATCCTGAAAATTCTCAGTTAAACTATAGAATGGGACAGTGTTATATCGAAACAAATAAAATGGATAGTGCATTATCACATTTAAATATTGCCACACAAACCGATACCACTATAAAAGGCGAAGCCTATTTTTTATCTGGTAAAGCTTATCAATACATGGGCGACCTAGATAAAGCGATAGATAATTATTACAAGTATAAAAGTAAACTTTCACCAAAGCAAAACGAACGCGATTTTGTAAATGTTTTACTTCAGCAATGTTTAACTGCAAAAGATTTAATGGCAAATCCGGTAAACGTAAAAATCACAAACTTAGGAACTAACATTAACACTAAATTTGTTGATGCCTGTCCATCAATTACAGCAGATGGTAAAACACTTATTTTCACTTCCCGCCGACCAGAAAACACAGGTGGTATGATTGACCCATATTCTGAAAATTATTATGATGATATTTATATCTCAACATATGATGAAGCTAAAAAAGAATGGTCTTTAGCAAAAAATATTGGAGCACCTATTAATACAAATGCTCATGATGCTAATATGAGTATTTCGCCTGATGGTAATACTATTTTTATTTATAAGAATTTAGAGAATGTTACAAAAAGTGGCGACATCTATTACTCTACAAGAAAACCGACCGGCGAATGGAGCGAAACAAAACCATTAGAAGGTAAATATACTAACTCAACCTATTTTGAAAGTTCTGCTTGTATAACTCCAGATGGAAATACAATCTTTTTTGTAAGCGAACGCGAAAAAGAAGGATTTGGGCATGGTGACATTTATTATGTAAAAAAAGAAGGAAAAGAATGGGGTAAACCTGTTAATTTAGGCTCACCAATTAACACTGTGTACGATGAAATTGGAGTTTATATTCACCCAGATGGTAAAACTTTATTTTTTAGTTCAAATGGACATAAAACAATGGGTGGTTATGATATTTTTATGTCTGCTTTAGGTGATGACGGAAAATGGTCGGAACCAATAAATCTTGGATATCCATTAAACACAACAAGAGATGAAATTCATTTTGTATTAGGCACCGAAAGAAAGGCCGCTTATATTTCCAGTAATCGCGATGACGGTTTTGGCTTATATGATTTATACAAAGTTGATATGTCATATTATTTTAGATCTAATAAAAACATTCCTGAAAATATAGCAACAGCAATTTCAGGTCCACCGCTTTCTATATTAAAAGGAAAAGTTTCTGATGGTGAAACAAATCAACCAATGAAAGCAACAATTATTATTAAAGATGTTGTTGACGAGAAAACAAATATTACAGAATCAGATGAAAATGGCGAGTATTTTATTACTCTTCCTGCTGATAAAAAATATGAGATTATTGTTAAAACAAAAGGATATAAAAACCTTAATGTAAAGTTTAAATTGCCTAGAGGTGAATCAGACACCTACACTATGGTTAAACATTTACTTTTAACAAAAGAATAAACATTCTAAATATTTAAATAAAAACGATGTTAAACTTAACATCGTTTTTTTTTCTAAAAATAGAAAAAAACAAATATATGCATTAGTACATGTTTGAAAAAACAAATAACTATCATAAAAATTTTCTAATCAGAGACTTTATTGATTCAGACTTTGATGAAGTTAACAAACTATGGATAGAAACCGGAATTGTCGGTTCTCATAGAGGAGATAATCTGCAAATAATATTGGCTACAATTAATAATGAAGGCAAATTAAAATTATTAACTGAAAAACAAAGCGAAAAAATTATTGGTACGGCATGGCTAACAAATGACATGAGAAGAATTTATTTGCATCACTTTTGCATTAAACCCGAATATCAGAATAAAGGTCTTTCTCACTTACTTTGCGATGATTGTATCAGTTTTGCTAAAGAAAAAAAAATGCAGATTAAACTTGAAGTTCATAAAAACAACGAAAAAGCAATTACGCTTTACAAAAAACATGGGTTTAACTTTCTAGGTGACTATGATGTATATATCATTAGAGAATTTAACAATTTACAATAAAAAACACAAAAATGAGAAATATATTTATTCTTTCAATAATATTTTTTACAAATACTTTATTGAATGCTCAAAATAGCATTAATATCTCTGCAGATAACATTAAGAAGAATCTTTCATATTTAGCATCAGATGAACTTAAAGGAAGAAAACCCGGAACTACAGAAGATTCATTAACTGCTAGTTTTATAAGATTAAAATTAACTGAATATGGAACGACTCCTATTTTCGATAAGGGATTTCAACGATTTTATGTTGTTACAGATATTAAACCAGGAAAAAGGAATATTCTAAAAATAAATGGTGTTGCTGCAAAAATTAACGAAAATTATTCACCAGCTTCTTTCTCGTCAAGCGATTCGCTTGAAAGTAATGCAGTATTTGCCGGATACGGTTTTGACATTAATCAGGATTCTGTTAAATGGAAAGATTATGACTCAGTTGATGTTAAAAACAAATGGGTAATTATTATTCAGGGCAAGCCAGCAGGCAATGGAAATAAAACTATTTCAGGTAATTCTAAAGACAGAACAAAGGTTTTAACCGCAAAAGATAAAGGTGCAAAAGGCATATTGTTAATTCATGAAAAAACAGAACAAAAAAACCTTCCCAGCGGAACTTTTGATAAAACTGTTTCCGATGCAGGAATTCCAGTGTTTTATATTTCATGGGCATATGCTGAGATTATTCTTAAAGAAAATAACATTGATTTAAATACCATAAAATCCAACTCTTCAAAAGAACACAAATCAGTTTCTGCACAATTAAAAACTACAGTACTTGGTGTTACAGATATTATTCAGGTAAAAGAAACAACTTACAATATAGTTACTCAAATAGAAGGTTCCGATCCTGTTTTAAAAAATGAATATATTGTTATTGGCGGACATTATGATCATCTTGGAATTGGCGGAAAAGAATCTGGTTCACGAATGCCAGATACAATTGCTGTTCATAATGGAGCCGACGATAATGCATCGGGAATTGCAGGATTAATGGAATTAGCAAAAGCATTTTCATCTTCTCCTAACAAATTAAAAAGAACTTTAATCTTTGTCGCTTTTAGTGGCGAAGAAATGGGTTTACTTGGCTCAAAACAATTTGTAAAAGAACCACCAGTACCGCTAAAATCAATTAAAGCAATGTTTAATTTTGACATGATAGGAAGAATGAAAACTGAGAATCCAAAATTATCAATTGGAGGAACTGGAACTTCTGCTGAAACTGATAGCATAATAAATCTTTTCGATAAAGATTTGCCATTTAAAATCTCAAAATCAACAGAGGGATATGGTCCATCTGATCACGCATCATTTTACAAAAACGACATACCTGTATTTGCTTTTACCTCTGGAGTACACGATGATTACCACACTCCTTTTGATGATATAGAAAAAATAAACTTTGATCAGGAAGCTAATATTTTAAAATTTTCTTACAGCCTTATTAATTGTATTGCAAATCTTGACAAACCACTTCAATTTAAAGAAGCTGGAAGCAAAGAAGATAACCCTGTTCGCAGTTATAAAGTAACTCTTGGAATTATTCCCGATGTTGTTGGGTCAACAGAAAATGGCTTAGCTGTGGATGGCGTTAAAAAAGGTAGTCCGGCTGAAGGTGGCGGAATTAAAAAAGGCGATGTTATTACTTCAATGAATGGTTTACCTGTTACAAATATTTACGATTACATGACTCGCTTAAACACATTAACCAAAGGACAGGTTATTGATGTTGAAGTTTTAAGAGATGGGAAAAAAGAAATATTAAAAGTAAAATTATAACTAGTTTTATTTATCCATATTCACACTTCGAGAACCTCAGTGTGACCAATTATTTCAGGAGGAGAGAATAAAAAAGCACTTCAATTGAAGTGCTTTTTTGTTTTGTGGGAGCTACAGGATTCGTCCGCCGCGGCGGACTGTGACCCCATTATAAACCAGTTTTACTTTTTATAAAATCTCTTCCTACTCCTGTTTTCAAATACTTCTCTCTTATCATTGCCTCGCTGCGTGATTCTAACTCTTCAGAATAAATCAACTCCCAAGGTCCTTTATTCTTAGTGTATATACCTAACAAACCATTGTTATGCTGGATTAAACGCATTTCTATATTCTCAGTATGCCCTATATATTTTCTTTGGGCATTTAAGGAGTATATTACATAAACAAAGTATTTCATATAAATAAAAAAACCTCCGAAAGAGGTTTTTTGTTTGTGGGAGCTACAGGATTCGAACCTGTGACCCCCTGGGTGTAAACCAGGTGCTCTGAACCAGCTGAGCTAAGCTCCCAAAAAGGAGTGCAAATATAGTATCATTATTTGAATTTCCAAAATAGAAAAAAATATTTTAATAAAATATTCATAAATTACTGATTGTCATTCAGAGCGGAGCGAAGTACTTTTCTCACCGAAGGTAATCTAGTGTAAGTATTTCGAACTAGATTATTCATTTCGCTATGCTACTCCGCCGCGGCGGACAGAATGACAAATTACTATTTTGATTACAAAACCTCCGCAACAACAAATGTACTTCCACCAATAAATACTACATCATCGGGCTTTGCAAAGCTTTTTGCCTTTATATATGCAGCCTGTACCGAGGAAAAACTTTCACCTCTTAACCCAAATTCGATTGCCATTTTATTAAATTCATCGGCTTTTAAAGCTCTCGGTGAATCTGCATTTGTAAAATAATAAATCGCATCTTTTGGCAATAACTCCAATATTTTATTCACCTCTTTATCGGCAACCATGCCAAAAACTATATGTAATTTATCTTTTTTAATTTTCTCAAGCTGAGCAACTATTTGCTTTATCCCTCCCTCGTTATGACCGGTATCACATATAATCATTGGCTTTTGCGACAAAATCTGCCATCTTCCTTTTAATCCTGTTGTATTAATTACATTTTTAATCCCTCTGTAAATATTTGAATCTGATATTTGCAATCCTTTTTCTTTCAACTTTTCAATTGATGCAAGAACTGTTGCAATATTTTTTTTCTGATAATTGCCTAACAATGGAGTTTTTAATCCTTCTAAAAATGGCTTTTTGTTTTTTTCGATTCTAAACATTTGCATATCATCAACTGTTTGAATTGAATCCTTAACAAAGTAAATTTTATCTGCATACGTAAGTTCTGCATTCAAATCATCTGCCTTATCTTCAAAAACCAGATTAATTTCATCTTGAAACTCTCCTACCACTACTGGAATATTTTGTTTAATAATTCCAGCTTTTTCTGTTGCTATTTTCACCAAACTATCACCTAGTAAATCAGCATGATCCCAGCTAATATTTGTAATTACTGAAATAATTGGCTTAATAATATTTGTAGAATCCAACCTACCGCCTAAACCAGTTTCAATTATTGCATATTCTACTTCATGTTCACAAAAATGATCAAATGCCATTAAAGTAGTTAGCTCAAAAAACGAAGGTTGAATTTTTTCAATAAAACTTTTATTCTTTGTTACAAACCCGGCTACCTCATCTTCAGAAATCATTAAGCCATTAACTTTTATTCTTTCTCTAAAATCTTTTAAATGTGGAGATGTAAATAATCCTGTTCTAAAACCCGAATCCTGCAATACAGAAGCAAGCATATGCGAAACAGAACCTTTACCATTTGTACCGGCAATATGAATTGACTTAAAACTTTTATGCGGATTTTTTAAATGTTTATCCAATGCCAACGTATTTTTTAAATCGGCTTTATATGCCTTTTTACCTACCAGATGGAACATTGGTATAGTTGAGTAAATGAATTCTATAGCTTGTGAATAATTCATAAATAAGGTTTAGTAAAATTAGTAATTTCATTTATTAATAATTAATCAATATCGTTCTATAATTAAAATAATTAAATTACACAAGGTTGCCATCAGGTGTTAATTACACTGTTAATAAAGAAATTCCCACATTTCAGACTGAAAAACTATCTTTGCAGAAAAAGCAAGTAATGGTTAATAATTATACCGAAGATAGCATTCAAACCCTCGACTGGCGTGAGCACATACGCAGAAGGCCTGGAATGTACATCGGGAAGTTAGGCGATGGCTCATCAAGTGATGATGGTATTTATGTGCTAATCAAAGAAGTAATTGACAACTCTATTGATGAGTTTGCAATGGGTAACGGAAGATTAATTGAACTTTCTGTTAAAGAAAGCGAAGTAAGAATTCGAGATTTTGGTCGTGGAATACCAATGGGTAAACTTATTGATGTAGTGTCTAAAATGAATACCGGAGCTAAATACGATTCAAAAGTTTTTAAAAAATCTGTTGGCTTAAACGGTGTCGGTATTAAAGCAGTAAATGCATTATCGCAATCTTTTGTAATAAAATCTTTCCGCGATGGTGCTGGTAAAATCTGTTCTTTTGAACAAGGAAATCTTCTTAAAGATCAAAACGTAAAAAACTCCACAGAGTCAAATGGTGTGGAAATAATTTTTACTCCTGACGAAGAACTTTTTGGAAACTTCCATTTTATTACTGACTACATAGAAAGCATGGTTAAAAACTATGTTTTTCTAAATAGTGGTCTAACTCTAAATTACAACGGCACCAAATATATTTCGAAAAACGGATTGCTCGATTTGCTCAACGAAAATATGAACAGCGAAGGGCTTTATCCAATAATTCATTTAAAAGGCGAAGATATTGAACTTGCTCTAACACATGATGAAGGTTATAACGATGTTTATTATTCATTTGTAAATGGTCAGCACACTACACAAGGTGGCACTCACCTGCTCGGTTTTCGCGAAGCAATAGTAAAAACCATTCGCGAGTTTTATAAAAAAGATTTTGACGCAGCAGATATCAGAACATCACTAATAGCTGCAATTGCTATAAAAGTAGAAGAACCAGTTTTTGAATCACAAACAAAAACAAAATTAGGTTCAAAAGATATGGGCCCCAATGGTCCAACAGTTCGTAATTTTATTATAGATTTTATCAAAGAATCACTTGATAATTTCCTTCATAAAAACCCATCAACAGCTGAAATTCTACTAAGAAAAATTCTTGAATCAGAAAAAGAACGTAAAGCAATTTCGGGAATTCAAAAGAAAGCAAGAGAATCTGCAAAAAAAGCCAGTCTGCACAATAAAAAACTTCGCGATTGCAGAGTTCATTATAACACTAATCACGAACGAAAACTTGAATCAACTTTATTTATTACCGAAGGAGATTCAGCTAGCGGTTCAATAACAAAATCGCGCGACGTAAACACACAAGCAGTTTTTAGTTTAAAAGGAAAACCTGAAAACACTTTTTCTAAAGCAAAAAAAATAGTTTACGAAAACGAAGAGTTTAATCTATTGCAGGCCGCATTAAATATTGAAGAAGGCATTGACGAACTAAGATATAACAACGTAGTTATAGCTACTGATGCAGATGTTGACGGAATGCACATCAGGCTATTGTTATTAACTTTCTTGCTTCAGTTTTTCCCTGATATTATTAAACACGGACATGTTTATATTTTACAAACTCCATTATTCAGAGTGAGAAATAAGTTAAAAACATTTTACTGTTATAGCGAACCCGAAAGAGCTGCAGCAATTAAAAAGACAGGTGCAAATCCAGAAATAACAAGATTTAAAGGATTGGGTGAAATTTCTCCTGATGAATTCAAACACTTTATTGGAAAAGATATTCGACTTGATCCTGTTCGTTTAAGCAAAGACGATCATTTATCATCTATGCTTTCATATTATATGGGTAACAACACACCCGAACGACAAGATTTTATTATAGATAATCTTAAAGTAGAAGCTGATTTTGTAGAAGAATAATTTTCATCATAACATGAGCGAAATAGAACAAATAAACGACGACAATAACGAATTGGAAAATAATTCTGAAGAAGAAATATCTTCCGAAAAAAAATCTCATTCATCGTCTTTGCACCCTGTTACATCTAAAACAACCCGACTTGCGGGCATGTATAAAGATTGGTTTTTAGAATATGCATCATATGTTATTTTGGAACGTGCTGTTCCACATTTAGACGATGGCTTAAAACCTGTTCAGCGACGTATTCTTCATTCCATGAAGCGTATGGATGATGGTCGTTATAACAAAGTTGCAAACATTATTGGTTTTACAATGCAGTTTCACCCTCATGGAGATGCATCTATTGGTGAAGCATTGGTACAGTTGGGACAAAAAGATTTATTAATTGATACACAAGGAAACTGGGGAAATATTTTTACAGGAGATAGCGCTGCTGCACCAAGATATATTGAAGCACGCCTTTCAAAATTTGCAAATGCTGTAGTTTTTAATCCTAAAACAACCGCATGGAAACTTTCATACGATGGCCGTAACAAAGAGCCGATTACCCTTCCTGTGAAATTTCCACTATTACTTGCTCAGGGCGTTGAAGGTATTGCTGTAGGCCTTGCATCCAAAATATTACCACATAACTTTATTGAATTAATAGATGCCTCAATAGCATATCTTAAAAAAGAAGATTTTGAACTATATCCTGATTTTCATACAGGAGGAATGGCAGATGTATCAAGATATAATGATGGACTAAGAGGTGGTGCAGTAAAAATTCGTGCTAAAATTAAAAAGGTTGATGCAAAAACACTTTTAATTAGCGACCTGCCATTTGGTTCTACTACCGAAAAACTTATTGATAGCATTTTAAAAGCTAACGAAAAAGGAAAAATAAAAATAAAAAAGATTGACGATAACACAGCAGAAAATGTTGAGATTTTAATTTATTTAACACCTGGCACATCACCAGATAAAACCATTGATGCTCTATACGCATTTACAGGATGCGAAATTTCAATTTCTCCAAATGCCTGTATTATTTCTAAAGACAGACCACATTTTATTGGAGTAAAAGAAATTCTTAAAGCTTGTACCGACAGAACTCTTGCAATGCTAAAGATGGAACTCGATATAAGACTTAGCGAGTTAGAGGAAGATTGGCATTTCTCATCACTTGAAAAGATTTTCTTTGAAAATAAAATTTATCGAATACTCGAAAAAGACACCAAAACCTGGGAAGATATTATTGACGCAATTATTGTAGGATTTAAACCATACAAAAAACTTTTAAAACGAGCAATAACAACTGATGATGTAACAAAACTTACTGAAAAACCAGTTCGTAAAATTTCTAAATTCGATATTAAAAAAGCCGACGAACACATACGTTCTGTTGAGGAAGAAATTGAGGAAGTTACAAATCATTTAAAAAATCTTATTCTTTACACAATTAATTATTTTAAACAAATTAAAAAGAATTTTGGTGAAGGAAAAGAACGTAAAACCGAATTAAGAAATTTCGAAAACATACAAGCTACCAAAGTTGTAGTTGCAAATGAAAAACTATATGTAAATCGTGAAGAAGGTTTCTTTGGAATAGGCTTAAAAAAGGACGAATATGTTTGCGAATGCTCAGATATCGACGACATTATAGTTTTTATGCGAAATGGCACATATCAAATCTCTAAGGCTGCAGATAAAGCCTTTGCAGGAAAAGATATTATTCATATTGCTGTATATTTAAAAGGCGACGAAAGAACAATATACAACGTTATTTATAAAGATGGTAAAAACGGACCTTCATTTATGAAGCGTTTTGCAGTAACTGGTGTTACCAGAGATAAAATTTACGATATAACAAAGGGTACCGATAACAGTAAAATAATGTGGTTTACTGCAAACAGGAATGGCGAAGCAGAAGTTGTAAAGGTATTTTTAAAACCTAAACCTAAATTAAAGAAATTAATAATTGATGTTGATTTTAGCGAATTACAAATTAAAGGTCGCAGCTCGCTTGGTAATCTTGTTACCAAAAATGATATTCACAAAATTCAATTTAAAGAACAAGGAACCTCAACACTTGGAGGTATTCAGATTTACTTTGATGATGTTGTAAAAAGATTAAATACTGGTGCTCATGGTAAATTGTTAGGAGAATTTACAGGTAATGATAAAATAATAACAATTAACAACATACATGGTACTTATAAAATATATTCATACGATTTAGAAAATCATTTCGAAGAAGATTTAGTATTTATAGAAAAATATAATCCTAACAAAATTTTTACTGCCGTTATTTATGATGGCGAACAACAGTTTTATTATTTAAAACGTTTTCAGGCAGAAGAAACTGAAAAATTTGCTTCATTAATTGGCGATCATCCCGAATCAAAATTTGTAACATTTAACGCACACAAATATCCTTATCTCGAAATAAAATATGGTGGAAGACATAAAAACCGACCACCAGAACAAATTGTTGTAGAAGAATTTATTGGAGTAAAAGGTTATAAAGCAAGAGGTAAACGCATTTCTACATTTGAAATTGCAGCATTTAATTGGCTCGAACCATTAAAAGAAGAAGAACCAGAACCAGAAATTATTCCAAATAGTTCTCCCAATAACACAAATAATATTTCGTCTGAGGATTTGAATGTGGACAATCAAGATCCTGCTAATCCAAAGCAAATGACTTTAAATTTATAACAAATCCCATGATTATTTACCTTGTTGGTTTTATGGGCAGCGGTAAAAGCACTTTGGGGAGACATCTTGCAAAGTATTTAAATTATAAATTTATTGATTTAGATGCTTTATTTGTATTAAAAGAGAAAATTAAAATTCACGAATTTTTTGAAAAATATGGCGAAAGTGCATTTCGAAAAACAGAATATGAATTGTTACGCCAAATTGACTTAAGTAATAATTTAATTGTAGCTACGGGAGGCGGCACTCCTTGTTATAGTAACAACATGGATTATATGCGTGATACGGGAATAACAGTTTTTCTGCAACTTGAGGCTTCTTTGCTTTGTAAAAGATTAATAAATTCTCATACAATTCGCCCAATGGTTATTGGAAAAACAAAAGAAGAACTTGAAACATGGGCAGAAGAAATGGTTAATAAAAGAGCTGAATATTATAAAAAAGCACATGTTATTATTGATGCAAGAAACCTTTCAACGGCACTATTAGTAGAAGTTTTAAGTCCGTATATTTCTACGGCTTCTTCTTCAGACTCTGTTTAATCACCTTAAACAAAGTTTCTCTGCTTAATGGTTTTGTTACAAAATCATTAAAACCACAAGCTTTGGCATGTTCACGGGTTTCTAATTGCGCATCTGCAGTTTGTGCAATAACTGGTATCTCTGGTCTGATTTTTCTTATTTCTTCGGTAACTTTGCACCCAGTAATTTCTGGAAGATGTAAATCCATTAAGACAAGGTCTATATTTGCATGTTGTTTTATTGCATTCATTGCCTCAACACCATCAGAAGCATGAATAACTTTTGCTAAATTTTTCTCAAGTATCGTTCTTAAATAGAAAAAACTTGCTTTATCATCTTCAACGACTAAAAAAGTAAGACCATTAAAATTTTCGGAAATATAACTTTTAACCCTTTCAGTTTCTATTGTAAAATCTTCATTTTTAAGTGGCTTATAAGGTAGAGTAAAATAAAAAACAGATCCATTTTCTGGTTCCGATTCTACCCAAATAGCACCACCCATTAATTCTACAATTGCCTTTGTAATAGCCAACCCTAAACCCGTTCCTCCATAATTTCTTGCAGTTCCTTCATCTGCCTGTTTAAAACGTTCAAAAATTGAATTTAAACTACTTTTTTTAATCCCTATGCCACTATCTTTAACATAAAATTTTAGCTCTTTATCTTTTATAATATATCCATATTCAATCTTACCATTATGAGTAAATTTTAAAGCATTTGATAATAAATTTACTAAAATCTGTTTCAGCCTTCCTTCATCAATTAAAACGTAAGAATTATTATCATTAAGGGGTATATTTAAAATTATTTCAATGTCCTTTTTAAACTTTTCATTTTTATCTTTTTCAATCCAGTTTTGCAGATAACGAATAGTTTGATTTAGATTACATGCATATTCAGAAACACGCAATTGCCCTGCTTCTATTTTTGAAATATCAATAATATCATTAATTAAATCGAGTAAACTACGACTATTAGAAGTCACCATATCTATATAATCATTTCTAGTTTCCATAGAAATATCCTGATCTCTTAACAAATCAGAAAAACCTATAATAACGTTCAATGGAGTTCTTACCTCATGACTCATATTTGCTAAAAATGCTGATTTCAGTCTATCACTTCCCTCAGCTTTTTCCTTTGCATTTTTTAATTCATTTTCATATATCTGACGTTCAGAAATATCAAATGCAATTGATAAGATATTTTGTTTTCCATTAAGTGTAATAAGTTCTCCTGAAAAAGAACAACTCCCAACACCTGATTTTCTGATATAATTTATTATCTGGTTTTTTATTGAACCATTTAGTTGAGTATTTTTTAAAATATTTTCATAATCAGCTGCTGATTCAAAAAACGGAATTGATAAAATATAATGTCCAATTATTTTACTTTTCTTAAGCCCGGTTATTTCTTCGAAACATTCATTTACGTCAACAATAGAACCTTTCACATCCATAATAAACATTGGAACTGGAGTACGATTAAATGAGATTGAAAATTTTTCTTCAGATTGACGTAATATATCTTCAGAATTTTTTCTTCTCTTTATTTCATCTTCTATAACTTTTGTACGTTGTTCAACTTTTGCTTCAAGATCTGTGGAATATCTTCTATAGCTTTTTATTAAAACAAAAATAAATGGAAGAACAATTAAAAGCAAAAACAATGCTTTAAAAAGAGTCATTGGTATTTCTGAAATTAACTTTTCTTTTATGAAACTTATTTCCATATCCGCACATAGCACATATTTTCTTCCATTTCTGCTAATCTTAGGAATTAAAACAGTTTTTAAAGTTCCCCACCGATCGGTGTACTCACAAAAAGAAATAACACTTTTATTAAATGATTTATAGAACGAAGAATCAGCTTCCGAATATTCCATCCAATAAGTTGTTAAATTTTCTCCGGTTAATAATTCTTCAGAAGTAGCATTAGAAGATACAAAATATAATTTTCCGTTATTCTCAATAATACTATACAAATATTTTACTCCAAGATTTTCGCTTTGCTTATTCAGCAAACTCATAATCTCGTAATATTCAACTTTTGTAATTGAATCTTGACCAATAGCCCTATCGTGATAATCAACTGGCAATAAATATTCTATACTTCTTGCAGCTTCTGTTAATTTTAAATCAACTTGCGCTACAATTTCATTTTTTTGATGATTATAATTCCAAAAGGAATATAATATTACGCCAACAAAATAAATTAATATTGAAGTGACTATTATTCCAAATTGCGTTATTTTCTTTAATCTTTTAAACATTAAAATCTATTTTGCAATAATTATTTTTCTACTTCCTATTAATACTCCATTATCAAAAACATTAACCATATAAATTCCGTTCGTTAAAGTTGAAACATCAATACCCTCTTCACTTTCAACTAAAAAATAAGATAATTCTTCCCCTATTAAATTTATGATTTTTACACTTATTTTTGAAACCTTATTTAAATAATCAATATAAATTTTATCTGATGTGGGATTTGGAAAAATATTTATTTGATTTTCGAATTTATCTGCAATAAGTTGATTTGTTACAGAAACTGGTAACATTATGTAAGAAGCATGATCAATTTCATGAAGGATTTTATTAGTTGCTGTTAAAGTATCTCCTGCAACATACATTACAGAGCCATTATTAAGATTTTTATCATATTTCGGATAATTTGAAGAGGAAATATCTATTCTGATAGAATGACCTGACAAAAAAGTGTACGCTGTGTTAGGAAAATCAATAATTGCTTCATATGCCTGATTAGGTATTATCGAAGAAGTATCAGAAGTTGAAAATCCATTTCTAAAACGCATTCTTAAAATCCCATCAGAAATTAACATCGAGCGGCCATCAGGGTATACATCACATAATCGAATTGTAAAATCAGTATCTTTTTTATCACTCTTAATAAAAATATGCGCAGATGGTTTCCCTGCAATTTGAACTGGGCTTGCTAAAGCCTGGGTTGTAAAAATCGCTAAATCGTTTCTGCTTTCAACAACTACCAATTGATCGTATGGTCCTTGTAATAAATCTTGTCTTAAAGTTGTTCCACCATGAGTTGGAGATGGATTTGAAGGATTATATAAATACTGAGAATAACTATTTGCTAACGTAGGAATAGTATTCGATAAAACTCCATTGTCATTTAAATAAAAATTCTGATTTGTATTACCAGTTGGAGGCCATACAGAAGTGGCATTCCAAGTATTTTCACCAATATTAAAATAACGAATTGTTGGCTCGGAATCCCAACCATTAACTTGATTTTTTAAATAAAAATCAAGAAAACGCAATGCTAATGAATCACTCCAGCCACAAGCTTCATTAAAAGTTAATTCTCCCTGATTGCAAGTTCCAACCTGTGCCTGACCAAAACCACCATGTGCCCACGGTCCCATTAATAATTTGTGTTTATTTTTTACAGAAACAGGCGACAACTGCCTTATTCCTGCGAACAAATTCATCATTAAATCAATATTATGATCATACCAACCACCAATCATAAAACAAGGAACATTAATTAATTGCGGATAAAGATTTGTGTTCTGTAAATACTGCCAGGTCAAATTATAAAAAGGATTTGCAAGTATGCCTGCAGACATGCCATATCCAAGCGCATCAAGTTGCTGAACGTATTCGGTTCTATAAACACCTCCGGGATAATATTCGTTATATTCAAACTGAGAACCTGCTACAAGAGGAACACAACAGGTTAAATGTGGTGGATTTTCTTTAGCCGTTTGATATTGAATTTTACCCAATGCAGAAGGTCCCCAGGTGCCAATTTTACCATCCGACCATGTTTGTTGAGCAATCCATTCAACTATATCATATCCATCCTGACCGCGATTTGCATTTGCAACCATTGCGCTTGAGCTTCCATAAAAACCTCTCCAATCAACAATAACAAAGTTATATCCTGATGAATTTAAATTTGCACCAATTCCCAAAGGCAAACCAAATCTGTAAAAAATTCTATTATATGGTGTTTGAATTAATATTGTTGGTTTTTGCAATCCTCCGGAAACTATATAAACATCGGCAGCAAGTTTTTTACCGTCACGCATAGCAATAGAATCAATCTGAGGTGTGTAAACCTGAGAAATGGACAATAAACAAAAACCACAAAAAAAGAAGACAAGTATAACGGATTTCATGATGAAACCTTTAAATTTTTACACTAATACTTTGTTATGTAAAATTAATGAAAAAAATGAATTTTTCACTTTTATAAAGATCTTTCAAATAATTTTGAGAAAAAAGAGTAAAAACACTTATTTTGTAAGTTCCTGAAAAACTTGTTCCAAAGACATCTCTTTCTTTTGCATTGAAAGCACTGTTAATCCTTGTTTTACTGCAAATTGAAAAACTTCTGGACGAATATCTTCGTTTGTATTTCCTTCAATTAACCAATTAAACTGTTTTAGTCCCTGAACTTTGCTTACACCTTTAATCTTTATAAGGTCCTCTCGGGAAACCGTTGTATTAAACTCGACTATTATTGTTTGACGATTGCTTGCAGATGTTTGTTTTTGTAAATCTTCTTTACTGTTATCGGCAACAATTTTACCATTATTTATAATTATTACACGATTACAAATTGCCTCAACTTCTTGCATTAAATGAGTAGATAAAAGAACCGTTTTTTGTTTTCCGACTTCTGCAATTAAATTTCTTATTTCAACAATTTGATTTGGATCAAGGCCAGAAGTTGGTTCATCTAAAATCAATACCGAAGGGTCGTGAATAAGTGCTTGTGCTAGCCCAACCCGTTGTCGGTACCCTTTTGACAAAGCTCCGATTTTTTTCTTTTGCTCAACAGTTAAACCAGTTTTAATAATCATTTCGTCGGTTCTGGCTTTTGCCTGCTTCGGACTTAATTTGTATAATCGTGCAACAAAATAAAGGTATTCGCGCACGTACATATCAAGATAAAGTGGGTTGTTTTCTGGTAAATATCCAATTTGTTTTCTTACCTCTAAACTTTTTTCAAGAATATCTAATCCGTTTACTAAAATATCGCCTGAAGATGGAGGAATAAAACCAGTAATTATTTTCATCATTGTTGACTTTCCTGCTCCATTCGGGCCGAGAAAACCAAAAATTTCGCCACTCGAAATTTCAAATGAAACATTATCCAGGGCTTTTTGTTTCCCGTAAAATTTGGTAATTCCTTTTACGCTTATTGACATGTATAAAAAATTAATCTTTTGCGAAATTAAACAAATTCGTTACAACCTAACAAGTTTAAATCTTAAATAATCTCAAAAAATATTTATTCTAATGTCAGTCTGAGGCACTCGAAGACTGAATGTTAAAAATAATAGCCATCCTTCGAGAACCTCAGGATGACTGAGTTTTATTACTTAAAACAATCCCTTCTTATGTTTTTCACCTAAAACCTTTAACATATCAGCTGTCATTGCATCTAAATCATATGAAGGTTTCCAGCCCCACTCCTCGCGGGCAGCAGAGTCATCAATAGAACGTGGCCATGAATCGGCAATTGCCTGACGGAAATCTATCTTATAATCAATTGTAAATTCAGGAATATGTTTTTTTATGCTTTCTGCTAAAATTGCAGGAGTAAAACTCATAGCCGCCAAATTAAAATCTGAATGATGTTTTAATTTTGAATAATCTGCCTGAAATAAATCTATTGTAGCTTTTAAACAATCGGGCATATACATCATTGGAAGCATTGTGTCTTCTTTCAAAAAACATGTGTACTTTTTGTTTTTAATTGCTTCGTAATAAATCGCAACAGCATAATCTGTTGTTCCACCACCAGGAAGTGTTTCGTTACTTATAATTCCAGGATAACGTAAACCACGAACATCCATGCCATATTTAAAAACATAATAATCTGCAATAAGTTCGCCGGCTACTTTTGTAACACCGTACATAGAAGTAGGTTTTAATACCGTTTCCTGTGGTGTGTTATTTCTTGGGGTTGATGGTCCAAATGCCGCAATAGAGCTAGGATTAAATACTTGTTTTAATTTTAATTCACGCGCAACTTCTAACACATTAATAAAACCATTCATATTTACATTCCATGCAAGTTGTGGATTTTGTTCTCCGCAAGCTGAAAGAATTGCAGCCATACTTATAATTGCATCAACGTTATACTTCTTAACAACGTCTGCAATATTGTTTATATCTGTAATATCAACTTTTGCAACCGGACCAGAATTTAGAAGTTTTTCTGAAGTAATTTCTTTTATTTCACCAGCAATTACATTTTCGCCACCATAAATTTCTCTTAACTCAAGGGTTAATTCCGAACCAATTTGTCCGGCTGCTCCAATAATTAATATTTTTTTCATATTAAAAGTTTCAATACGAGTTTTTCAAATAATTTTTAAAACTGAAGTCGCAAATGTAATAGTTTTAATAAATAAATTACATGAGAACTTACATTGTTGTTTAACACTTAACATGTATTAAGGAAACCCCACCGTCACCCTGAACTAGTTTCAGGGTCTCTTATCTTTTAGATGCTGAAACAATTCGCCGCGGCGAACAGCATGACGATAAATTAAAAACAATTACAACCCTCTCTGCCACTCTGCTCTTAACCCAGCTATTTCAGGGTTTTTAATTGCAAATTGTAATTGCTCCAAAAACAATTGTTTATCTCTTCCTAAAATTCCATTTAAAACAAGATAGTTTGATGCATGATTACTTCTAAAAATTGTTCCATCTAATTGCAAATGAGAAATAAATACCTCCATTTCTTTTAATAAATCAGGAATTGTCATTGGAATGTATTCCCCCAGGAATCTCTCCTTATATTTATTTACACCAAATGGAAAACTAAGTACTAATACCGATGCAAACTCTGGTTGAA
Source organism: uncultured Bacteroidota bacterium (assembly GCA_903837285.1). Lineage (GTDB taxonomy): Bacteria > Bacteroidota > Bacteroidia > Bacteroidales > GWA2-32-17 > GWA2-32-17. The sequence goes on along the minus strand of CAILUD010000010.1, from coordinate 80,526 downwards.
TTGCATTTAATATTTTTGCAGAATTTATCGCATGCTGATTTGTAAAATTCATACCACCAACACCTTCCAATATTATTACAGAAAGTTTTATTCCAGCAGCTTTTGCTTTTAATAATCCCTCAACTGTTGATGAATATGTTTCACCCTTGTTCATCAATTTTAGAACCTCATCATCTCCAGATTCTATTCCAACATAAACCATTTTTAAACCAGCTTCACGAAGTTCAACTAACTCTTCATGTGTTTTGGCAGAAATATCCCGCGGTAAAGCGTAGGTAGTAACTCTTCTGTTTTTAGGAAAATTTTCTTTTATCGCTTTTAAAATGACTAATAGTTTTTGAGTTGATAACACCATTGGGTTGCCATCTGCCAGAAATATTTTTCTTATTCCGGGCTCTATTTTAGCTACTGCCTTAATTTCTTTTAAAACGTCTTCTTCTTTTTTTACTCTGAAATTCTTAGTTGTATACATTTCGCAAAAAGAACATTTGTTCCATGTACAGCCAAATGTGACCTGAAGAATTAAAGAGTCTGCTTCGCTTGGCGGACGAAACAATGGCTCGTCATATGCTATAGGAAAATCGCGATAAAACATTTTTTATTTTTTATGTAAAAATAACACGAATTAAATTATAAAAGTGCTGTTTTCGTATTTACATTAAGCTCCTCTGGTGCTAAATAAATTCATTTTTAGTTTTTATAAACATTAATATCCTACGGATTTTAAAAACTAACTAAATATAAAATAACCAACTTAATCTAACTTCAAAAAAATATTTAGAAACTGTTTGGATTTTTTAACCTAACTTGAATTGGCTTCTATAATATTCTTATTTGAAACAATTTACATGAACTGGGTTGTCATATAATTTATATACATTAAATATTATATCTTTTGTTAGTTGGACTCCAGAGGAGTCCCTAGGTTTGTAGCAATAAATTTGCTACAAACATTCGACTCCAGGGGAGTCGAAGATTTATACTATATAAAATAATAATGAACTCTAAACATTATAAAATTCAAAACAGTTTCTTAATTATAAAACCATTTTGGTTTTGTATCCTGACTTCGGACATATACCTAACGGCAAGCAAGACTTCCAACTTTAAGTACTTAAGGCAGTTTTACCAAATTACATTCAACTAAATAAAAATAACCTATATAGGTATTTCGAATTAAAATATTTATTATCTTTGCAACTCATTTTTAGTAAAAACCAATTTTTTAACAATTATGTATTTAACTGCAGAAAAAAAGCAAGAGCTTTTTGAGAAATACGGAAAAAGTAACGGAGACACTGGCTCTGCAGAAAGCCAAGTCGCATTGTTCTCATTCCGTATTGATCACTTAACCGGTCATTTAAAGACCAACAAAAAAGATTTCGCAACCCAACAAGCGTTGCTTAAACTCGTTGGTAAACGCAAAAAATTACTCAATTATCTTAAAGATCGTGATATTTTAAGATATCGTGCGATTCTTAAAGAACTTGGACTCAGAAAGTAAAACAAAAAAGGCAATTGCAAATTGCCTTTTTTTATATTTTTAAAATTCATTAATCGAAATATAATATGTACAAAGCTGTAAAAAAGACGATTCAACTTAAAGATGGAAGAACAATTGAAATTGAAACCGGAAAACTTGCAAAACAAGCTGACGGTTCGGTAGTACTTAAAATGGGTAAAACTATGCTTTTAGCAACAGTGGTTTCTGCTACTGAAGCAAAAGAAAACGTAGATTTTATGCCGCTTTCTGTAGATTACCGCGAAAAATATGCTTCTACCGGCCGATTCCCTGGTGGTTTTATGAAACGCGAAGCCCGTTCCTCAGATTATGAAATTTTAGTTTCACGTTTGGTTGACCGTGCAATGCGTCCACTTTTCCCTTCAGATTATCATGCTGAAACTTTTGTAAATATTGATCTTATTTCTTGTGATCCTAACGACTTACCCGATGCTCTTGTTGGTTTAGCCGGATCTGCTGCAATTGCAGTAAGTAATATTCCATTTAACGGACCAATCTCAGAAGTTCGCGTTGCTAGAATTGATGGTCAATTTGTAATTAATCCTACACGTACCGATCGCGAAAAAGCTGACATCGACATGATGGTTGGTGCAACTTATGATAATATTTTAATGGTTGAAGGCGAACTTGACGAAGTAAGCGAAGAAAATATGGCCGAAGCTATTAAATTTGCTCACGAAGAAATAAAAGTTCATTGCAAAGCTCAATCAGAATTAGCTGCAGAATTAGGAATAGTTAAGCGTGAATATTGTCACGAACATAATGTAGAAGAAATTAAAACTGGAATTCGTGCTTTTGCATTCCAAAAGATTTATGATGTTATCAAAAAAGGATTAGTAAGCAAACATGAGCGCGCAGATGCACTTCACGGAATACGTGACGAGTATATGGCAACTCTTACAGATCCAGATGATTCAACTGTTGCTATGGTAAAACGTTATTATCACGATTTAGAAAAAGAAGCTATCCGCGAATATTATTTAACTGAACAAATTCGTTTAGACGGCCGTAAATTTGATCAGATTCGTCCAATATGGAGTGAAGTTGATTATTTGCCAATGGCTCACGGATCAGCAATTTTTACACGTGGTGAGACACAATCTTTAACATCTGTAACACTAGGCACAAAATCAGACGAACAACTAATAGACGGCGCAGTTTTTCAAGGAAAAGAACGTTTTCTTTTAAACTATAACTTCCCTCCTTTCTCAACCGGTGAAGCTCGTCCATACCGTGGTGTTGGTCGTCGCGAAGTTGGTCACGGAAATTTAGCACACCGTGCACTAAAGAAAATGATTCCTTCTGATTATATGATTAATCCTTATACTATCAGAGTTGTTTCAGATATTCTTGAATCAAACGGTTCATCATCAATGGCAACTGTTTGCGCAGGAACTCTTGCTTTAATGGATGCAGGTATTAAAATTAAAAATCCTGTTACCGGTATTGCAATGGGATTAATTTCTGACACAAAAACTGGTCGTTTTGCAATTCTTTCCGATATTCTTGGTGACGAAGATCATTTAGGTGATATGGACTTTAAAGTTTGCGGAACTGAAAACGGAATTACTGCAACACAAATGGATATTAAAGTTGACGGGCTTCCTTACGAAGTGTTAGCAAAAGCTCTTGCTCAAGCTCGCGAAGGTCGTTTACATATACTTGGTAAAATTTTAGAAACTTTACCTGCTCCACGTCCAGATTATAAACCTCATACTCCACGTATTGTTAGCATGACAGTTGCTAAAGACCAAATTGGTGCAATCATCGGACCTGGTGGAAAAATTATTCAGGATATTCAGGCAAAAACAAATACAATAATTTCAATTACCGAAGTTGAAAATGCCGGTATTGTTCAGATATGCGCACCAAGTGGTGATGCAATAAATACAGCAATTAAACGTATTAAAGCAATTATTGGCGATATCGAAATTGGCGAAATATTCGATGCTACTGTAAAATCTATAATGGAATATGGTGCATTTGTTGAAATTATGCCTGGAAAAGAAGGTTTGTTACACATTTCGGAAATTGAATGGCATCGATTAAAAAGAGTTGAAGATGCATTACACCTTGGACAAGTAATTCAAGTACAACTTTTAGAAATTGATAACCGCGGTAAAATGAGATTATCACGCAAAGTTCTTCTTCCAAAACCAGAACCACAGGCACAACCTACACAGCCAGAAGCTGAAAAATCATAACAAAATATTAAACGGGCGAAGAGCCCGTTTTTTATTTGTAAATGTATTAAATTTGCTAGAAAATATTTCTAACAAGATAATACCGTGCGCCGATTTATTTCCATTCGCGAAAAATTAGTACTTTTCTTTATATTATTAGGAATTGTATCCATTGGAATTACCAGTTATCTTTCATACTCAAATGCAAGATCGGCAATTTTAAGCAGAACTTTCGACCAATTAACTTCACTTAGAATTGAAAAGAAAAAACAGATTGAACTTTTTTTTAGTGAACGCAAAAAAGATTTATTCTTATTAGTACAAGATGAAAGTATTAATTCATTTTCATATAACAATGAGCAAGATTTTTTTATTTCTGATTCATCTGCTTTTTCAGAACATGCTTTAAAAATTCTTAATAGTTCGGTATATTCAGGCATTTATATTTTTTACCCTGAAACAAACTCTATAAAATATCTGTCTTTATCAAATAAAAGAACAGATCAATCAAATATACTTTCTGCAAATTCTTTGCTTTCAATTATTACAAAAGATTCTAATAATTTAATTTCCATTTCAGACTATAACAACAGAACAAAGCAAATGAGTTCTAATTCTGTTTTTGTAAAAACATATATCAAAAAAAATAAATATTGGGTTGTTCTTCCAGTTAAAATTGATGCAATTAATAAAATCATGTATGAAAATAATCCATATAACGGATTAGGTAAAACAGGTGAGGCATATTTAGTTGGAAACGATTCATTAATGCGAAGTACTTCTAGGTTTAATGAGAATAGTGTTTATAAAATTAAAGTTAATTCACTAAGTGTTCAAAATGCATTTAAAGGAATAACCAATACTATAATTATTTATGATTACCGAAAAATTAAAGTAATTAGTTCATTCGACAAGATAACTAGTGAAGGTTTAAACTGGGTAATTCTAGCAGAAATGGACTGGGACGAAGTTTTAATTCCGGTTTATAAATTCAGAAATAACATTCTATTTGTTAGTATAATTATTTCTGGATTATTTATACTTATTTCATATATTGTTTCATTAGGAATTACGAGAGCTATAGTAAAATTAAATAGCGCAGTATCAGAAGTCGGAAAAGGAAATTTTAATGTTAATATTGAAATAAGTACTAATGACGAAATTGGAGAACTAACTCGTTCGTTTAACAAAATGGCAAGTCAGCTAAAATTAAGTTCCAAACAATTAGAAGAAGAACGAATCAACAGAACACGTTCTATGATAGACGGACAAGAAATTGAACGATTAAGACTTTCGCGGGAGCTACATGACGGCCTTGGTCAACAAATGATAGGATTAAGATTAAAAATTGAAAATCTTGCCAATCGCTGTGAAGGCAATACAGGAATTATTGCAGCCGAAGTAGGTAAACTAATGGATAAAACTATTGAAGAGGTTAGGCGAATGTCTAACGACCTTATGCCAGCGGTTCTTCAGGAATTTGGAGTTGCTAATGCCATTAGAAATTTATGCGACCAGATAACCGATGCTTCGACTTTAAAAATTAATATTCAAATTTCCGGAAATTACGATTTATTGACCCCAAAAGAAAAAACTTATTTATTTAGAATCGTTCAGGAAGCGCTTAATAATATCGTAAAACACGCTAAAGCATCAGATATTAATATGCAATTATCTCAAAATAATTCAAATGTTTTACTTGAGGTATCAGATAACGGAAAAGGATGTAACTTTGACAATAAGAATAATGATTCTCATAATGGTATTAACAATATGAAAGAAAGAGCCAATTTATTAAACGGTAATCTTAATATTGAATCATTTCCGGGTATGGGAACAAAGGTAGTATTAACTTTTCCTCTTAATGATGAAAAAAATACAAGTAATATTAGTTGATGATCATCAGCTTATTCGCGATGGAATAAAATCACTATTGCAGGATGCTCAACAAATAGAAGTAATAAATGAAGCTTCATCTGCAGCAGAATTATTCCAGCTTTTAAAATGTCAAAAACCCGACATTTTAATTCTTGATGTTTCATTACCGGGCATGTCGGGAATTGAAATAACAAAAGTCATACAAAAAGAATTTCCTTCAATAAGAGTAATGATTTTATCAATGTATATTGGTGAAGATTTTATTTTTAACGCTCTCAAAGCTGGTGCTCGTGGATATTTACATAAAAACATTAATAGCTACGAATTAATTACAGCTATTGAAGAAATAAATAAAGGCAACGAATATTTTAGCACACAGGTTTCTGATATTATTCTTAAAAGTTTTGTAAAAAAAGCACACACAGGAGTAAAACAAGGCGAAGAGAAAGAAGAAATATTAACCTCCCGCGAACTTGAGATTTTAAAGCTTGTTGCCGAGGGTTTTTCAAACCCCGAAATTGCAGAAAAACTCGTTATTTCTATACGAACTGTTGAGTCGCATAAAACTCACATTATGCAAAAGCTGCTTCTTAACACAGTTGCCGACCTAGTAAAGTTCGCTATTCGCAATAATATCATTGAGTTATAAACCTCCTCCGTGTTTCACGTAGATTAAATTCCGAGTTTTAAGTGTTTTAATCGCCTTTCGTATTTGGCATCTTTGCTTAATTAAAACACTTATTTATGAAAAAAATTACTGGAGTATTTTTTATTTTGTTATCATCTTTTGCTTTATTCGGGCAAGATAGCTTAACAACGAATGTATCTGCAGATATCTATAGTAGATATGTCTGGAGAGGATTAGACTATGGAACATCGCCAAGTATTCAACCTACACTCTCGTTATCAAAGAAAAATTTCGAAATAGGATATTGGGGTGCAATAAGTACCCTAGGAGGTTATTGCGAAACAGATTTATATTTAAAGTATACACTTAAAAAGTTTTCGATTACAGTTACCGATTACTTTTTTCCGATAAATTCTATTCCAACAACAAAAACTGAACGATATTTTAATTACGAAGATAAAACTACCGGACACATTTTTGAAGGAATGCTTGGATGGAAAGGTTCTGAAAAATTTCCACTTTATATATATGCAGCAACTTCATTTTATGGTGCAGATAAAGACACATCAGGAGATAACAGATATTCAACTTATGCCGAAGCAGGTTATTCATTTAAAATAAAAGATAAAACATTAGATGTATTTGTAGGATTTACTCCTACAGAAGGATTGTATGGAAACGATATTGGAGTTGTTAATCTTGGATTTACCGGAACAAAAAAAATTAAAATTAACGACAACTTTGAACTTCCTGCAAAAGTTTCGTTGGTATTTAATCCACAAACAGAAAATATTCATTTAGTATTTGGTATAACATTATAAATATAAACCTTTTTTAAAATTAAAAAATTATGTTAGATACAGGATCAACCGGATTTATGCTGTTAGCTTGTAGTCTGGTAATGCTTATGACACCAGGTCTTGCCTTCTTTTATGGCGGACTTGCAACAAAAAGAAATATTTTAGGAGTTATGATTCAGAGCTTTGTCTCCTTAGGGTGGACAACAGTACTCTGGGTAATTTTTGGTTATTCACTTTGCTTTAGCGGCGGTGAAGGTGGAATTTTTGGAAATTTTGATAAAGCATTTTTGCAAGGTGTTGGAATGGATAGTATGTATACAAACGGACAAATTCCGGAATTTGTTTTTATTGCATATCAGATGATGTTTGCAATTATAACTCCTGCACTTATTACTGGTGCTTTTGCGGGTCGTGTAACATTTAAATCATACATGATATTTTTAACAGTTTGGCAGGTTCTTGTTTACTATCCATTTGTTCACATGATTTGGGGTGGTGGTTTATTAGCACAATGGGGAGTTCTTGATTTTGCAGGTGGTATTGTTGTTCATGCAACTGCTGGTTTTGCTGCTCTTGCCTCTGTATTTTATGTTGGTGCAAGAGTTGATAAAAACTCAACACCTAATAGTATACCTCTTGTTGCAATTGGTAGTGGATTGTTATGGTTCGGTTGGTATGGCTTTAATGCAGGAAGTGAAGTAGCTGTAGATAATGTTACTTCTTTAGCATTTTTAAATACAGATATTGCTGCATCATTTGCAACCATGTCGTGGCTTGTAATTGAATGGACACGAGAAAAGAAACCAAAACTTATCGGTTTGCTTACCGGATCAATTGCAGGATTGGCTACCATAACACCGTGCGCAGGATTTGTACCACTATGGGCTTCACCAATTATTGGAACTGCTGCTGGTATAGTTTGCTATTTAGCTGTACAATTAAAAAACAAAATGAAATGGGACGATGCTCTTGATGTATGGGGAGTTCATGGTATAGGCGGTGTTTTTGGAACTATACTACTTGGAGTTTTTGCTTCTAAAGCGGTTAATGCTGCTGGAGCAGACGGGTTAATTTTTGGTAACAGTTCCTTCTTTATAAAAGAAATTGTTGCTGTTGCAGCTGCATCAGCTTATGCTTTTATTTTTACATATTTAATGTTAATAATAATAAACTTTATAACACCAGTAAAAGTTTCTGAGAGCGATGAAAGGCTTGGGCTCGACGTAGCTCTTCATGGTGAAAAAGCTTATGACGAAGGAGCTTTATAATTTGGGTTAATATATGGTTAGTTTTTAAAGGCAGGAGAATTTCTCCTGCCCTTTTTTTTGATTTTCAGAATAATCTTTTCATATGTGAATTATGTAACTTTATTTTTTTATTATGTAAAGCATCTATCTTTTAAAAACCTAAACTTTACAAATCATTATATTTTTTAATCTGATAATTCTGATTAACTTTACTTCGTGATGAAATTTGTTTACATATTTATACTTTTATCATGCTTCGGATTTATAAATACAAATGCGAAAACAGCTAATTTATTTGCAATTCAACAACTCCCTAATTTAAGCATATACGAAAATACCTCAAATGAAAAACCCGTAATTTCGGTTATAAACAATAAGAATTTACCCTCTAAAAATAAAATTCTAAAAGAAAAGAAAATTCGTCACAGAGGCCTTGTAACAGTATTTTACTTATTCAATAATAATTCTCCTAAACTCTTCGATTTTTATAATAAAGAGTTAATTTTTTCTTCTCAAACTTATAACTTCCTTCGCCTTTTTTTAGGCAATGAAAAACGAGGCCCACCTGCTATTCTGCTTTCTTAAATAATCACATTTTATTCATTTAGAACTTTCGCATAGCGTTAGTTCTTATAATAATTTATATTATGAAAAGCTGGAAAGTTGTTATATGCCATTTAAAAAAAACTTTTGAAGTAGTAATTGAAGCTAAATCAAATGTTGAGGCATGTCTCTCGGTAGAGAGAATTTATAATGGATGCATTGTTAAACTTATAACTGAAATTAATTCTAAAAGATGAATACCATTTTAATTATTGCATTTATCATTGGTTATACATTTATTGCCATTGAAAATAAAATTCATATAAACAAAGCTGCAACAGCGCTATTTACTGGTGTTATTTGCTGGACAATTTATGCGATTTTTTCTACAGACATTGAACATTTGATATTGCAATTAGGCGAACATACTGGAAGTATTTCTCAAATTCTATTTTTTCTAATTGGTGCAATGACAATTGTTGAACTAATTGACTCACACGACGGGTTTGAAGTAATAACTAAGCAAATAACAACTAAGAACAAAAGAAGACTTCTTTGGATTATTAGTTTTATTACATTCTTTCTATCAGCAGTGCTGGATAATCTAACCACTGCTATTGTAATGGTAACACTTATAAGAAAACTATTACAAGATAAAAATGACAGAATGTTATTTGTAGGAATGATTGTAATTGCCGCAAATTCAGGTGGCGCTTGGTCTCCTATTGGTGATGTAACAACAACAATGTTATGGATTGGAGGACAAATCACAACGGTTAACATTATACTCAAATTATTTCTTCCAAGTTTAGTGAGCATGGTTATACCATTAATTCTTATATCATTTATGATAAAAGGACAGTTTACTGAGAAGAAAAAATCTAATGAAAAAGACATCTCAATTATTCCCAGATTTGAAAAAAATATAGTTTTTTTTCTGGGAATTTCGGCATTAATATTTGTCCCTGTTTTTAAAACGATAACTCATTTGCCACCATTTATGGGGATATTAATTGGACTCTCTGTATTATGGATTGTTACTGAGATGTTACATAAAAAGAAAGAACAGGAACAGAAAATAACAGTAGCAAAGGTTATTAGAAGAATTGATATACCTAGTATTTTATTTTTTCTAGGAATATTAATTGCTGTTGCAGCACTCGAATCAACAGGTGTTCTTAAATCACTTGCAACAACAATGAGTGATTCAATAGGCGATCTTAGATTAATCTCAATTTCATTAGGTGTATTATCTGCAATTATCGACAACGTTCCTTTAGTTGCAGCAACTATGGGAATGTACGATTTGCAAACGTTTCCTACAGATCATTATTTTTGGGAATTTATTGCATATTGTGCCGGAACGGGCGGAAGTCTATTAATTATTGGATCAGCTGCGGGAGTAGCTGCTATGGGAATTGAGAAAATTGATTTCTTCTGGTATCTTAAAAAAATCAGTTTATGGGCTTTAATTGGCTATTTAGCCGGTGCAGCTGTTTACATTTTGTTTTTGTGATAAAATATCACAAAAGAGTTTTAAAATTAAAAAAAAAGAAAATATTATGAAAAAGAAAATTAACTGGATGAGTATTGGACTCTATTCATTTGTATGGGGAATAATTCTAGTACTAGTTATAGTTGCAATTAAATTGTTAAACTAATAATTTATATAGTACATTTTTTAATTAGAAAAGGCAGGAGAAATCTCCTGCCTTTATTTTTAATCTCTTTTTTTTGTTCGAAAAGAGAAATAAAAGTTGATCTCCCTTACTTTAAATACTTTATAAAAAACAAAATAAATCTCTTATTTAATTACAATTAAAAACTATATTTTTGTCGTTATGAAACATAATACATATCCAAAATAAATATAAAAAGTGAGAAAAATAACTTCGGTTGTATTAGTTATGTTGTCGCTATTGTTTTTTAGCGCAAATATTGAAGATTCAAATAAAGCAAAGTCAACTAATCCTCCTTTATCTGGTGATCTAATTGTTTTTCATGCAGGTAGTTTATCAGTACCAATGAAAGAAATTACAACAGCTTTTAAAAAAGAAAACCCAAGCGTTAATATTATGATGGAAGCTGCTGGAAGTGTAGAATGTGCAAGAAAGATAACTGAGCTAAAAAAACCTTGTGATATTATGGCATCAGCCGACTATACAGTTATTGATAAATTATTAATCCCAAATTTTGCAGATTGGAATTTAAAATTTGCATCAAACGAAATGGCAATTGTGTATACCGATAAATCGAAAAGAGGTAAAGAAATAACAAAAAATAATTGGTATAAAATTATGTTGGATAAAAATGTACAGATTGGCCGCGCCGATCCAAATGCCGATCCATGTGGGTATAGATCAGTTCTTGTTTCAAAATTGGCCGAAAAACACTATAAACAAAATGGATTAGCAGAACAGTTGTTAAAAAAAGACGAAAATAATATGCGGCCTAAAGAGACTGATTTACTTGCTCTGCTTGAAACAGGGAATGTAGATTATATCTTTCTTTATCGCTCGGTTGCAGAACAGCATAAATTAAAATACCTTTTACTCCCAGATGAAATTAATTTAAAAAATTCTGAATTCTCTGAATTGTATAGTTCTGTTTCTGTTGAAATAAATGGCAAGACTCCGACTGAAAAAATAACACAAAAAGGAGAACCTATGGTATATGGAATTACTATTCCAAAAAATGCTCCTAACCAAACTGTAGCACTTGCATTTTTAAAGTTTATGTTGTCGAAAGATAAAGGAATGGCCATATTACAAAAACTTGGGCAACCTTCAGTAGTACCATCGGCAACAAAAAGTTATGATAAATTACCGGCAGAATTAAAGGTATTTGCTTCAAAACCTAAAAAATAATTTAATAAAAACAACGAATATGAATATTTCAAAGTTTATCACAGTTTGCTTTTTAATCTGTACAATACCTTCATTAATTCTGGCTCAAAAAAATGATTATTTAAAGTGGAATCTTAAAGGGAAAATAAAATCAATCAAGGAAACAACGTACACTGTTAAAAGCGACAAGATAACAAAGGATTCAATAGAATTTTATTATATAAATGAATTCAATAATTACGGAAATAAAATTGTTGACACAAAATTTTTACCTAGCGGAAAAACTGATAAAAACTATAAATATAAATTTGACAATAACAACAGAAGAATTGAAGAAAATCAATATGGTGCAGGTGAAAAGCTAATAAGAACAATAGTGTATAAATATGATACAAATGGAAATTTAATTGAAGACAGCAGTGTAGGTGGAGATGGCAAACCTGAAAAAACTATTAAATATACCTATGATGACAAAGAAAAAGTATCTGAAGATAATAGTTTTGATTCCGAGGGAAAATTACTTAAAAAATTCACTTACAAATATGATTTGAAAAATAATAAAGTTGAAAACTGTAAATATAGTGCCGACGAGCAACTTGAAAGAAAAAACACCTATATTTACGATGCAAATAACAACGTGATTGAAGAATCTTCTTATAAAGCAGATAATTCACTAAATAAAAAAATTAACTACAGTTATGAATATGATTCACAGAATAACTGGATAAAGAAGACTATTAAAATTGATAACGAAACTGTAAATATTATAGAAAGACAAATTGAATATTTTAAATAACAAAGAAAAGGGAACTTCTAAAAACACTATAATCGTCATGCTGAATTCATTTCAGCATCTACAAATAACATATTTTCAGATTCCGAAACAAGTTCGGAATGACGTACAAGCAGTTTTTAGAAATCCAGATAAGCAAAATCAATTTTAAGTAATTAAATGACAAAAAGAGTAGATACTATAAGTTTGGTTTTTATCTTCCTTGCAGGATTGCTATTGTTATTCATCATTGCACCATTGGTTGGTATGTTTATCACAACCACTCCCCTATCATTATTTGACGCTGCTAAGGAAACTGATGTGCAAAAAAGTATTTGGTTAACAATATCCACATCAATTGCCGCCACATTAATTTTTTCAATTGCTGCAATTCCATTAGCATATTTATTGGCAAGGAAGAATTTCTTTTTAAAAAAATTAATACTAGGAATAATAAATTTACCAGTAATAATTCCACATTCTGCAGCAGGTATAGCGCTACTTGGTATTATTTCAAGAGATACCTTTTTAGGAAAAATTGCGGATTCTTTGGGATTCAGCTTTGTAAATAATCCTGCCGGAATTATTGTTGCAATGGCATTTGTAAGTATACCATATTTAATAAATGCAGCAATAGATGGCTTTATAAATGTACCTGAAAGGCTGGAAAAAGTAGCTTTAACTTTAGGCGCATCAAAAACTAAAGTGTTTTTTTCAATAACATTACCCCTAGCATGGAGAAGTATTCTCACAGGTTTAATTATGATGTGGGGAAGAGGACTTAGCGAATTTGGTGCAGTTATTATAATTGCATATCATCCTATGATAACTCCGGTAATGATCTTCGAAAGATTTAATTCATACGGGTTACAATATGCGAAACCAGTAACAGTTTTATTTATTAGCATTTGCCTTTTGATTTTTATTGCTATGAAACTTATTTCAAGAAAGACAAGAAATGTTGAAGCTTAAAAACATAAATAAAAAGCTAGGAGCTTTTTCTCTTTCTGATATTGATATCAATGTAAGTAAAGGTGATTATTTTGTATTAATAGGCAAATCAGGTTCCGGTAAATCGATGTTACTTGAAATAATTACAGGTATTATAACACCAGACAATGGATCAATTTTGCTTAATAATAAAGATATAATTAACACCCCTATTCAAAAAAGAAATATTGGAATAGTTTATCAAAAACCAACTCTCTTCCCTCACATGTCGGTATTCGATAATATTGCATACCCATTAAAGATTAAAAAGCTCAAAAAAGAAGATATTCAAAACAAAGTACAGAAACTAGCGGAGGATACAGAGATTACAAACCTACTAAAAAGAAATATAAGCAATTTATCAGGTGGTGAAATTCAACGTGTAACAATAGCTCGTACATTAGCCACTAATCCCGAAATACTTTTACTAGACGAACCATTGTCATTTCTTGATGTACAATTAAGAAAAGGTATGTTATCACTTTTAAGAAAATTAAATCAAAAAGGCCAGACTATTGTGCACGTTACACATGATTATGAAGAAGCACTAGCTTTATCAAATAAAATTGCAATTATAGAAAATGGATCAATTATTCAAGCAGGTTCAACGCAAGAAGTATTTAATAATCCGAAATCAGAATTTGTTGCAAATTTTATTGGCATAAGTAATTTTTATAAAGGTAAGTTGTTAAGTTCTGATGATAATTCAGAACTTAAAGTATTTGTAACATCAGAGGTGAAAATTTTGACATGCACCAATGAGAATACAGGATCAGAAGGTTATATTATTATTCCTGATGAAGCTATTACTATTTCTAATGAAGAACTTAATTCAAGTTCAGTAAATAATTTCAATGGAATAATAAAAGATATTTACCCAAACAAGCTGGGTATTGAAATAGTTATAGATATTGGTATTGAATTAACTGCAAAAATTACCAATTATTCATACGAAAGATTACAACTTGATATTGGGAAAAAAATATGGATTAGTTTTAAAGCTTCCTCTATTAGGTTTATTTCAAATTAAGCAATCGATAGAAACTTAACACAATCACTAGACATACAGACAACCCCTAATGTCATACTGAGCGGAGCGAAGTATCTATTTATCATAGACATAGATTCTTCACTACGCTAAGAATGACAAATTACATGGAACTATGTTAATTAAAAATTCTTATTTCCTGAATTGCTTTAACAGCTCGATCTGAGAAAAAATCCTGAGCTGGAAATAATGAAAATATTCCAAATTTCTTGTCATCACTCTTATCAATTAACAAAACTTCTGAATAATCATTTCTATTAAATAATTCAGAAAAAGTATATACACATCTAAATCCATCTTTTGCAATAACAGCAATCATCATATTCTGAATATTTTTCTTATTTATTTCAGCATATTTCGATAAAACATCTTTAAACATAACTCCTTTAAAATTCTTAATGCCATGTATTCCTTTACCTCTACCATAAAAAACAGTATGATAAAGTTGTTGAAAAGGGTTAGAAGGATATTTTTTAAGCGAATCAATTTTTAAATCATTTTTAAAAATATTAGCAGTAGTGCAAAAAGCAGAAGGCATATCCTTGTTTACAGGATAAGATTTCTGGAATGATTTTACTGTAATCTTTGTTGGGCTTGATATATTGCGCTCTGTTACCAAATCAGAAACAACTATTAATCGTGACTCAGTGGGAAGTGGCCATAAATCCTTTGTTTTAGATGGAACAATTCGGGCAACTTTTGTTGCAATAATAATATTATAACGATTTACAGGATAATAAATTTCTCCCCAGCTAACCACAACTTTTTCTCCTTTATTATTTTCAATTTCAACCCATACGTCAATCATTGAGCCAAATTCTGCTTCAAGTTTCTTTTTTACAACCACATTGTTAAGAATATCATAAAGCGAATAACCATCGTAGCGATACGCTCCAACAAATGCATCTTTATCGTTAACAAATACAGTTTCCTTTACAATAACGGATCTTAGTGGAAGAATATTAAAATCTATTTTCACATTGTTAGCCACTTCACCTGAAATTTCAACAGAAGAAAATGGGAGATTAATTGTTTCTACATTATCATAGAAATCATTGGTTTTATCATCAATATCCTGAGCATAGATTTGAATTGATAAAATAGTCATTGTTAAACATAACAAGAAGAAAATTTTGTTTTTCATAATTTAAAGATTTAGTTATATATTGTTAATAATAATTTTATTTGATTAAAAAACAAATCGTATTGAACCAATTATCATTCTACCCGGACTGGTTTGTGCATCGTTGGTTACATAAATTTTATTGAAAATATTTTCAATGCTTAGACTTATTGTCATTCTTTTAATAAGTCTTTTTTCAAATCGAATATTAAAAATTGTATAATCTGGATACTTATCGGTTTTTAAATATTCTTCATCAATTACATTTAAATCATTAATCCAGGTTTCACCTACATATTTAAATAAAATAGAAGTGTTTACAATTTTATTTTTCCAGGTAAAACCTGCACTTATTTTGTGATTTGGAATATCTGTCAGATATTTTCCAGCAAGACTTGAATCAACTTTTGAATTATTAATTTTATGTTCTGTTATCTGGGCGTGTGTATAAGAATAATTTGCGAATATTGTTATACTATCTTTTATATCATATTTAAATTCAGTCTCAGCACCATAAATTTCGACCTGACCGATGTTTTGCTTTTTTAAAATTGGAGCTAATTTATAACCCATGTTTACTGTATCACCTGTGCTAACATAGTACATGAAATCTTTTCCAACACTGTAAAACACGGAACAACTTGCAATTAGTTTTTTAAAAAAAACTTTATCCCCTCCTACTTCATAAGTGGTAATTAATTCAGGTTTTAAATCAGGATTTGCTACGCTAAAACCTCCCTTTCGCTTGCCAGTTCTGGTCATCTCATCAAGTATAGGAGCTCTGAATCCTTTTGCAATAGAGATATAAGTTCTATCTGTGTTTGAGAAAAGATATTGAGCCGAAAATCTTGGACAGATTGCATTCCAGTTTTTTGAAGGAACAGCTTTATCTTCAAAATTTTTATAAAATTCTATAGAGTATGAAGGGTAATCAATTGTAAATAAACCATTGAAAAAATGGGCAAAATCGTATCTTAAACCAACATTAATGTTTAATTTTTCACTTAAAAATTTTAATTCATCCTGCAAGAAAACTGCATAAGTCTGCATATTTCCAGTGTTTCGAATAACATCAGTAGATGTAAAATATGTATCTGTACCATCTACAGTTCCAAGTTTATAATTGAATCCCGTTGTAATTTCATTATTATTAAATTTCTTAGTAGACATATCGAATCCATATCCAATATCTTTTCTTTTTGAGTCGGCACCATACAATTGGTATTCGCCTTCTTTCATATACTCATATTGCCTTATATAATTTTCGAAAAGATTAAAAAAATTAGCATTCCAGTTAATAATTCCTGTTGTTCCGGAATATTTTGCAATTCCTGAATATGTGCGATGTGTTGAAAAAGCTCCCAAATTTTCAAATACTTTAACACCATTTCCACGAATATCATCAAACAAATTAAACTGAATTTCAAAATTGTGATTGTTGTTAATTGTATAACCAGCTTTTGCCGAAGTATTTATTTCCTTTAAATATGTAGGAACTAAAATAGTGTCTGCAAAAGTTTTGAATTCTTCCAATTCAGTAATATAACCATCACTTTTTCTACCAAAACCGCTTAATCCCCAGTAAAATGAATTTTTGGAGCTAGAATCCTTTGTTGTACCCGACAATCCTATACTTGCTAACATTGTATTGAAAGTACCATATTCAGTCATTACATCTCCTTGAATTAACTTTTTTGGCTTTTTTGAGGTGATTTCAATAACTCCTCCCATAGCTCCACTTCCGTATTTAGCTGGACCTGGCCCTTTAATAACTTTAATTGACTGTATATTGTTTTTATTAATTGCATTCCAATTTACAGAACCTTCATCTGACTTATTTAATGGAATTCCATCAAGCAAAACAAGTGTTCGTGATTGATCATTAGCTGGCAATCCTCTTAAAGTAACAACAGCTTTACTTGAAAATATTCCAAAAGTATTATTCATATTAACGCCTGGCATATAATCAATCAACTGTGGGATGC
This sequence comes from uncultured Bacteroidota bacterium, assembly GCA_903837285.1. Classification (GTDB taxonomy): domain Bacteria; phylum Bacteroidota; class Bacteroidia; order Bacteroidales; family GWA2-32-17; genus GWA2-32-17. The sequence continues at coordinate 62,961 of CAILUD010000010.1, read as the reverse complement.
TTTGTACTGGCGCAGATTCAATGCTTTTTACAGAAATAGTACTAATTCTGTTTGATTGTTCAAAAACATTTACTTCTCTGCTAGCTGTTACACTTATTTCCTGCGTTGTAATTGTGGTTTTATTTAGCTTAATGTTAATATTTATTTTCTGATCGTTTTTTACTGTAACATTTTTTTGAAAATCCAAATACCCCAAATAGCTGATTTTTATAATATAGTTTCCTACAGGTATATTTAAAAGAGAAAATTTTCCGTCTTTCTCTGTTGTTGTTCCATAATTATAGCCTTTTAATAAAATATTGGCATCTGGCAAAGGAATATTCGTTTCATTCTCTATTACAATACCTGTAATAGTTCCTTTTTGAATCACCTGACCAATACAGAATATAGGACAAAATAGAAATATGTATATAAATTTTAGCATTTTAGCTAATTAGTATATTTTTAAAACTAGGGAAATAAATCTGATTAAATAAATTCTAAATTATTGCTGAATTTTTATAGCAACATCAATAAATCCACTGTCAACAGCTTCTGCATTATTTACTTTCATTAATCCCTTTTTCCCACTAGTTGTAACAAATGGTATAACTTTTCCTGTGGTTGCGAATTTAAATTTCTTTTTCCCCCAGATTTCATGATATGAAACAATCAATAGACTGTCATTTTGTGCTGAATCAAAAATTGGTATTGTTAATGGAGTATTTGTACCATTATCAATACTAATATCCCATTTAGTATAGTTTCTAGTAGTCCAGCTTGTAATTAATGGGTAAAGTGTCTGAGCTGTTGTACTGAAATTATCCATTTCACCAGATGAAGAGAGGACAGGACCATCTGCAGTATTGTAATAACATAATACATCAATTATATTTTGATTAGTAGTTGCAGAATCTTCAAAATATACTATTCCTGTTGATGGATTCATAAAATGACCATACATAGTACTGTTTTGATAACCGAGTTTTACGGAAGGAAAATAATATATTCCACCATAAGCGGAATTTGGGTCTCTGTATACAGCCATTGAGATTTGAGCAGTCATTCTGTTTCTATCCATAACAGTAAATACCCAGGTTGCTTTATTTTCAACATTTTGATAAAAAAGTTTATCTATATCAAGACTTATTGCATTAAGCCCGGTATCCATAACTGTAACAACAGTCCCATTTTCGAGTATTTTTTTAATAGTAAAATTAGTAATATTGTCAGATGTTCCTCTTGCCTGAATTCCAAAGTATAGCCTGTGTCCGACCGCTACAGTATCGTTGTTTTTAGTATACGTTGTTCCAACCTTAAAATTAATTGCAGGCGGCAAATTTTCTTCATCCTTTTTTTTGCATCCTAAAATAAAATAGACTGATATCAATATGGTTCCTACTATACTTAATGTCGTCTTCATAAATTATATATATTATAAAAAAAACATGACCTTATAATAAGGTCATGTCTCTGAATATTAAAAAATAAATAAAATATCTAACATTATTCAACAATTACTTTTGAAGTTTGTATATTGTTGTCACTATTCGAAAGTTGAACAAAATACAATCCTTTATCAAAACCGGATAAACTGATTCTATTGTCATAAGAAGTTTCTGCTTCAAATACCAATTTTCCTATTGCATTATAAATTCTAATGTATTCAATGTTATTCGTATTTTCAATAATAAAACTTCCATTATTTGGATTTGGATAAATGCTTACAGCATTAACATTAGCATTAGATTCAATTCCGGTAAGTAAAGTACCAGTTACTATAATATTATCAATCTTTGCTATTCCAGTTGAAGCTACTGTGCCTCCATTAATATCAAAATTCGAAGTCATTATCCAACGAATTGAAATGCTACTTGTTTGATTATTACATGCAGCTGGTAAATCAATGCCATTAATAACACCCAATGTCCAATTATTTGCACAAACAACAGTTCCTCCAGAAATGTCAATCCATGGAGAAGTTGCACCAGTAAGTTTATACTGTACTTTAAAATCTCTTGGTCCAGGATTTGATCCACCGCTACTTTGTTTAGAATAAAGTTTTAAACTTCCATAGCCTGTAGTCTTACATTTTACCATCCAATATGACGAATCAACACCATCGTTCCACCCAATTGATGTAGCAGCACTATCAGGAGCACCTAACGAACCATTTGTATAGTAAGTTGGAATAGAGTGATAAGAAGGCAAACCATAAGTGCCATATTGTGCACTAATATAGCGAGTTGTATTCATTGTTCCTGCACTAAAGTCTACAATAGAATCAGCAGAACCACTTGGGAAGGTCCATCCAACTATGGTATCTTGTGCAAATAAGTTTGTTGCCCATAATGGCAAGCATAAAATCAACATTTGTGTAAAAATTCTTTTCATACTCATTTTAAATTAGTTAAACATATATTATTGTCGACATGCAATGATGTGCATATCGCAAAGATAAAAGTTATTATTAAAAAAAAACATGATTTTTAATAAATTTGTAGTGATGTTTCTAATTAGTAAATTTAAGATTCAAAGACAATTGACACTTTATTTAAATTTAAAAACCATTTCAATCATTATAAATCGTCCTATTCCAAGCACTCCTTTTTCATCAAGGAAACTATCATTTAATAAATTATCGACTGATAAAGAAACTTTAAACTTCTCTTTGAAAGTGCGACTAATTTTAACATCGAACAAAGAATAAGAATTTGCCTGCACTGTATTTTCATCATCAGTCCACTGCGGAGCTTTATAATGATAACCCATTGCTAAATTAACATATTTATTTTTCCACCAAAGAGAAGCGTTAACCTGATAAGGTGCAACTTCCATTAATTCTTTTCCGGTTAAATCATTTACAACATATCCCGTAACATTAAACTCTTTTATTATTGAATGATAATATGAGCTATTTGCTTCAAATAAAATGTAATTTGTTATATCCCAGTTAAAGGCAAGTTCTGCCCCATAAATTTCTGCTTCTCCAATATTTTGACGCTTTAATATTGGTTTCATTTTGGTTCCTGCAAAAATACTGTCGCCAGTTCCAACAAAATACTGAAAATCGGTTCCCAATGAATAAAATACAGTGGGTTCTAGGTTAAAATTTTTAAATATCTGCCATGATCCACCTAATTCATAACTATTAATTTTCTCGGGGTTTAAGTATGGGTTTGCAAGTTTTAGTCCTTTAGAAATATTTCCATTACGACATAAATCATCAAGCATTGGAGGTCGGAAACCTTTACCTGCAGAAACATATACTCTTATTTTATCAGAAATTCTATATTGAACAGATAATTTTGGACTAACCGAATTCCATGAATCTTCAGGCAAATCGCCTACAGTAGAAGCTAAAACAGATGTTGTTACAGTTGGCTCTTCCATTAAGAACTGCCCATTATAAAATTTAACAACATCAGTTCTAATACCTGCAATAATTTTTAAATGTTCGTTAAAAAAACTTGCTTCATCTTGCAAAAACAAAGCATAAAAATTCATGTTTCCTAAATTAGAAACAACATCAGTTGAAGTATAATAGATATCAGATGCATTAACACTTCCTGATTTAATATCTACACCACCCGTTATATATTGATGCTTGGATAACGATCTTGAAATATTCAATTGAATTCCATTGTCATTTCTATGGGAAAAAGTACCGTATAAAACATATTGTGTTATTGCAAATGGTGGTAATTTATCAATTTTCAAACTTTCTTTTTGTTGTTGAAAATTTTCTCTTTGAAGGTAACCATAAGCATTAACTTTATATTTCCCAAATTGTCCGTTATATGCAAGTTTTGCAAAATGTGTAGAAAATTTACTATAACCACCATCAGCATCATAAATTTTTATCCCATCACCACGCTTATCATCAAAATAGCCATATTCGGCTACAATTTTTGAATTAGAATTAAACTGATATCCTAAACGACCTTGAATAACCCCTTCCCTTAAATATGTTTTAATATCTGTTGAATCTCTTGTGCTATCAGGATAAAGAATATATCCATCACCTTGTCTGTAAAATGCACTTACGCCGCCAAAGAAACCTTTATTTTCTGTTATTTTTGAAAAATTGTAACGTGCACGAGTTCCAACTGTATTATATGTTCCATAGGAAACAGAAACATCTCCACCATTTAATTTTGAAGGTTCTTTTGTTATAATATTAACCACACCTGACATTCCGTTACTACCATAAAGAGCAGAAACCGGCCCTTTTATTACTTCAATTTTTTCAACATTTTCAGGATCTATTCTATTCCAGTTTATTGAACCTCCATCTGTTTTATTCATTGGAATTCCATCAATTAAAATTAAAGTACGTTGGGCAGAATTTAATCCACGAAGTGTAATACTTGCACTTTTGGAATAAATACCTGAAAACCTGTCAACATTTACCCCAGTAAAAGAGCGCAAATAATCATCAACAGTATTGCCGGCAAAAACTTCAATTTTTTTCTGATTTATTACTTCAATTCTATTAGGAATATCTTTAATATTTCTTTCGTTTTTTGTAGCTGTTACAATTACAGCAGGCATTTCAATGCTATATTGCTTTAGATTAATTTCAATATTTGTTATTTTGTTATTAAATATTAAAACTGAAATTGAAGTATCTGAGTAACCAATAAAAGTAACCTGAATATTATATTTTCCTTCAGAAAGATTTTTAAAAATAAATCTCCCCTCTTCATCGCTACTCGTTCCTGCTTTAAGTTCTTTTATCCATAAATTTGCATTTGTAAGAGCTTGCCCGGTTTTGCTGTCTGAAATTTTTCCTTCTAGACTTCCCTGAGCAAATCCTGAAAAAATAAAAACCATAACAAATAATATGGAAATAAAATACTTCATTTATTTTTGAATCTTCATTGCAAATTCTATATACCCGTTTTCCTGACCGCTAATTGAAATTATTTTTAACAAACCTCTTTTACCTGCCATTGCACCTATTGAAACCTGAAAAGGAATAACATATCCTGGTCTAGCAGATTTAAACTTTCTTTTACCAACTGTTGCACTTGTATAATTAGAAATAATTAAACTGTCATTATAAGCCAAGTCAAATTCCAGGGGAGAAACAGTAAGCGAATCGAATTTATATCTTATTTCATTTCGAGGTAATACCCAATTACTAATATTTGGATAATATGTAGTTACATCATTATCACTTGGCGACCCAAAAGTATAATCCGTTGGAGGAAAGTTTAATGAGGCATAATAAGATATAATGTAAATACTATTTTGAATTGCATTAGTTGAATCTGCAAAATAGATAGATCCTGTTTCGGAATTAAGAAAACTACCAATTGTAAGGTTCTGCTGGCAACCTAGTTTTATTGAAGGGAAATAATTAATTAGTCCGAAAACAGAATTTGTATCTTTTGTTAAAGTAATTGTTTGACTTGACTTTTTTCTGTTTTTATCCATTATAGTAATTGTCCACTTTTCCCATGCAGAGGCTCCATAAGAAAGATTTTTAACAAAACGCAAATCATTTGTATATAAACCAGAATCCAAAGCGGTTTCTGTACCATTTTCAGTAGTTAAAGTAATTACAAGATTTGTTATAGGTGCATCTACGCTAGAACCAGTTATTCCAATTTTTATAGGCAAACCTATTGCAACTGTTCTATCGGTAGCGGTATAACCGGTTTCGCTTATTAATGTTAATATTGGGGGCTCTTCGGATTTTTTTTTACATGAATTAAAAAATAAAACAAATAACATTATTAATAACACAAAGGGATATGACAATAAATGCATATCGTTAAATAAGTTATTATTTTGTTTTAATTTATTAATAACCATTTATTTTTGAGTTTTCCCAGCCCAGAACACCAATCCAGCACCTATTAATCCACCTATTAGTCCGAAAATAAAATGGGTAAATAATGGATACGCAATTCCACCTAAAAGTGATTGATAAGGAAAACCAGTAAGCAAAGAGACACCGGAACGAATTAGCGGAATTAACATCCAGCTTAAACCAGAAGCCAGTGCAACAATAAACACATTTGAATTTATAGTTTTAGCCAGACCAAAAATTAAATCCATAAACACACCTAATAATATATATACTATTGGCATAAAAGGATCGTCGAAACCTAAATTTGCAAACAGAAGTAAAGTGGCTGAACCCATACAAGTTATGCTTGCTCCAAAACTAAACCGTGAAGAAGCTGCTGCCGAAACAACAATCATCATAAACAACAAACCGCTTTTTCCGGGTAAATGCATTGGTATTCGCAATTTTGCATGAATTAACATTGCAATAACGCCCATTAAAAACAAAAAAAGTATTTCAACTGCAGTTGAAGTTATTTTATTGGGAAATACTTTTAATATATTCCTTTGAAGCACATTTCCATTCATATTCACTTCTATTTTGTTCTTTTTCAACTATAAGAGTAATCTCATTGTTTTTATGAATTGGCCTACACCATTCAGTTACCAATATTTTTTCATTTTCGGAAACAAAGATACCATCTTTGTCTGAAATATTTTCTAGTCCAATTAATGCTTTATAATCAGATATTTTAAAAACCCCTGTTGTTTCCCTCATGTTTTTCATCCATAGCAACCGCCCATCGCATCCTTCTTTTCGCAACCCAACAGCAGCCAAAGAGCCAATAACTCCTATTTTATCACCAGTAAAGCCTTCTAAATAAATTTCATTTTTTAATGCGAGTTCATGAGCATTTTCCTTAGTAATAATTTCAGTCTTTGCTTTATGTCCCCAATTAATAATCTGGTTATTAATTCTTTCAAAGTCAGCAATACATAGTCCGGCATCAGAACCATCTGCTGCTTCACGAATTAAATATTCTTTTGAAAAATCAATAACTTCTTTAAAAGACGATTTCATTTCACACAATAAACTTGCTGAACTATTGTGAGATGTATAAGGAATTCTTCTATCAAACAATAATTGGTGGCGAGTTACCGAAATAAGACTGACCAATCCTTTTTGCATTAGCAAAAGCCCAAGCTCACGTGCTCTATAACCAGTGCCACGACTTTCTAAATTATCGGTATCATCTATTGCAATTATAATTTTCATTAGGGATATGGTGTTTTTTGCATATCGACACAAAAGTAATAATTTTTAACATTGTACGTTTTCTGTAACCAAAAATAAAAATTATATTTGTAAAATTTTGATTATCCAGAAAATAAATAAATGTCAGATTCAATTGTAATTATACCAACTTATAACGAGAAAGAAAATATTGAAAAAATAATTCGAAAAGTTTTTTCATTATCTAAATCGTTTGATATTTTAATTATTGACGATGGCTCACCAGATGGTACTGCGCTAATAGTAAAAGATTTACAAAAAGAATATCAAAGCCTTCAATTAGTTGAAAGAAAAGGCAAATTAGGTTTAGGAACAGCTTATATCGCTGGTTTTAAATGGTGTCTTGAGCGTCAATACAATTTTATTTTTGAAATGGATGCCGACTTCTCGCATAATCCTGAAGATTTAATTAATCTATATAATGCCTGTAATACAGAAAAACCAACTTTAACAATTGGATCAAGATATAAATCTGGTGTAAACGTTGTTAACTGGCCAATGGGAAGAGTAATTATGTCATATTACGCTTCTGCATATGTTCGTTTAATAACAGGAATGGACATTAGAGATACAACAGCTGGTTTTGTTTGCTATAACAGAAAAGTATTAGAAGCAATTCCTTTTGATAAAATAAAAATGAAAGGTTATGGTTTTCAAATTGAAATGAAATTCACAACCTGGAAAATGAAATTTAATATTATTGAAGTTCCTATTATTTTTACAGATCGTAAACAAGGCACATCAAAAATGAGTGGTGGAATATTTTCTGAAGCCGTTTGGGGTGTTATTAAAATGAAATGGAAAAGCTTTTTTAGAAATTATAAGCAAGTTAACTAATATTCACTATGCACAATTATTACATTAAAGGTGCTACTATAGTTAATGAAAACAAAATTTTTATTGGAAATGTTCTAATAATTGATGGAATAATTAAAGAAATTTCTGAAAAAAAAATAGAAGGTCTTTCTGAAGAAAATATTAAAGTAATTAATGCCGAAGGACTACATTTATTTCCTGGTGTAATTGACGATCAAGTACATTTTCGCGAACCCGGATTAACATACAAAGCAGAAATATACACTGAAGCCAAGGCAGCAGTTGCAGGAGGCATTACTTCTTTTATGGAAATGCCAAATACCCGGCCACCTGCTTTAACTCACGAGCTTTTGCAAGATAAATTTGATATTGCTTCAGAAAAATCTTTGGCTAACTATTCCTTTTATCTTGGTGCTTCTAATGATAATTTGGACATATTGTTATCTGCTGATAGAAATGCGATATGTGGCATTAAAGTTTTTATGGGTTCGTCAACCGGAAACATGCTTGTAGATGACGAGAGCACGCTTTCAGAACTTTTTAAAAGATCGAAACTCTTAATAGCTGTTCATTGCGAAGAAGAAAGTATTATTCGTGCTAATGCATCACATTATTTAAAAACATTTGGCGAAAATATTTCAGTAAAATATCATCCTCTTATTAGATCAGAAGAAGCATGTTATACCTCATCAAAAAAAGCAGTTGATTTAGCATTAAAACATGAAACCAGACTACATTTACTTCATTTGTCAACTGCTAAAGAGCTAAACTTATTATCTAATAAACCTATAAAAGAAAAACATATTACTTCTGAAGTTTGTGTTCATCATCTTTGGTTTAGCGATGAGGATTATGAAAAATATGGTAACAAAATAAAATGGAATCCTTCCATTAAATCTTTAAATGATAGGAATAAATTAAGAGAGGCTTTAAATAATGGCATTCTTGATATTGTTGCAACTGACCACGCTCCTCATACTTTAGAAGAAAAATCGGCTAATTATTTTCAAGCACCATCAGGTGGTCCGTTAGTTCAACATTCATTAGTCGCCATGCTTGAGATGTATAAAAAAGGAATTTTCACTCTTGAAAAAGTTATAGAAAAAATGTGTCATGCGCCTGCCGAACTGTTTAATGTTAAGAACCGAGGATATATTCGAGCAGGTTATTGGGCCGATTTGGTTTTAGTTGATTTAGAAAACCCATGGAAAGTTGAGACAAATAACATATTGTACAAATGTAAGTGGTCTCCATTTGAAGGAACTACATTTAATTCAAAAGTAATTACAACATTCGTAAACGGAATCCCGGTTTACGAAAATGGAATTTTTAACGAACAGATAAAAGGAAAAGCTTTAGAATTTAATAGATAAACTTTACAAACTTTTTTCTCCTACCATTTATTTTAGTCATAATTTTTAAAGCCTTTTATTTAATAAACATGCTTTAAAACAGAATAAATATTTAGTCATTTCAATCTATAATTTCTTCAATTGACTATAAACATTAAGGCTGTTTCGATTTAGGAAATATATTCAATTTTAACACATTAGAAGCAGTAAATTTTATTAAATTTGGTGAGATTATTAGAAACAAGAGGGGCTGGCCCTCTTAGATAAATGATATTATTTAAAGAATTTTGTAAAAATAAATATTTACGATTTTATTAACAAAATAAAAATATTGTCCCAAATGATTTTTTTAATTCCATCAATCCTAACAATTTAATAAAAATGAAATCTATTCTATTTTTTATTGGTTCAATGTTGATTGTTTCTACAACAGTAATTGGTCAAATTGGCTTAGATACATACACAGTTACAAGGAATACCGGAATAACTTTTACAAATATTTCCGGCACTGGAACTGCTGTAACATCGTGGAAAAACAGCACAGATATTGACGACAATTTAAGCACTTCTATTACTATTCCATTTAACTTCCTATACGATGGTGGCTCGCATGCAACAATGCTTATAAGCCTTAATGGATTTCTCACTTTCAATACAGCAACATACGCTGATGGGGCCGATTTACCAGCTTGCGGAAATACAGAACCATATACATGGGAAAATTCAAATTTTACTATTGCAGGAAAACTTGGAACTAACCAGACCATAGCTCCCTATTATAACGATTTAATCTGCAATAATGCATTAAATGCTAGTATTTACTATACCACTACAGGGGTTACACCAAATAGGATTTTTACTGTTCAGTGGACAAACATGTATAATGATATTTCGTGTACAGATAATTCTTGTTCAATTACTCCGGGAAGCTTAAATTTTCAAGTAAAATTATACGAAACAAGTGGTAATATAGAGTTTGTATATGGCCCTACAATGAACCAAACAACATGGACTTGCGGCAGTTACAGCTGTAGCGTTGACGACACATATACTTCAGGAATTAACTCAAACTCTTTAACTTCTACCCCAACAATTAATCAGCTTATTACTCAACAAAGTGCAAACACACCTACATTTAACAATTCTCCAAACAACAATTTAACAACACTTCCATCAATAAACTCTAGAATTTTATTTACACGCACAGCTCCTCCAGCTCCAGGCGGAACACCATCAGCAATAACTCCCAATTATCCTGCAAATAATTCCACTAATCAATGTTTAAATACAATATTATCCTGGACAGAGGGAAATCAAAATCCAACAACCTTTGAAGTGTATTTTGGAACAGCTGCTAGTCCACCTTTAGTTGCAACTATTTCAGAAACATATTACAACCCGGGTTTATTGGCAATGAATACAACATATCATTGGAAAATTGTTCCAATTAACGGAGTAGGAACCGGGACCTCCTCAACAATATACACTTTTGCTACTGGATATGGCGATGTTCAGCCTACAGAAATTTTATTATCTGGTATTGGGTTTCTTGAATCTCATGTTGCTGATGGTACAGATGCATTAGGAAGAACCGTATATTATAATACATACGCTGTTTGTAGAGATGATGTAGGTATTGGGTCATTAACTCCTCAGAATTATTACCTCTCAGAAGGAACTTCCTTAAACTGGACCAACCCAATTATTGTTTGTGGTGCATTACCTGCAATGATGTGCGAAGAAGCATTACCAAATTCTGATTTATTTTCAAGTTCCTGTGACGTTTCTGTTCAAACCCCTGCAATTACTCTTTCTGCTTTATTGGCAGCTGTTTTAAGTAATGCATTATGCCCTGGAGTTGATCCATATATTGAGTATAATGTTTTTACACGAGGTTGTAATCAAAATATTGGTTGCACAAAAGTAAGATTCCATATTTTACCAGATCCCGAACCAGGAGTAGTCCAAAATACAGGACAAACAATATGCAGCGGAGGTGATCCTTCATCTTTTGGATTTTCTACCTTACCTGACGAAAGTTATGGTTCGTTTAGTTATCAATGGTATTCGTACAATGGAAATACTTCAGCACCAACCGGCAGTTCAGTCCCTGGAGGATGGACTCTAATTCCGGGAGCCAGTGGAAATAATTCGGTATACTATGAACCATTTTTAAATGCACCAACTGCACCTATCGGCTGGACTTTTACTTCTATGGGTGCAAATGCATCTTGTTACGGCTTGAATGCTTCTGCTGTTGAATTTAACGCAACAAATGACAGAGTATTAACTCAAACATATTCTGGACCAGTTACAAACATTAAATTTTACTATGGAGCTACATCTTATGCGATTGGTGCAACAAGTAGTCTTAAATTTGAAGCTTTTAATGGTTCTGTATGGACGCAAATAAATAATTATTCGGGACTAAACGGGGACATTGTTTTTAACTGTAATGCCAGTCAAGCAAGTTTTAACTTCAGTCCTGCATTAAATTATACACAGTTTAGATGGACAGCAACCAGACCAACCTTTCCATTATCAGGACCAACTCTTATCCTTGATGATGTTAATGTTACTGTTGGTGTTTTACCAACATACGATCCACCAGCAGGCTTATCTTCTACAACTACATATGCATGTTTGATAAATCCAATTTTAGGATCTTCTGGTTTTTGCGCAGCTACATTATGGGCTTCGCAACAATGGGTAGTAACGGTTAGTCCAGGACCTGCTGCACCAACAGTTACAACGCCTATTAATTATTGTCAAAATGCAGCAGCAAGTCAGCTTACAGCAACAGGTTCAGGTTTACTTTGGTACAATTCTGCAACAACTGGTACAGGAAGTGTAACTGCCCCAACACCTTCAACTACAACTGTAGGAACAACAAGTTACTGGGTTTCACAAACAACAACATGTGAAGGACCTAGAGCTCAAATTAATGTTAATATTAATTCTAATACAACTCCAACATTTAACACATATGGTCCTTATTGTGTAGGAGCAAGCCCTGCTTCACTTCCGGCTTCTTCAACAAATGGAATTACGGGAACATGGAGCCCTGCAACAATTAGCACGGGCTCTGCAGGAACTACAAATTATACATTTACTCCAACAGCTGGATTATGTGCAACTACTGCATCTGTAAGTGTAACAATTAACTCAAGTGTAAGTCCTGCTTTTACTCAATTAGGTCCATATTGCCTTGGAGAAAGCCCTGACGTATTTGCATTAACTTCTAACAATGGAATAACAGGAACATGGAGCCCTGCAACAATTAACACTGGCGTAAATGGTTCTGCAACTTATACCTTTACCCCAAATGGAAGCACATGTGCAATATCAACAACAATGGATATTACAACGAATTCTGCAACTGCAAATGCTGGTTCAGATCAAGCAATTTGTTCGGGAAATAACGTTACTTTAACTGCCACTGGTGGAAATTCCTATAACTGGTCAGGAGGATTTGTGCAAGGTGTTGCATTTACTCCTTTAGGCACCGGAAGTTTAACATATACAGTTACGGTTACTGACGTAAATTCATGCACAGCTTCAGATCAGGTTGTTGTTACTGTATACAGTTTACCAACAGCATTTGCAGGAGCAGATCAAATGATTTGTCCGGGTGGTCAAGCAACTTTAACTGCTACTGGTGGAACTTCTTATTTATGGGATAACGGAATACAGCAAGGCATTCCTTTTACACCTACCTCATCCGGTACAACAACGTATACAGTTACTGTAACTGATGTAAATACATGCACAGCAATTGATGCTGTAAATGTTATTATGGATAATATTATTGCAAATGCTGGTAACGACCAAGTTGTGTGTTCCGGACAAAATGTTACTCTTACTGCGTCGGGCGGTGACACATACCAATGGGATAACGGAATTACACAAGGTATTTCTTTTATAGCTACTTATACTCAAACTTATACAGTAACAGTGACTGTTGCAAGCGCTTGTTCTGCAACCGATCAAGTTTTAGTTACTGTTAACCCAAGCCCAACAGCAGATGCCGGATTAGATCAAAATATCTGCCTTGGTAATAGTGTTACTTTAACAGCAACAGGAGGAAATTCTTACATTTGGTCAGGCGGAGTAATACAAGGAATTCCATTTACTCCAACTAACTCAGGCATTTCAAATTATACAGTAACAGTTACCGGAGCTAATTTATGCACATCAACTGACCAAGTTGAAATTAATGTAAATTCATTACCAAATGCAAATGCAGGATCTAATCAAACAATTTGTTCAGGCCAGCAGGTTACTTTAACTGCAACAGGTGGAACTTCTTATTTATGGGATAATGGAGTTATACAAAACACTCCATTTGTTCCTGCAATAACAGGTACAACAACATATACAGTTACTGTTACTGACATTAATTTATGTACTGCAACTGATCAGGTTGATGTAACAATGAATAATGTTATAGCAAATGCAGGACAGGATCAAACAATTTGTTACGGACAATCAATTACACTTTCAGCAACAGGAGGAAATTCATATAACTGGAATAATTCGGTTTTGCAGGGCATTCCATTTAATCCATCAGTAATTGGAATTACAACATATACTGTAACTGTTACAGATATTAATTCATGTACCGCTACTGATCAGGTAGATATAACTGTAAATATATCACCATCTGCAAACGCAGGTACTGATCAGAATATTTGCATTGGTCAATCGGTTACATTATCTGCTGCAGGAGGAAATACTTATACCTGGGATAATGGTATTCTGCAAGGTGTTTCATTTATTCCTTCAGTAATTGGAACGACTACTTATACTGTTACTGTAACAGGCACTAACGGATGTACAGCGACAGATCAGGTTCTTGTAACATTAAACGCCTCACCTACGCCACAGATTACTGGAACACTTACAGTTTGTCAGGGATATACTATGAATTATTCAACTACAAACAATAATGGTCATATTTATACTTGGACAATAACAAATGGAACACCTGCAACCGCAACATCTGCAACCGTAGCCGTAACATGGGGAAATAGCACAACCGGAATTCTTCATTTAACAGAAACTATTGCTTCGGCATCTTGCTCAGCAAGCGATAGTGAAGTAGTTGTTATACACGAGACACCTGTTGCTATTGCTTCAAACAACACAATTGTTTGTCATGGAACCGGAATTAATATTAATGCATCAGCAAGTACCGGCACACCTCCTTTGTATTATGTTTGGGATAACTCATTAGGAAATGGTGCTGTTCAAAATATTAACCCTACAGCAAGTACAGTATATACAGTTACAGTTTCAAATACTGACAATTGTGCAAGTACAGATAGCGTTATTATAACAGTATATACAATCCCTCAATTCTCACTTGCCTCAACATCTGCAACCTGTGATGACTATAAAGACGGAACAGCTACTGCAACAATTACAAGCGCAACACAGCCGGTAGCTTTATTATGGTCGAATGGTGCAACTGTAACAAATCTTACTCAACTTAATACGGGAATTTATTATCTCACAATTACCGACGGCACAAGCTGTATTACTATTGATTCAGTCATAGTTGGTAGTTTAGATCAATTTAACTGCTTAGAAATTCCCACTTTATTTTCACCAAACGGTGATGGAAAAAACGATAAATTTGAAATAAAACATATTGATATTTACCCTGATGCGAAGGTTGAAATATATAACAGATGGGGTAATTTAATTTTTAAATCTGACAATTATGCTAATCCTTCTAACTGGTGGGATGGAACATGGAAAGGGAAAGAAATTTCGATGGGTTCTTATGTGTTTATTTTAACATTATCACCTAATATGGATCCAATACAAGGCATAGTGAGTATTGTTAGATAACCTTAAAATTATTAATGAAAATGCAGAAGAATATATTTATACTTCTGCATTTTTTATTGTTCCGATATCAACAGTTGATTCTTTATAATTTTTTCAAATAATTAAAAGTTTTATTGGTTATCGCATTACTTTTATTAAATGAATAAAAGAGTATTGAAAATACTAGTTGTTTTAATTTTAACATTTTCATCGCAAATATTTGTTATTGCTCAGGAAAAAAGAATAACCCGCAAAGAATACATCGCTTTATATAGCGATTGGGCAATAAGAGAAATGAAAAGAACAGGCATACCTGCTAGTATTACCTTAGCTCAGGGTTGTCTGGAATCTGATGACGGGAATAGCTGGCTTTCAAAAGAAGCAAATAATCATTTTGGAATAAAATGTCATACATGGGAAGGCGACAAAGTATATAAAGATGACGATGCAAAAAATGAATGCTTTAGAAAATATAAAAGTGCAAAAGAATCATTTGACGACCATGGGGATTTTTTATTAAAAACAAAAAGGTATGCTGCATTGTTTCAATTAAGCTCTAAAGATTATAAAGGATGGGCAAAAGGCTTAAAAGAAGCAGGATATGCAACAAATCCGAAATATCCTACATTATTAATAAAAATTATTGAAGACAATAAATTACACGAAATTGACGAAGGAATAAAAACAAAATCATCAAAAACTGATAGTTCAAAAACAAAGCAAAGAAAAAAATTAGGAGATATAGATAATTTTGCAATTACCTCAGCAGGACGTGAGATTAAATTACATAACAGAATTAAATATATTGTAGTTAAATCGACAGATAATTTTGATGCTATGGCAAAGGAACTAGACATGTTTACATGGGAATTGCTACGATACAACGACTTAACAAATGATTCAATTTTAAGAACAGGACAACTTATATACATACAGCCAAAACGTAATAAAGCAGAGTTTGGTAAAGAAACACATATGGTTAAAAAAGGAGAAACATTAAACAGCATTTCACAGTTTTATGGTATTAAACTTAGAAAATTAATTATAAAAAATAATTTAAATATAACAGACACTATCAAAGCGGGTGATGTACTAAATTTAAGAAAACGTAAAATGCCAGATAAAAAATAAAATTAACTTTGTTACTTAATCATTTTTCTGCAACTTTGTTAAAAAATATAAGTTATGCCATTAATAAAATCAATTTCAGGAATACGCGGTACCATTGGCGGAACAAGCGGCGACAATTTAACCCCATCTGATATACTTCGCTTTACTACTGCATATAGCCAGTGGGTAAAAGAACAATCTAAAACAAAAAAAATAACCGTGGTTGTTGGTCGCGATGCTAGAATTTCGGGTCCAATGGTTGCAAACATTGTTATAGGCACACTAACGGGTTGTGGCGTAAATGTTATTGATTTAGGTTTGGCCTCAACACCTACAGTAGAAATGGCTGTAATTTACGAAAAAGCTTCGGGCGGTATTATTATTACTGCAAGTCATAATCCTAAACAATGGAATGCGCTAAAACTACTAAATAACAAAGGAGAATTTCTTAATGACGAAGATGGTAAAACCGTTTTAAAATATGCTGATAATAACTCCCCTGAGTATACAGAAGTGGATAAGCTTGGTTCCATAACAATTATCAACGATTACACAAAAAAACATATTGCAAAAATACTTGCATTACCATTAGTAAATAAAAAAGCAATTGCTGCTGCAAAATTTTCGGTCCTTGTTGATGGCATTAACTCTGTTGGTTCTGTTGCGGTAAATGAATTATTAACTTCGTTAAGAGTAAATAAAATCATAGAAATTAACAACGTTCCAAATGGTATTTTCGCACACAATCCCGAACCACTACCAGAGAATTTAATCGAAACAATAAAAAAAACCGTAAGTTCAAAAGCCGATTTAGGAATAGTTGTAGATCCTGATGTTGACCGCCTGGCATTTATTTGCGAAGATGGAACATTTTTTGGCGAAGAATACACTTTAGTTGCAATTTCAGATTATATTCTATCAAAAACTCCTGGAAATACAGTTTCAAATTTAAGTTCATCAAGAGCTTTAAAAGTTATAACTGAAAAACATAAGGGAAAATATACAGCATCTGCAGTTGGCGAAGTGAACGTTGTTAAAGCAATGAAAGAAACTAAAGCAATAATAGGCGGAGAAGGTAATGGAGGCGTAATTTATCCGGAATTGCACTATGGTCGCGATGCCTTAGTAGGAATTGCATTATTTTTAACACAACTTGCTTTGAGTAAATTAAAATGCTCACAGTTACGCAAAACTTTACCTGATTATTTTATTTCAAAGAATAAAATTGAACTAAAAAAAGGAATTGATACCGACATTATCATTAGCAAAATGCATAAAAATTACAAAAATTTACCATGCTTGACTGTTGATGGTTTACGCATTGATTTTGAAAATGAATGGGTACATTTAAGAAAATCTAACACCGAGCCCATTATTAGAATTTATGCCGAAGCATCATCTTTAAAAAAAGCGGATAAACTTGCAAAAAAAATCATCTCAGAAATAGAGCAAATTTCAAAATAATAGCATTACACTTTCGTTAATATACTAAATTAATATACCATGAAATATATACTATTGATATTTGCATTTTCTTCAATACTTTTGGTTTCATGCGACGATTTAAGTTCGCCATACCCTGCTGGTAAAGCCAGTCAATCATATATTGATACAATGTTGGTTGGTTTTTGGGAACCGGTTAAACTTATAAATTTTACCGACAGTAATTTACCACTCGATTCGCCAATGATTGCTATAGCTCCTTTTAATAAAAATGAATACCTGGTTCAATTTTTAAATATCGACGATTCTGGAAAAGCTCATGTTAAGGATATGGGAACATACCGAGGATTTATTTCCTCAATTGGAAAACAGAAAATTGCAAATATGACAATGATTTTTCCCGAAGTAAATGATAAAACTGAATATTTAATTTATCCTTTTGAAATTTCCGGCGACACATTAATTTTTTATAGTATTTATTCAAAAAATGTAAATCAGGAATTTCATTCTACATGCCAGCTAAGAAAGTTTTTGAAAAAAAATATTGGAAATAAATCTCTGTATTCTTCCATTCGCAAATACAAGAAAAAATATTTTAAACCATTTAATATAAAATAATTACCTTAGAAAACTTGAATTCAAATTACAGGAAAGCACTTTATTGGGAACAATATTCAGATGGAGTAAAGTGTAAGCTTTGTCCGCACGAATGTATAATAAAAAATGGGCAAAGTGGTATTTGTAAATCAAGAATAAATATTGATAACATTTTACACACAAAAGCTTTTGGAAATATTTGTTCTGCAAGTATCGACCCAATAGAAAAGAAACCATTATTTCATTTTTTACCATCAACAAAAACATTTTCTATAGCAATTGAGGGTTGCACTTTTCACTGTCTTAATTGTCAGAATTTTTTAATATCACAAACCGAACCAACAGAAATTTCAAAATATAATTTAACTCCAACCAAAGTAGTTGAATTTGCATTGAAAAATAACTGCAATTCTATTTCATTCACATATTCTGAACCAGTTGTTTTTTATGAATATATGCTGGAAACTGCAATACTTGCAAAACAATCAGGAATAAAAACAGTAATGATTTCTAATGGATATATTAACAACATACCATTATTAGAAATATCAAAATATTTAGATGCAGCGAATATTGATTTAAAATGTTTTGATGAATATATTTATAAAAAGCTTACTGGCGGAAAATTAAATTCAATTTTAGAAACAATAAAAACATTAAAAGAGAAAGGTGTCTGGCTAGAAATAACAAATTTGATTATTCCGCAATGGACAGATAATTTGAGCTCAATCAGAGAAATGTGCAAATGGTTATTTAAAAATAATTTATCTGAAGTTCCTTTACATTTCAGCAGGTTTTACCCTACATATAAATTGATTGATATTCCTCATACAAATCCCGAAACAATTAATTCTGCAATTGAGATTGCAAAAGAAGAAGGATTAAAATATGTATATACCGGAAATATCGCTAATGAGAATAACGAAGACACATTTTGCACTTTTTGCAATAAACTTCTTGTAAAAAGAAGTGGTTTTAGTGTTATTGAAAATTACATATTAAGCGGAAAATGCAAATATTGCAATAATGAAGTTAAGGGTATATGGAGTTAATATTCTTTTACTTACCTCTTTAATTTTTAGCAGTTTAAATTCTTTAAAAAATTAAATTCTTTTATACCTTTGTAATCTATGATTGAAGCAATAGGTATAACTAAATCGTTTGGCGATTTTCAGGTTTTAAAGGGCATTGACCTTAAAATTGAAAAGGGCGAAATTATTTCGATTGTTGGTGCCAGTGGTGCCGGCAAAACTACTTTGCTTCAGATATTAGGTACACTTAGCAAGCCAGACAGCGGAAAAGTGATAATGAATAATACCGAAATATCTAAGTTAAACGAACGTCAACTTGCAAAATTCAGGAACCAGAATATTGGATTTGTTTTTCAGTTTCATCATTTGCTTCCTGAATTTACAGCGTTAGAAAATATTTGCATACCCGGTTTTATTGCACATAAACCACGGCACGAAGTTGAGCATAGGGCTCATGAAATACTTGGTTTTTTAAATTTAAACGACCGCTCGCATCATAAACCAAAAGAATTATCTGGTGGAGAAAACCAACGCGTTGCAATTGCACGTGCTTTAGTAAACAATCCGGGAGTGGTCTTAGCTGATGAACCTACAGGAAATTTAGATACTGCAAATACACAGGAATTTTTTAGTCTACTTTTATCGCTTCGTGAAAGATTTAATCAGACTTTTGTTATCGTAACACATAACACTGAACTTGCAAATGTATCTGATAGAATTTTTGTAATGCGCGACGGACAAATTATTGATGAAGTAACCAGCATACACAGTACATTACATTTGTAAAACAAATAGCTACTCGGTACAATTTTTACAAATATCTATATTCTTTCTTTTGTTAAGAATGTTATTTCTGAAAGTGTTAAATTCATTATTTACCCATAATTGTTTAAAACTATTAATTTGAATATTTCCAATTTCATGGGTTGCATTTTTATCGTAACAACAAGGGATTAGCTTTCCATCCCAAGTTATTGCAGCATTTGACCAAAGTCTGAAACAACGATTTTGTATTTTGTTTTTAAGAATTAAATTTCCGTTTTTATCTTTAATATATCTGTTATGCTTATTAATATTTGACAAAAAATTATTATCATTATAAATCTGCATTGATTTTAATTCTATTCGGTTTGCACCTTGCTCCTCTGATAATCGCTTAACAATATCTATTTCATGCTCATTATAATTATTTACGAGCATTTGTATTACTATTTCGGGATTATATGTATTTCTTATTTTTTTT
Organism: uncultured Bacteroidota bacterium; assembly: GCA_903837285.1. Classification (GTDB taxonomy): domain Bacteria; phylum Bacteroidota; class Bacteroidia; order Bacteroidales; family GWA2-32-17; genus GWA2-32-17. The sequence goes on along the minus strand of CAILUD010000010.1, from coordinate 42,462 downwards.
GTTTGAGAAAGTGTTTTAATGCCATCAATAACTTTTGTTAAATCTCCCCCTTTACGATATTTGTTATAACTTTCATTAGTTGCACCATCAACCGAAATAATAATTTTTTGCATACCACATTTAACAAGGTTATTGCATGTATTTTCATCTAAAAAATGCCCGTTAGTGGAAACACAAACAAACATTCTTTTTTTTGCAGCATAAGCAATCATCTCAATAATTTCAGAATGCAAAAAAGGCTCGCCTTGTAAATATAAATTTAAGTAAAACGTTTTTAAGTATACCTGGTCGATAATTTTTTTAAAATTTACGATATCCATTTTTCCCATAGGGCGCGTAAGAGTTTTATTTCCGGTAGGGCATTCTGCACAATGTAAATTGCATAATGTTGTGGGTTCAATTGAAATTGCAAATGGTTGTGCCCAAACGTAAGGCTTTTTTGTAATTATTGAAACCCAATAACTAAACAACAATTTATGCAAATTCCAAAACCGTTGAAAAGTTAAAATAGATAATAAACTGAAAAATTCTTTTCGTTTTGGCCACATGAAGACAAAAGTAAATAAAAATGAGCCAATAATAAATTACACCAATTTTAATTATAAAATAGTCCGATTTTTTTATTCATCTCCCTACCCTCTTCAAAAAAGAGGGAGAATTGATTGGACTAATTTATAATTATGTTTGGTATTACTAGCTCTTTGAAATGATTATAACCTGAGTTCGAATTTTTTTTCTTAAAAAACACCCGTAATATTTTCAATGATTTTTTACCCTAAATCCCTTAAGGGAAATCACTGAACTATTTCACAAACGAAGTGCGTAAAATCAATGCACCTTTTAGGGTTACCTTCGGTGAAATCGCTTCGCTAAGTAGAGGCAAACATTGATTTTCAAAATTAATATTGAATTCTTATATCGAACTCACGTTAGAATAAGAATTTAATTTGATTCAAGAACTTTAAATAATTCGTCGAGTTTTGGTGTAAGTATTATTTCTGTTCTACGGTTTTTAGTTCTTGCCTCAGGAGTTTTAGCCGGATCAATCGGAAGATATTGGCTTCGCCCGGCTGCCATTAGTCGTTTTGCGTCAATGGTGGAACTTGAAAGTAATATTTTCACAATTGCGGTCGCACGTTTAGCACTCAAATCCCAATTATCTTCAATACCGTTTGTACCTTTAAAGGAAACATCATCAGTATGACCTTCAATTAAAACATTTATATCGTTATTTTTTTCTAAAACAACTGCTAAATCCTTTAAAGCCTTTTGTCCTTTAGGGTCAACAGCCCATTTTCCCGATTGAAATAAAAGTTTTTCATCTAAAGAGACATATACTTTTCCGTTTTTCTGCACAACCGTAAGTCCTTTTCCTTCATAACCTTGTAACGCATTCGAAACTTTATCTTTTAAAGCTTTAACCATAGAATCTTTTCTACTTAAAATACCCTCAAGTTCAATAAGTCGGGCATTCTTTTTTTCGAGAGACGCATTTTTTTCATCAATTTGCGTAGTAAGTTCGTCAAGGCTTGCTTTTTTCTGATTTAAATCTTTTTCCATCTTTTTTAAATCATCTTCTTTTTTCTGCAAAATTTCTTGCAATTGCTGAAGCTGAACCAAAAGCTTTTTAGCTTCATCAGAACTTTCAATATTTTTAAGTTTGAGTTTTGACATTAACTCATCGTTTAGCTGGTTAATTTTATCGTATTGCACAATCATTTTACGAAGTGAAGTACCTAGTGTAAGGGTATCCAATTGCAAAGCATCAAGCTTTCTTTGATTTTTGTTTGCATTTAAATCTGTTTCAGCAGATTTTTCGGATAGCTCTTTGTTTTGTGTTTTAAGATAATCACGTTCTTCTTCACATTTAGTATTTCTAGCTTTCATATCTTGGTACTGACGTGCCGGAACACATGAAACTGAAATTAACAAGAAAAACATTGCTGCTGTTAATAATGGATTTGTAAATAACTTCATAATCTGATAGATTAATAAATAATACTCAAACCTAATAGATTTTAAGGAGGATTTATTCCTAATGATTATAAATCTTTTAACATGTTAATGTTGAAAAACTATTTAATAATTAATTAAATACTACATGTGTTTATTTACATTTGTATAATTCTAATAATAAAAATTTTAAATCCCGATTATGAAAAAAATTATTGTTTTTTCTTTAATGATTGTAATTACTGGAATGTTTATGCAATCATGCAAAACCGAAGCTCAGTATAAAGCAGGAATGTCAGTAGCAGCAAAATGGACAGATGGCAATTATTATCTTGCAACAATTAAAAATGTTACTGGCGATATGTATGCTGTTGATTATGCAGATGGCTCAAATGGAGAAGTAAAGCTTACTGATTTAAAAATGATTACCGAAAAAGCTAATTTAAAAGCTGGCGATAAAGTTTTTGCGGTATGGGCAGGAGCAAAATTTTATGCAGGAAAATTAAAAGAAATGAAAGAAACTGGTGCAATTATTACCTGGGATGATGGAACAACAGAGAGTGAAGTTGTTTTTGGAAAAATCATGAAAGTAGAATAAATTTAGTCTTCTTTAATTAAAAAAAGGGTTGCAATTTAAAAATTGCAACCCTTTTAGTTATGCATTTAAAATACTTTTTTTATTTCTTTTACCCAAAATTGATTTGCAACTTTGTAAATAAAATTATAATCAATGAGAACAGTATTAATTACCGGTGCATCAACAGGTATTGGGAAAGAGACGGCAATGTATTTTGCAGAACGTGGTTGGAATGTTGCCGCTTCAATGAGAAATTTAAACTCAACAGATTTTAATAAGTATCCAAATATTTCAAAATATCATCTTGATGTAAATGATGAAAAAAGTATTTCAGAGGCAATAAAAGCTACTATAGAGAAATTTGGTGCGATTAACGTTGTGGTAAACAATGCCGGATATGCAGCTGCTGGCGCATTTGAATGTGCAACTCCCCAACAAATAAAAAAACAATTTGATGTAAATGTTTTTGGTTTAATGAATGTAACAAGAACCATTTTGCCCCATTTTCGAAAAAACAATTCTGGAACAATCATTAACTTAGCTTCTGTAGCAGGGCATGCAGGATTCCCTACTTTTACACTCTATAATTCAACAAAGTTTGCTATTGAAGGCTTTAGCGAATCGCTACAATATGAACTAAGGCAATTTAAGATAAAAGTTAAAATTGTAGAACCTGGTCCTATAAAAACAGATTTCTACGATAGATCGATGGATAAAATAGAAAACCCTGAAATTACCGAATATGATAATTTCATTAACCCGGCAATGAAAAAGATGACTGAGATGGGAATGAAAGGACTACCTCCTATAGCAGTTGCAAAAACAATATTCAAAGCAGCAATGTCAAACTCTAATAAATTAAGATATCCTGTAGCTTTTCAAGCAGCAGCAATGATAAAACTAAGACATTTGTTGCCGGGTTGCCTTTTTAGGTCTGTTGTTAGATTAGTGATGAAGTAACACTTATTTGTCCGCCACGGCGGATTACAATTGGTTTTTTTGTTATTTTATATTACTTTTTTTAATCAAACTCATAAAATAAGCACCTTTTTCGCTGTTTCCATGTTGAGTGAAATATTTTGCCATTCCATAACAAAGTTTAGGGTTATTAGGATTTCTTTGTAAAGCTTTTTCCCACCATACAGTTGCTTCTAGTGTGTCTTGTTTTAATAAAGCATAATTTCCTAAATTAATATATGGCAAATCGGTTAATTTATCAATTGCTATTATTTTATTGTTTAGCTCAACGGCTTTTGCAGAGTCATTTTGGGCATAATAAATATTTGCAATCTCAGAAATTGTTTGAATGTGTGTAGAGTCTAAATTTAATATCTGATTAAAATAATATTTTGCATTTAAAGTATCGCTCAATTTCATATAACAAGTTGCAAGATTAAAGTTTGCTTCAATATAAATTGGGTTTACTTTTAAAGCTTTCTCGAACCATGTAATTGCAGTTTTTGGATTATTGTAGAAGGAAAGATATATCAATCCGATGTTGTTCATTGAAGTAAAGTAATCGGGATAAATCTCTATAGATTTATTATAATGATATATGATCTTTTCAAGATCGACAGAATTTACTTTATTGTTTTTATCTGCATTTTCTCTGATCTCATTAAGTGAAAAGGTGGCAAATGAAGTTTGAGCTTTTGCTGAATTTTCTAAATTGTCAATATCTGCATTTAATAATGTTTTATAACTTTTCCACTGTGTATTACGATTAATGGTTTGTACAGAGAAAACAACACCAATTATAACAACAATCCAAATAATTCTGTTTTTATTTTTTTTGTATAATGGAGATGATACCAGATGCTTTTGTGTATATTGTTGAATAATTCCTGATAACGCAAGAAAAAAGCCAAGCGATGCAATAAACATGAAGCGTTCGGCTATTATTCCATTAATTGGAAAAACAATATTTGCATATACTGAAATACTAATTAAAAACAAAAGTATTCCAAAAGCAAACAAAGCATTTTTTTTGAAATTCTTAAAAGCAAAAAATAAAATCCCAAAGAAAAGAATAATTGAAACGTATACAATTGGTGAAGAGAATGACACAATACTAACAACATTATAGCCATAATAGAATAAAAGAGGATATGGAAATAATAACATTTTTAAATAATAAAGCAAAGTGTAAAATCCTGTTGCAAGTGTTGTAGAAAAATTATTTATTTCGTGTAAAGGATTTTCAAAATAAAACAATATTTTTTGTTCGGCAGGTAAAATCCAGTTCGGCAGTTTAATGGCAATATAACTAACAACTATTAATAGAACTGTACTTAATATTAGATTAAAATGTTTTTTAAAAAACTTTTCAGAATTATTTTCATTTAAAGTTGAAAAGTAGCAGACCAGAGGTATAATAGCAGCGAAAGTAATTCCATTTTCTTTTGTTAAGCAAGTTAAGAAAAACACGAATAAACCGACAGGTAACCAAAACCATTTTTTTGTATTCTGAAGTTTCAGAAAAACAAAAATAGTTGCTAATCCAAAAAGAAAAACTAATATATCTTCTCTGTTTTTTAAACTATTTACTACTTCGGTATGTGTTGGGTGTGTGGCATAAAGCACCAAAGCTGAAAACAATATCCAGAGTGGAATTTGCGGGAAAACTTTTCTTATTAATTTAAATGCAAGAAATACACAAAAACAATATAACAAAATGTTTACTAAATGGCTTAATGCTGGTGAACTTCCCCAAATACTTTGTTCAATAGCAAAAGTTGAACGAACTATTGGTCTGTAGCCAAAAGTATTATCTTTTTCTGTCCAGTAATGCGAAGTAAAAATTTCTGGAATTGCAGAAATCCCTTTTTGTATAGTAGGGTTATCGTAAACAACAAAGTTATCGTCAAAATTATATCCATTCCACATTGTATTGGCATATAACAAAAACGAAATAATAAAGAGCCAATACGATGCAGATATTTTTGAAAATATTGAACTTTTTTCTTTGTTTGGTTTTTTCTTATTCATAGCTAAAGAATAATCAAACCTACAAGAAATTTTGAAAAAAAGCAAGTGTTATTTCTAATACTATTTGTCCACCGTGGCAGATTTTAAAATAGTCCCATTTATTTATTCATCTCCCTACCCTCTTCAAAAAAGAGGGACAATTGGTTGGGCTATTTTATCCGCCACGGCGAATCATGTTTGTTTTAATTAAAAATCGAATATAATTCCTATAGAAGGCAATATTGTTCCCGAACCTTCTGATGGTACTGTTCTTAATAAATATTTAGTAGGGTCGCTAGGGTCTATAGCTTTATTTCCGTTTAAATCTAAATTTGTAACTCTACCTTGTTCTTCAGATTTAAAGTTATATGCATTCTGAATATCCATATAAAATTTTAAACTGCTTTTTTTAAAGTAAATGGTTTTGTCAACTCTTATATCTAATTGGTGAAATGGTTTAAATCTTTTTGAGTTTACATTGTTGTAATCGGTATATGGTACATTTGTTATATCCCATGCTGCAATTGAAGATGATTTTTGTAAATCATATGGAGTATAAGGCAAACCTCCTGCAAATCGCCATTTTAAAGCAGCACTCCAGCTCTTTTTAAATTTCTTATTTGCAGAAATTATAAAAATATGTTGGTTATCCCATGATGATGGAGTATAATTTCCAGTCTTATCTTCGAACTCTGATTTAGAATAAGTGTATGATAAAACAACGTTCACATTACCTTTAAATTCTGATTGCATTAAAAATTCAGCGCCGTAGGCTATACCTTTATTTGTTGATGAAACTGATTCATTTCCAACAACACCAAAATCTGCAGGGCGGTATGCAAGACTAATAGAGTCTTTTAATGAGAATGGATAGTTGGAGTATAATTTCATAAAACCTTCAAGAGTGAATCTTGTATTATTTGTTGGCTGATATTCTAAACCACCAATTATATGATCGCATGAAATGTATTTAATGTTATTTTCTTTATTTATATAAACTCCATTATTGTTTTTATATCCTAAAGTGGTTAATGCAGGAAGTTGAAAATATCTGCCCAAATTTGTATTAATACTAATCTTTTCTGAAATTCTATATGCTGCAGAAAACCTTGGCGAGAATTGATTTAATGGATTTCCCATACTATTGTCATAGTTAGCACCATCAGCTCTTATTCCAATTGAAAGAGTTAGTAAATCTGAGAAATATTTTTTACTTATCTGTGTAAAAATTCCATATTTAATTAGATCAAGTGCTGCATTATAATTAATGGTATCAATAGCATTATTAATAAATACTTTTTGAAATGTATTATTACTGTATTTTGCATAATCTAAATTAACCCCATAATTTAATTTAATTCCATTGGAAGATTGATAATTGTTTTCGATTCTGAATTTATTTTCTATTTCCTGACTGACGTAATCTATCATTTTATTACTTTCAATAGATTTATCGTTATTCAGATATTTATACTGACGGTTGTTAAGCATGTTTCTGCTTAATACAATTAACGAGTAACCTTTTTCTCTGTAGTGCTTATATACTCCTCCAATGGTGTAACTCCATTGTTCATATATTGGAAGATAATTTAATATATATGTTTGATATTCTGAAGGATTTTTAATTTTTGTGTCGAGTCTGAATTGATCAAGTGCACCAACACTAACAATGGTTATTTCGTTTTTATCATTAATTTTATATCTGCTTTTCCATTGATAATCATTGTAAGTTGGTAGAAATGGTAGACCAAGTGCTTTAAATATAAAGCTTAAATATGATCGTCTTAAAGAGAAAATAAAAGTTGATTTTTGTGATAATGGGCCGTCTGTAGTTAATGAAACCTCTGATGCACCTAATGTTCCTCTAAATTTTAGTTTTTCAGAGTTTCCATCAATTTGTTTAAAGTCAAATACTCCACTTAATGCATTTCCTCTATTTGATGGAAATGCCCCGGAATAAAAATTTATTTCACGAATAAAATCTGCATTTAATATTCCGTTTGTTCCACCAGATGCGCCTTGAGTAGCAAAGTGATTAATGTTAGGAAATTCAACATCGTCAAGATAAAATCTGCTTTCATTAGATGCACCACCTCTAACAATAATATCATTTCTTCCTGCTGATGGAATAGCTGCTACGCCTGGAAAAGATTGCACTATTTTAGAAATATCACGGTTAACACCTGCACTGTTTTCAATTTCTGAAATGCTTATGCTTCTTAGTGAAACAGGACTATCTTCTTTTTTTATAAATTTTTGCGCGGTAACATTAACCTCATTTAGTTCATATTTACGCTCAGATAGCGGAATGTCAACGGTAACTGTTTTTCCATTTATTACCTGAATATCACCTGTTGTTATGCTTTCAAACCCTATTACTGTCACAATTAAATGAATAAAGCCTGGCGCTACCCCTGCAATTTCAAATTTACCATCTATATCTGTTGATGTGCCAATTTTTGTTCCTTCAATTGTAATATTTGCAAATGGCACTTCTTCATTATTTTTAGAATTAGTTACCTTACCTACGATTTTACCTTGCTGTGCCAATAATGTAGTGCAAAAGAGACTTAATAAAACGATATATATAATTTTCACAATATTTTTTTCTGCAAATATAATACGTAATATAGAATAATTCTAAATAATTTTATTAAAATTTGATAAAAATCTGATTTAGTATTACTCGGACACTAATTTATGTGATTAAATGTAAAGTTTTGATATTTATTTTTAAAATTTACTAAAAATCTATTTGTCTCAAAAACAATAATATAACTAAATTATCTTTTTTGATGATATAAATATTACTGTGAATAGTTTTTATATTAAAAATTGACAAATATCTTTGCACAATAAACCTTTAAAAAATTAAAGTAATGGCATACATTATTAATTCTGATTGTACCGCTTGTGGAACTTGCATTGACGAATGTCCAGTTGGTTCTATTTCTGAAGGCGACATTTACAAAATTGACGCTGAAACTTGTACCGATTGTGGTGCTTGTGCAGATGTTTGTCCAGTTGAGGCAATTCATCCAGCTTAATATTTTAAGTAAAAAGAGAAGGCTGTCTCAAATGAGGCAGCCTTTTTTGTTATATTCAGATGTCACTTAATTTTAATAAGATTATTTGTCCTCAGTCGATGCAGGTTATAAAACAGCCCGATTTTTTATTAACCTCCCTAACCTATTCAAAAAAGAGAGACAATAGGTTATACTATTTTATCCGCCACGACGGATCATAGTTGGTTTTAATTTTTGGCGATTTTTTTTCCATATTTTAAAAAAAATGGTCGAAATTTCTTCCGACCACCATTAGGAATTATCCTGAATTTTTATTTTTTAATTGAAATTAGTTTCTTTACTATTACTGTTTCATTAGCTCTTATCAATAAAAAACAATTTGCACTTACGCTTTTATTAGGCATAATGTTAAAAGCATGTTCGCCTTCTAACATATAGGTTTTATTAGTTTTTGTTATCAATTGCCCTAATTCATTAAATAATTCTATACTAACATTTGAAGGTTTTGATAAATTTAATTTTACATTAATATTTGTCGTAAACGGATTAGGATAAACTTCAAAATTAACCCCATTAATCGAGGTTTGTGAAATATAGCTAGCAGAATCTTTATATATTCCGACGAGAGTATCTACCAAAAAATTAAAATTAGGCAAAGTATCATTTGCTATTACAGTTATATTGCTATAAGTACTAAAAATAGGAAATCCAGGAATTTGAACTATTAAATGATAACCTGTATCCGGAATGAGATTAGTAAAAGTATAAAGTCCGGTTGTATCTGTAAATACACATTGAACAGGCACATCATTCGGCTCTTGTTCTATTAAAATTTCTGCGCCAGGAACAGGTTCTCCTGCAGCCTTGGCTCCTCCTATCATGAATACAGTTCCACTTAATGATCCATTTCCTGTTGTTTGTGGAGCAATACTTACCATGTTTAATGTTATGTTAATAGTATCGTCACAAGCCAATGTTATTGGTGTGGCATTTTGCCATTCAAAACTATTGTCGTAAAAACTATTTAATACATTAGGGAATGATAATGGATTTAATAAATTTGCTTTCACATAATAGGTGCCAGGTAATAATCCATTAAACTGCCAGAGAGAAGCAGAGTTAGTAGTTTCTGCAATTGTATCCATTGTTACAGCACCTGAGGTTGAAGGCGCAAATAAATATATTTTAGCTTCATTTGGAGGTAATGCGCCACCCGAATAAGAATTAGATCCACTGAGTACTGCAGGAGATGATGTTTGGTTCATAACAAAGAACAGTTGATTTACACATCCATTAGCATCTGTTACTGTTGCATCATATAATCCTTGCGAAAGCCCTGTTTCTGTAAAGGTTGTCATACCTGGAGTATCCCAGGTAATTGAAAAAGGAATAACACCTCCTGTTGGAGTAATATTAATGCTTCCATTATTCCCAATACAAGTTGGATCAATTTGGGTATTAATAATATCAATCAAAGGTGGTTCAATAAAGGAAAAATAAGATGAGTATGCATAACAATAATTTTTGTCCTTGGCAACAACGTGATAAGTAACATTGGGAAGAAGTGAGGTTATAGTATCATAATTATTCCAGTAAATACTATCTATAGAAAAATAATAAGGAGGTACACCCCCATTTGCAAAAATACCAACAGCACCATCATTAAAGCCATTACAAGTTATGTTTGTAAGAAGTATACTATCGACCAAAAAGATAGATGGAGATGTAATATTATAACTATCAGTATAAGTACAACCCATGATATCGGTAACGGTTACAGAATAAGTTCCAGAAGGTACTTGATCTACAAAATTATTAGTATCTGCGGTATTCCATAAAAAATCATAATACGGGTAAATCTGGCTAGGACTACCACCTTGAACATCAAGAGAGATATAACCAGTAGTATCTCCAAAGCAATTAAGATTCAACTGAAAAGGCACATTTGTAATTATAGTTGGTTCGGTAACTGTAAAATAATCATAGCCGTCACATCCTGCAGGAGTTGTTTCTTTATACCAGTAATTTCCAGGAGCAAGATTCTGAGGATATGGAAGTAAAGTTGTTGAACCTGTTGACCAGAAATACGCATTAGTAGGTACCGTATGATTAACATTTGTTACTATACCATTATTTAAACCATTACAAGTTACATTTAACCACGAAACTGTTGGATTAGGGCCATCAGAAGTATTCAATTTAAATACCTCAACATTAGTACATCCCAAAGAATCAGTAACAGTTAGCGTATATAAATCTGGTCCCAGACTATAAATGTTTTCGGTATTAGCAAAATTCGAATTCGTAAAAGTACTCCATTGATATTGATATGGGAATAAGGAAAAAGGAGTGCCACCACTGACATAAGGTTGAATAAAACCAGAATTATTAAAACAATATGGAGGAGCTAACATTTCATTAAATATTATTGCCGGTGGGCTTGTTACGTTCACAAACCCACTATAAACACAACCTATAGAATCTGTTACTACAGGATAGTGTTCAACTGCCATTAAACCAGAAATATATGTAGAATCATGACCATTGTTCCAGTCATAAGTATAAGGTGGTACTCCTCCTTCTGCATGAACCCATGCTTCACCATCAGCCAATCCGAAGCAAGAAGCATTGTGTACCGAATCTGTCACTAAATAAAGCATTGGTGCATCAACTATTGTGATAGAATTAGTTGCAGTACAGCCAATAGCATCGGTAACTGTTACACTATAGATTCCTGAACATAATTCGTTTAATGATTGCATATTAACCTGATTAGACCAGTGATAGCTATATGGTGGAATTCCATTGTTTGGAATGGCATTTGCCCAGCCGGTACACATCATATAACACGTTGGACCACTTTGTTCAATGGTTACAGTACATTGTCCTTTTACAGTAATTGTATAGAACATGCTTATACTTATAAAAAGTAAAAATCTTTTCATATAATGGTTTTTTATTTTCTTTATGACTTCAAAATTAAGCAAATGGTTGCCTAAATACAAACAAAAAATTAATAACAAATCTAATAATTTGCAAATAAGTAAAAGAGTTTAATTCGAATCTCTTTTTCTTAATCGATTTAGATAAGAGTACCTAAATTTTTATTTTTTTTATTTACCCCTGTTCCAAAAAGTGCAAAATCAAAAATTATTGGATCATTAGAGTTAATTGATTTTAAAACTTCTGTTAATTCAACAACAGCCTTCCAGTCATTTTGCTTTCTTTCTAGTAATCCCATTTCTCTGGCAACATTTCCCACATGAACATCGAGTGGAATCATTAAAGCTGATGCTGGGATTTCTTTCCATAAACCAAAGTCAACACCTTTATTATCTGACCTTACAAGCCATCTAAGATACATATTTAATCTTTTCGCCGCCGATCCTTTAGAAATATTAGAAACATGTTTACCTGTTCTATGTAACTCAATATATCTCATGAAAATTTCATGAAAATATAAAAGCGAACTTTCAACAGAATAAGATTTTTTAAATCCTTTTGTAAAAACTCCTTCTAAGCCTCCATGATCCTTATAAATGTTTTGTAACGAATACATAAACCCCAAACAATCGTCACCATTATATGTACGATGTACAAATTTCGTTAATGGCAATAGCTCTTTCCCTTTGGCATTTTTAACAAAATCGTATGGCGAATTGTCCATTAGTAACATTAACCTTTTTGCATTATTAATAATTGAAGTTCTGTTACCCCATGCAATAGTTGCCGATAAAAAAGCTGAAATTTCAATATCTTCTTTTTTTGAAAAACTGTGCGGTATCTGTATAGGATCGCTTTTAATAAAGTCGGGACAATTATAGAAATCAGCTTTTTCTATTAATTCTGAAATGATTTTTTGCGATATTTTTTTCACGTAAAGAATTTTTAACTAAAATAATACTACAAATGTATAGTTTGGAAAGCATTTTTAAGAACTTCATTTTTAAAAATTAAATGGAAATGTGATATTTGCATAAAATTAATATTCAAAATGAACTTAATTACTCCTAAAGAACTGCGATTTGCTATATTAAAAAGCTTTGGGAGAGGCGGTTTGGCTAAATTACTTGTTCAGGCATCAAAAGTAAAAAGAATTAATAGATTTTACGAATTACATAAAGAAGACAATGCCGAGGAATTTATTGATGCAGTTATTAAAAGATTAAATTTAAGATACGAAATAAGTGAAGAGGATTTAAAAAGAATACCTCTAACTGGTCCGTTTATTACGGTTTCTAATCATCCGTTTGGTGGAATTGATGGTATTTTATTAATGAAAATACTTGGGAAAATTCGTCCAGATTATAAAATTATGGCCAGTTACCTTTTAGAAAGATTAAAACCGGTAGAAAGCTTTTTATTACCAATCAACACATTTGATTTACCCGATAATAAAAACAGAAGTCTTTCCGATATTAAAAATGCATTAACACATATACGAAATGGTCATCCATTAGGAATATTCCCTGCAGGAAGAACTTCAATATATAATCCCGAAACAAAACAAATTGCAGATGCCGAATGGCAATATGAAATTTCTAAATTCATAAAAAAAACAAATGTTCCTGTTATTCCTATTAATTTTTTAGGAAGAAACCGGTCAAATGTTAATGTGATGAGTGTTATACACCCGCTACTAAAATCAAACAGATTACCTCAGGAACTTTTTAACAGAAAAAACAGATTAATTAATATCAGAATTGGTAAACCTATTCCGATAAACGATCTCGATCATTTCAGTAACATTTCTCAGTTTGGAAGGTTTTTACGTGTTAAAACTTATGCTTTAGGAAGTACCATCGATGTTAAAAAGTTTTACCGTTATCAATTAAAACAACAAGCAGAACCCGAAAAAATTGTTGAAGCAATTCCAAAAGAAAAATTAATGGAAGATGTTTCAAAAATCCCAAAGGAACATTTTCTATTTAAAGTAAATAATTACAAAGTATTTTGCGTTCCTTCTTTTGAAATACCAAATATTTTAAATGAACTTGGAAGGCTTCGTGAAATTACTTTTAGAGAAGTTGGCGAAGGAACAAATAAAAGCATTGATATAGATGAGTTTGACTTGTATTATTATCATTTATTTATTTGGGACGATACTGAAAATAAAATTGTTGGAGCATATAGAGTAGGAAAAGGTCAGGATATTGTTAATCAATATGGAAAAAAAGGTTTTTATTTACATAGCTTATTTAAAATTGACGATAAAATGCTTCCACTATTAAGCGAATCGCTTGAATTAGGAAGATCTTTTATTTGTAAAGAATATCAACAAAAACCAGTGCCACTATTTCTTTTATGGAAAGGTATATTGTACTTTTTGTTAAAACATAAAGACTATAGATATTTAATTGGACCGGTAAGTATTAGCAACCAGTTTAGCAAAATGTCCAAAACACTTATTACCGAGTTTATTAAATCGAATTTTTTTAATGATGAGCTTGCGAAATTAATAAAACCACGCACACAATTTAAAGCAAATTTTCCTGAAGTGGATACCGATATTATTTTAGAAACTACACATAATGATATAAACAAATTCGATAAACTTATTGAGGAAATTGAACCAGCAAATTTTAAGCTTCCAGTACTTTTAAAAAAGTATATAAAACTTAATGCAAGAATTATTGGTTTTAACATTGATCCCAAATTTAATGATGCTTTAGATGGATTAATAATGCTTGATCTTTTTAATGTTCCGTTAGAGACAATTCGTTCTCTATCAAAAGAGCTTGAGGATACAGATATTCTAGACCGCTTTAATAATAACGATCCTGAATTATTGAAAAAAATTCCCGACATTTACAAACCAAAGTAATTTAAAAATAAGAGAGAGTAAATGGGGATAATGATTTTTATAAAAGGAATTATTTTAGGTTTTTCGGCCTCGTTACCCCTTGGTCCTATTGGACTTATTTGCATACAAAAAACGTTGAATAAAGGTCGCTGGGCAGGAATCGTTTCTGGTTCAGGAGCTGCATTATCGGATACTTTTTTTGCAATAATTGCTGCCTTTGGAATTAGTTTTATTTCTGATTTTATTGAACAACAACAATTTATTTTAAGAATTATTGGAAGCGCAATACTTATATTGTTAGGATTAAGAATTTTTTTAACTAATCCTGCGATTCAAATTAGAAAACAAAAATTAAAAAAGAATAATCTTTTTGCCGATTTTATTTCTATCTTTTTCTTAACTCTTTCTAATCCGGTTACAGTATTTGTATTTGGTGCGGTGTTTGCAAGTTCTGGAATTATTAAAGTACAAAATAGTTTTCTCGATTTAGTACTTGTTGTTATTGGAGTATTTGTAGGGGCAATGGTTTGGTGGCTTATACTGGTAAACTTTGTGAATTTATTCAGATCTAAATTTAGATTAAAACGCTTGTGGTGGATAAATAAAATTACAGGTGCAGTAATATTTCTTTTTGGATTATTCGTACTTATTGCTACGGTGTTTTTTAAGATTTAGTCTTATTATCACTTTTGCCGTTATCGCCACTGTTGGAGTTATCTCCAACGGTTTGGTATAAACACATAGTCCCTTTCAAACACAGAGTCCCTTTCAGGAGACTCTGTGAGAAAACAGGAGACTCTGTGAGAAATGTGGTGAAACTGAAACGTGGTCTGTGAGCCACAGACCTCGCAGATTAACTGTGGATCACAGACCATTAATTAAAGAATAAAAAAAGTCCTTAATCAAAAAAAGATTAAGGACTTTTAAGTTTTATAACATTATACTTTATTGTCCCGAAACAACAACCTGTTTACTATAAACATTAGTTTCTGACTGAATTATTAAATGGTATAAGCCAGCAGCTAAGCCAATCTTATCAACCGTAACACTTTGCTCATTATTCTCTAATACAATTTCTTTATTAGTTAAAGTTCTTCCTAAATAATCAATAAAAGTAACTTTATACGACTGACCTTTTTTACCGGTAAAGTTTATTTGTATGTTTTCACTTTCGGGTTGATTAATAATAAAGATATTATCATGAGCATTTACTTCAGAACAATGTACAGTAATAGTTTCTGAAGTTGTTGTTTTACCATCAAAATCAGTTTGTTTTAATCGGTAGAATATACTATTGGCAATTCCTGAATTTGAGCTATAATCAAAATAGTTGTAATTATTTTGAACGTTACTATTTCCAGCACCAGAAATATTTGCCAAATGCAAATAATTAACTCCATCCATACTTTGTTCAATAGAGAAGTAATCATTGTTCATTTCCTGAGCCGTTGACCATTTTAATTCAACATTTGACGGATTACAATATCCATTAAATGAGATTAATTCAACTGGAAGCGGAGTAAGACTCTTTCCAATTGCAAATTCACTGAATGTAGTCCAACCGTTTCTTCTTGCATATCCTCCTGCAACTGTTCTTCCCGCTGTACCTCCAGCATTCAAAGTTCCCCCTAAAGCTGTCCAGTCTGAAGCAGATGTTGAACCCGACGGTCTTTTTAGAGGACCAAACATATTAGTTGTTAACCCAGCAAATGCATTTGAACCACCACCATCAAACCAAAGGTTAATGGAATAATTTCCACTACTTGGACCGGCATTGGGATTAATCTGCCATATACCTTCTGCTGCAACAGAAGAATAAAGAGTTGGTGCATCTATAGCTGTGGCTGGGTTTAATGATGGATTATTTGTAAACGGCGTTATAAATTTTGACTCAAAATAAGTAATACCTGCCAAATTATTATTTACTATCTCAGCAAGTCTATATGCTGTAGCTACTCCTACAGGAAATGCATAAGTATTTGTATTTGATGCAAAATATCGGAGTAAATTACCATTAATAAAACTTATTGAACTTCCAATTGGAACTGAAGCTGCTGCAGTATTACCTACTTGAAGCCAAAACGCACCAGTATGAATTATACCTGAAGTTAACGTTAAAACACCAGTATTCTTCATAAACATATTAGAAAGTAAGGTTAAACCCGTACTCGTATTATTCATAACAACATTATTTAAATCAAGCTGTGCAGTGCCTTGAGTATATGATTGTGCAGCTGCTCCATTAAATGCTAAAGTACCTGTTGCTCCTGTATTACTAAATGTAGTATTTCCAGTTGCGTTAACAAAGTTGCCAGCAACAGTAATATACATACCGTTTGAATTAAAAATACTTGTTGCATTAGAAGTTAGAAAATTACCTTGGCACTCTACATTTTGAAGGGCAGTAACTACATTAGCTCCAGTTTTATTTACTGTAAAATTATAAAACGGATTTCCTCCTGCCGAAACAGACTGTGATGCTGTACCTAAAAATGTAGCTGTTCCAGTTCCGGCAGTGAAAGCACCAGTACAGGTCCAATTTCCATAAACATTAATTAAAGAACTAGCTCCCATAATTAATGCAGTTTCATTTGTAAGATTTTTACAATTCCCAGTTGAGCTAGCTCCAATAGTTGCTACATTAGATGCACAAGTACCAAAATTTCTTAAAAACACATTAGTAGTATTAACTGGAACAGTTGGTGCTATAGAATAAATAGAACCATTATATTTTAACCAATTAGAACTTATAGTCCAATCTGTACTATTTAAACCAGACCATACATAGTCTCCATTTGCTAAGCCAGTAGTAGCTGGGGTTTGTACAATAACTGTAGTAGTAACAGTATTACTAGTATAAGCACCCAATGTAATAACCAATGAATAAATACCTGCATTTGCTTCTGTTACATTTGCAATAGTTGGGTTCTCGAGAGATGAAGTCCAACCACCCGGGCCTGACCAACTATAGGTAGCACCAACAACAGGGTGAGCAACAGTTAGTTGAAGAGTATTGCCTATACATAGTGGGCCATTATTATCTATTGGTGGAGCCACAATTCCGCAGTTTGTTGTTCCAGTTCCACCAGTTTGAGAAAATTCAATATCTGTAACATTATTAGAATAATTTGTAATCAATAAAACATAAATTTCACCTGTTTGGGCTCCCGAAATAGTTACTGTTTCAAATGCTGCAGCATCATAACTACAATCTACTATTTCTCCAAAGGGATAAAAAGAAGGATCTGAAGTATTATTAGGACAAGTACTACAGGTTTCCATCGGAATACCCGCACAAGCTTGAGGAAGCGAAGAAAACGGCCCCCAAGCAATAAAATCAACATCAAATCCACTTGTAATATCAATAACAATATCTCCTGAATTATCAATCTCCATATAATACCAGGCAGGATTAGGAGTAGTAAATAAACAGCCAATATCACCATATCCTGTTTCATTAACAGCCGCAGGAAATAAGTACCCGTCACTTGTACAAAACGCATCGCCTGCACTACAATCCGGGTTAAGATCAGGACAATTTACAGTAATTGTATATCCTGCATTTACAGTAGAACTATAATTATCGATTATTATATAATAAGTCACATTTGCAGTAAGTGAAACTGTAATGTTACCAGCATCCCAGCAGCTTCCATAAACATTAGTGGAAGTATTATCGCAACTATTCATTAAGAAAAAATCAGGATCACCAGAAACAGCGGTTGCTGAAAAAGTATAATTTGCTGTTGCGGGAGGCGTATAAAAATACACAACCTCATCTCCTGGTTCATTTTTACCACAACTTGTATAATTAGTCCAATCATTATTCGAAGTTAGTAGAGTACCTGAATAATTATTGCCACAAGTCATCTCTATTCTGTTTGCACAAGGTCCTGTAAGCGGAATACAACTAATTGTTATATCAAAACCTGCACCGACAGTAGATCCATCTGAATCAAAATAGACTGTTAGTGCTCCAGTAGGATCAGAAGAAATTATATTTGGAATAACAGCACCCATATAATAAGTCCCTAATAGAGTCCCAGCTGTACCAACTCCATTATAAATTTCAACATAATCACAACAATTTTCCCCTGCAGAGGTGCCTGCAATTTGGATTATATTACCGGCAGTAGGATATAAAACTGTATATCCTGCATTATTATTAACATAATTGCCAGCAGAACCACCAGAATCATACAAATGTCCTGAACAAATAGTATAACTATTATTACCTGAGCTTGGAACGACCATTGTGCAAGCTGCACAAGGGCCACCACAATCCACACCTGTTTCTCCTTGATTTTGAATACCATCAGAGCAAGTTGGAACTACAATACCACAACTTATCTCAGCTGCCCAACCAGAATATGTAATAGATCCATCAGAAGTCCATACAAAAGTTAAACAATTAGATACATTTGACGAACTGACAGTAAAAGGTGTAGAAACAGAATGCCCACTTACATCTAATAATAAAGGTGCTGTGTTATTGGTTCCATTATAAATTTTCAAATGATCTAAAGACTCTGAATCAAAACTTGTAAAAGAAAAAATAATACTTTGTCCATCATTTGAACAATAAGTTGCAGTATAATTTTCATTATTTGAATAAAAACCAGAACCTCCCGCATCAGTAAATGTGCCAGTACATAATGTCTGGTTTCCGTTATCAATAGTTAATCCACAAGGACCACATGGACCACCGCAATCAACTCCTGTTTCTCCCTGATTTTGTATTCCGTCAGAACAAGACGGTATGGTAATATCAATTGCATCTTGTTCTGTAGTGGTTATACAATCAGAACATCTTTCTATTATTCTATAGCGAGTGTTAATTGTTACAGTATGGCTTGCTGTAGCTGTTGTACTCCAGTTTTGTAGCATAACCCAACCTGTTCCATTAGGATTATATTCAAAATAGTATTCAATATTGCCAGAGCAATTTAATGTACCAGAATTGGAAACTGTTAAATTAATTAAAGTACCAGAAGAAACTTCAGCATCTAAAGCACTTCCATTTGCCTGTATTTCAACAATTGTATATGGATTACATGGCACTACACAAGATCTTGAAATAGTAAAGCTTCCTGTTGTTGTTGAGCTAAATGTGGAATAATGAGCAATATATACATAGTATGTTGTACCTATTACTGACGTAAATGTATATGACTCTGTACCACCAGACAACCCATTATCTTGACATGTAATATTTGTTAAAGTACCACAACTACCACTAGTTATTACCATTTCATGATCAAAACCTGCTCCAGCTACACAAGTTATAGTTGTAATTTGACCATCACCGGGAAATGTGTACCAAACACCATAATTACTCGCACAACCTATTGGATCTGGAATATTAGTTGTACCCACAGTTGTTCCTGCTAAATTTGTTGTGCCACATGGCAATGAAGTAGCATTTGCGCAAAGATTATTAGTAGCTGGGCAGGCAAGTGTAGAATTTAATGTTGTTGAAACAGAATTACCACAAGAATTATATGCCCAAACATAAATTGTATAAGAAGACCCACAAGTCAAGCCGGTTTGTGTAACAGTAGAAACATTTCCCAAATCTGTTGCTGTGGCATAATTATTTACAGTATTCCATTTATACCCTGTTGCACTAGTAACATTATTCCAATCCCATATAATTTGTGTACCACTTGGTGTATGAGTTGCAGCAGTTGGTGCAGATAATGCACCAGCGCCTGTTAATGTCCAATTTAAAACAAAGGCACCTGAAGTACCACTATATCCATCTACAACAAACCAAACTGTTTGAGTTGATCCTGTACTATTTGTCCAAGAATTATGCTGAGTATCAACATCATCTACACAAAACAATGAAGTAGCTCCAGGGCAAGCTGGTCCATATCCCATATAATGATAAGAATCATACGTATTTGAAGATTGCCAAATATCCACTGTATTACAATTAGGAACTTGAATATAAAAAATTCTGTCAGGAGCACCTGTGTGACAGACACTAATATCATCAGCATAACCAACAGTAGTAGCTGAATATGGACTGGTTAATGTTGATAAATCCTGAGCATTTGTGCAATTATCACCTGTTATTGGTGAATAAACACAAATAGTTCCATTCATATCATTATTACTTCCATTTCTTTGTATCCTTACTCTATATTTTGTTCCTATTGTTGTTGCATATGTTATAGTTTCAGTTACACCAGCACCTCCTATATTTGAACAGACCAAATATCCCATTGTTGGAGAACATGCTCCAGTAAGTAATGTTAATATAGCATCTTGAGTAGTTGGAGTATATGTTATTGTTGTACTTGTAGAGGTAGCTATAAACCAACCCCATGCGTCATCTTCATCTGCTGCGGAACAGCCTGCTGGACTATCCCAATAATCAGTACTATTTGTAGAGTTAAATGCAATGGGTGTACATGAAGTATTAACTGTTAATTGGCCTGCAACAAGATCATCGCAATTATCTTGTTGTCCATAAACAAAACCCAAAACTAATGCAAGCACTATAGTTAGTAATAAATTTTTCATAGTGTTAGTTCTTTTTCTCTATTAATATTTCTTCATTTCTGTTTTTCGTCAAGCACTCCTCATATTCTTTAGGATTAGATTTAATCCACTCTTTTAATGCAGCTTCATAAAATCTCACATCATCTTCGGGAGTAAAAAATGTCTGATATAAGCTATAAGGAATAAATTGAGGATAATATGAATTTTGCTTTTTCCATCGAATTAGTTCTGATTCGAATCTTGATTTATCAGCTTCTTCATTTCCAGTGTGTTTTAGAATTGGTTTAGGTCTATGAATTTTAGCATATTTTTGCAAATCATACGCGTAACTTGTACTTTCCCGCTTAGGAAAATTAGGGTCGCAATATTTTAATATTGCTTCATTTGTTTCCTGATAATTTAATAATACATTGTATTTCTTCATTGTTTCAGGATTGACTTTCTTCTCATTTTCTTGTGCAACAGAAGAAAAACCAACAAAGACAATCAAACTAATTGTTAAAACTGATAAGTAGAATTTTTTCATATTCTTTATTTTTTTATTTATCAAGAGAGCTATCCCTATTATTTATATTTAGACGTAAAAACACCCAAAAGGTTTCCTTTTTCTAAAGTAAAATTACCTAAAAGTTTTTTAGAATAAATAATCCTTTATTAGATTGAAAATTAAAACTTTAAAATTATGAAGCTTTATTTAAATTGATACGTAAACAAAATATTTTTCTGTTTTTTTAGAAAAGCATATCAAAAAACCGTCGTTTTTTGATATTAATATTATATTGTCTTTAAAAAACTGATTTTTTTCTTAAGTTTTTCTATATTTTACTGGCAATATGAACTTGATTTTTGTAAAATTTACGAAAGTTTTTGACGGACAGTACAATACTGTCAATGCCCCGACATTATTGAGATATGTAAATATTTTAATATAATTCAATTTTTTGGAATATTTCACTTTATTTTTTTGAAACATTAATCATTAAAAACTTTTCTTAGTTTATATATGTTTAAAGGTATATTGTAATTTGCTTCATTAGCTTTTGAGTAAAGTATTTTTTTTATCTTTGTAACAACTAATGGATAAGAAAAAAAACAAAAAAGGATTCTTTGCACGATTGCGATATAAGTATCGCTTAATTGTTTACAATGACAATACTTTTGAAGAAGTTTTCTGGCTTAGACTTACCAGACTTAATGTTTTTATTGTTTTAGTAGTAATGGCATTTGTTTTAATTTTTGCAACAACTGTTTTAATTGCATACACACCATTACGAGAGCTAATTCCAGGTTATCCTACCGGTGAAACAGTGCAACTTATTAAAATGAATAGCCTTAGAGTAGATTCATTAGAAACTGAAATTTATCTTCGTGATCTTTATATGGATAACATTAAGGCACTTATTGCCGGAGAAGAGCCACGTAAAATTGACAGAAAATCAATAATAGATTCCTTAAAAAATTATAAAAATATTGATTTAAAATCCACCGAAAAAGATTCAATTTTTAGAAGTCAAGTTGATGCTGAAGATGAATTTAGTTTAAATATTGCTAATAAAGATGAAAAGAGCAGCCTTTTCAATCTTTTACATTTTTATTTTCCAGTAAAAGGAATGATTACTGATAAATTTCAACTAAAAACTAAGCATTTTGGAATTGACATAGTTACTAAACCTGACGAGATGGTTCTTGCAACACTTGACGGAACAGTAACTTTTTCGGGCTGGACATTAGAAACCGGCTACATGATTGAAATTCAACATCCAAATGAGCTTATTTCCTCTTACAAGCATTTATCTCATACTTTTAAAACTGCTGGTGCTAAAGTAAAAGCAGGTGAAGTTATTGGTATTGTAGGCAATACCGGCGAGTTAACAACTGGCGCACATCTTCATTTTGAGCTTTGGTACAAGGGTAATCCAATAAACCCTGAAGATTTTATTGTGTTTTAAAAATAGCATTTATTTTATGAGGTATTGTAGTTTATGTCACAAGCGGACGCTTGCGCCAAAGGAAGTCACAGATAGTGGCCTGAAGAAAGTGCAAGGTCTACAACCTTGATTTCCTTTTTTTATTTAGAATTACAACTATGTAAGATCTACGATCTTTGTGTAAAATTAATGAGACATAAATAAATATTATGGTATTTTAAAAATATGTCGTATGTTTGCGACATATTTTATTTCAAAATGACCTATTCAAAAAATCATGCTTTTAGTTCTGAATTACAGGAAATTGCAACAATATGCAAAGCATTATCACATCCTGCAAGAATAGCCATTCTTAAGCATCTTTCAACTTGCACAAGTTGTATTTCTGGTGATATAACAAAAGAAATACCTTTAAGTCGATCAACAGTTTCACAACATTTGCAGGAATTAAAAAAAGCAAATCTGATAGAAGGAGAAATTGACGGAGTAAAAATTTGCTATTGTCTAAATTTCAAAATTATTAAAAAGCATTTCGGGTTATTAAATAATCTGCTTAATGAAATTTCTACTGAAAATAAATTCAATAAATGTTGTTAAATAAATAATCAAATCATGGAAGAAAACAAAGGTCAAAAAGATTGTGGTTGTAGTGCAGATGGAAATAACGATTGCTGCAAACCAAAAAGTTCAAAAAAACGCATGTGGACAACGATTATTTTTATCGTTGTTATATTAGCTGCAGGCTTATTAATATCTTATAAAATGTTTTGTCCGCATGCTTGTAAAAATGATGCAAATTGTCCAAAAGACAGCATTGCTTCATGTTGCCCAAGTAAAAACATACCAGATACAGCCGCAGTTCCTTCATGTTGTGCAGGAAAAGCAGTTCAGGATACAGCTGCTGTTCCAGCTTGTTGCGCAAAAAAATAAATAATGAGCGAGTGGATTAACTCTGCTTTAAGTTCAGGTGCTGGTTCATTCTCAATGCTTACAGCAGTTTTTTTATTGGGAATAATCAGCACCTTTACATCATGTTGTAATTATGCAATACTTGGTTCTATTACAGGGTATTCAGCAAATTATTCTATAAATTCTAGTAAGAAAAGTCAGATTTTATTTAGTCTAGCATTTTTAATTGGCAGTGTAATATCGCTTGCAATTATTGGCGCACTGATGGGGTATATTGGATCAACAGTAGTTGAATCTGTAGGCATTTATTGGAAAATAGCTGTTGCTGTTTTACTAATTCTCTTTGGACTTTTATCATTAGGTTTAGTACCTATAACAATACCCCAAATAAATATTAAAAGCAAAAGGCAAGGTTTTATTCCTGGCTTAATTTTAGGTGTTTTCACTGGAGGATTATCATTAGTTTGCAATGTGTGTTGCAATCCTATTTTGCCAATTGTTTTAGGAGCATCGTTTGTGAAAGCAAGTGTGCTTTGGGGAGTATTAATTTTGGTTGCTTATGCTATTGGTTATAGTTTGCCTTTTACAGTAGCAATTGCAGGAATGCAAATGGGATTTGGAAAACTTTCAAACAAAATGAAAAATGCCAGTAAAATTATTACAACTATAGCCGGAGTTATTATGATTTTATCCGGCTTCTATTTAATATATACTTTTTAAATGTATTTTGTTACAAATTATATAAATTCCGAAAAAGCTATCCCAGTTGTTTCAACTAAACTAGAATTGCGTGATTACTTAGGAACTATAATGGCCAGATGGTCAATTAACAGAAATAATTACAAAATAACACCTGGTATATACGCTGTTGGAAATCCTGATAAGAATTCAGAAGTTTTTGTAACCTCTAATTATAAACTAAGTTTCGATCATTTAAGAAAAAATCTGACAGGAATAAATGCTTGGATTTTGATTCTAAACACTAAGGGTATAAATGTATGGTGTGCTGCAGGAAAAGGAACTTTTGGCACAAAAGAACTTATTTCAAAAATTAATGATTTGTCATTAAATAATTTAGTTGAACACAAAAGAATAATTGTGCCTCAGCTTGGCGCAGTCGGCATTTCAGCTCACGAAGTAAAAAAAGAAACAGGATTTAACATTAAGTACGGACCAGTAAAAGCATCAGATATTAGAGAATTTATTTCCAATAATTTCAAAGCTGATAAAAAAATGAGGACTGTTAATTTTGGTTTTTATGACAGACTTATTTTAACCCCTGTTGAAATTGTAATGAATTTTAAATATTGGTTAATACTCTTTTCATCCTTATTTATTATTAGCTGCTTAAGCAAAAATGGATTTTCAATTGACGATGGTTGGAATTATCTTCATATTATTTTAACAAATTTAGGTGGAGCATATATTATTGGAACCATAATAACACCTGCACTTTTACCGTATATCCCCATTAGTAATTTTTCGTTTAAAGGATTAATTCTAGGTGCTGTTTATACAACTATAATTACTTTATTAAATTTAAATGGTAATAATGTTCCTGAAATTATTTCCTGGTTTTTTATAAATTTGGCAATTGCTTCATTTACAGCAATGAATTTTACCGGAGCTTCAACATTTACTTCACTCTCTGGAGTAAAAAAAGAAATGAGAATTGCGTTACCAATTCAAATTGGGTTATTTGTTATAGGATTAATTACATGGATAATTCTTCGATTTATATAAAAGAAACAGATGACATTAACATATATAAAAAACGTTACAACTCTTGAACTTGACATAGAAAAATGTACAGGTTGCTCAATGTGTTTTGTTGTTTGTCCGCATAATGTTTTCGAAATAAAAAACAAAAAATCTAACATTATAAATAAAGACTTTTGCATGGAATGTGGCGCATGCCAGAAAAACTGTCCCGAAAATGCAATTAACGTTCAAACGGGAGTTGGTTGTGCTGCCGGGATAATTATAGGTTTTATAAACGGCACTGAACCTGATTGTAGCTGTGGTGAAGGTTCTTCCTGTTGTTAGGGGTTTGCAATAAGCGTCAGTCTGAGGTTCTCGAAGACTGACAGTCGCCCTTAGATAACATCTTGGTGACAAATTATTTTTGATTTTTTATTGTTATGCCAAATACCATCAGCCGCGGCGGATAAAATAGCCCGATTTTTTTATTCATCTCCCTACCCTCTTCAAAAAAGAGGGACAATTGGTTGGGCTATTTTATAATTATTATTGGTATAATTTTCAATTCTTTTTGAAATTTGTTAATTATTAAACGTTAAATCTGATATTTAAAATATCACCATCTTCAACTATATAATTTTTTCCTTCAACAAATAATTTACCTTTTTCTTTACAAGCCTGCTCGGTTTTAAGAGTAGTGTAATCAATATATTTCATTACTTCGGCACGAATAAAACCACGTTCTAAATCGCTATGAATTACACCAGCAGCATTAGGAGCAGTCATTCCTTTGCGAATAGTCCACGCACGAATTTCTTTTACTCCAACTGTAAAAAACGTAAGTAAATTTAGTGATTCGTATGCAGCGCGAACTAATTTATTAACACCAGGTTCTAATAAACCGGCATCTTCTAAAAACATTTTACGATCATCATCGCTTTCGAGCTCTGCAATTTCAGACTCTAATTTTCCTGCAATTATTAAAACTTCTGCATTTTGTTCTGAAAGATAATCGGTCATTGCTTTTGAAAATGCATTTCCATTTACTGCCGATGCTGAATCAACATTAGCCACATATATTACTTTTTTTGCAGATAAAAGATAAACATCATCAGCTTGTCGTTTATCATGCTCAGGTATATCAATTGTACGTGCCGGTTTAAAAGACTCTAAATGTTCTTTATAAATCTGCATAACTTCAATTCCACGTTTGGCATCTTTATCGCCAGCTTTTAAATTTTTCTCGAGTCGACCAATCTTTTTCTCAACTGATTCTAAATCGCGTGCCTGAAGTTCAAGTTCAATATTTTCGATATCTCTTATAGGATTTACAGTAATATCAGGATGAGGAATCGTAGGATCATCAAAACAACGAACAACGTGTAAAATAGCATCGGTATTTCTAATTTCTGCTAATAATCTATTTCCGGAGCTTTCGTTATTTCCTGCACCACGAACTAAACCAGGAATATCAACAATTGCAACTGTTGCATGAACGATTTTTTCTGAATGTTCCAACTTATCTAGTTCATACAATCTATTATCAGGAACCTGAATAACACCAACATTTGGTTTATTTGAAAAAGATTCGGTTGAAGCTTTATTATTTGAGATACAGTTAAAGATAGAGGTCTTGCCCGAGCCAGTTATACCGATAATTCCACATTGTAAAGCCATAAATACGTTTTTAAATTAAATGCAAATTTAGGAAAATGGAACAGAAAAAAGACAATAATCAAAAATGAAACAAATCATTTTTATTATTATACTGTTTTTTGTCATTCTGAGCGTAGCGAAGAATCTGTTTTTCTACAATTTAGATGCTTCACTATGTTCAGCATGACAAAACGAAAGACTTAGAATTCATATAATTGATTTTTACTGTTGCCTTCCCTCAATACTACAAAGCATGATACCAGCAGCAAGAATTAAGCGCCTATCTATTCTAGGTTTTGGGTTAGTTATTGACAAAGTGTATTTTAAGACAAACGGATTAAACTGTTGTTGAATTTTAGCCACTTCACCCCCATCTGAATCTGTAATAATATAATTTTGAGGAACTAAATTAATAAAACGGCTAAGCAAAGCTCCACCCAGACTGGTTTCTTTTAGCTTTCCTATTTCTGTTCCTTCAGGTGATAAATATAACCACTCATCACTAAGTAACGATTTAAACCCTTTTCGTTTAAACGAACCAACATGCTCTCCGGTTTTGGTATCATTTACCATATAAGTAGCAGAAAAATCGAGAATTTGAGGAGTTTTAATATTTATTAATTCCTCACTTTTACTTTCATCCGAGTAAATTCTAACATCCTCTTTAAGCTTAAACGCTTTTTGTTCGGAATATAGCAACAAATTCATTTCTGTATCTAAAACCTTAAAAGAGCCGCCAAAAAGTTTAAACACTTTTTTTCTAAAAATGTAAGTTGTATGATTAAATGCCTGATTCATCGCTGTAAGTAATTATATTTTGAAACTTTTTAAAAACTAGGAAACTGTTTTGAATTTTTATTCCTGTTAACATATTTATAAATACATTTACCATAAAATCAATTTATTTGCCCCATGCCCTAAAGGGAGTATATTGATTTTAAACACCCTTTAGAGCGTGGTAATTGTTGAAAATCATCATCCTATAAAATATTTAAAAAATTCAAAACAGTTTTCTATACTTTTGTAAAAATAGTTAATTTATTTAATTGACTAAAAAGATTATATATCTTTGATTTTTATTATATACCACAATGATTAAAGGAATACTATATCGTTTATCACCACCAGCAAAATTTGCCGTTTCTTTGCTCATTATTATTACATGCTTTTTTTTGCTGTATTTTATTGGACTGGTAATTTCAATGGCATTATTTGACTGGAACATTTTACAAAACTCACATTTATTATCCGACTTTTCAAACCCAAAAACTATTCAGGTTTTAAAGTTTTTACAACTAATACAAAGTATAGGTATATTTTTACTGCCCCCATTAATTATTGGATATTTGTGCTATCCTTCAATGTCTGATTTTTTAAGATTAAAACGTAAGCCATCATTATTAATATTTCTTTTTACAATCCTTGCCGGTATATTTTTTCTTCCGTTTTCAAATTGGTTAGCTTACATTAATTCTTTTCTCGACTTACCAGCATCTATGAGCTGGATAGAGCAGTGGATGCGAAGTTCCGAAGCATCGGCAGGAAAATTAACTGAGGCATTTTTAAATGTTAGTGATACTACTGGATTACTGTATAATGTTTTATTAATTGCAATTTTACCTTCTATAGGCGAAGAGCTGTTATTTAGGGGACTATTACAAAGAATCTTTACTCAGTGGGCAAAAAATTCGCATTGGGGAATCTGGATTTCTGCATTTCTTTTTTCCGCTATTCACTTACAATTTTTTGGATTTCTACCACGCTTTTTCCTTGGAGTATTTTTTGGTTATTTACTAGAAATTACAGGCAGTCTTTGGGTTCCAATTCTTGCACATTTTATAAATAATTTCACTGGTGTGCTATTATCATTTTTCATAACAAATCATGCAATTTCTGAGAAAGCTAACGATTTTGGCATGACTTCCGGGACATGGATTTACGGAATTATTGGTGGATTGTTAGGATGTTTTATGCTTTGGCTAATTATGAAAAAAGAAAAGAGAATTACAAATTAAAAAATACCATTATAAAATAGTCCAATTTTTTTATTCATCTCCCTACCCTCTTCAAAAAAGAGGGACAAGAGGTTGGACTATTTTATAATACCAATACTTATTATGAATTAGTCTGTTTTTTTGAAATCACCTCCAGCTCCTCTCCATAAGAGAGGAGAGCGTTGGTCTAATTCATTCTTCGCCGCGGCGGGGAATGGTATTAAAACTTTTGGTTTGTGAGTCACAGACCAAGGATTTCGGAATTTAATCAAGCTTTAATACTGCTAAAAATGCTGATTGCGGAACCTCAACAGTACCTATCTGACGCATTCTCTTTTTACCTTTTTTCTGCTTCTCTAACAACTTACGCTTACGGGAAATATCGCCACCATAACATTTTGCAGTCACATCTTTTCTCATAGCACTTATTGTTTCACGTGCAATAATTTTCGATCCTATTGCTGCCTGTATTGCAACTTCATATTGCTGGCGTGGAATAAGTTCTTTTAACTTTTCGCACATGCGACGGCCAAACGGATATGCATTATCAAAATGTATTAATGTTGAAAGCGCATCAACCTGTTCACCATTTAAAAGTATATCTAATTTTACAAGTTTAGCTTGCTTATATACGGTAGGATGATAATCAAAAGACGCATATCCTTTTGATATACTTTTTAGTTTATCGTAAAAATCGAAAACAATTTCAGCAAGTGGCATTTCAAAATTAATCTCAACCCTATCTGTTGTTAAATAAGTCTGACTTTGCAATACACCACGCTTATCGATGCATAAATTCATAATTGCACCAACATATTCTGTTTTTGTAATTACCTGAGCTTTTATATACGGCTCTTCAATAAAATCAATTAAAGTAGGTGCCGGTAAACCTGATGGGTTATGAACATCTAACTTTTCACCTTTAGTTGTAACTACTTTATAAGAAACATTAGGAACTGTTGTTATAACATCCATGTCAAACTCCCTGTCTAAACGCTCCTGGATAATCTCCATATGCAACAAACCAAGGAAACCTCCTCTAAAACCAAAACCTAAAGCAGCAGAAGATTCGGGAATAAATGTAAGCGAAGCATCATTTAACTGAAGTTTTTCGAGTGATGCACGTAATTCTTCATAATCATCAGCATCAACAGGATAAATTCCAGCAAAAACCATTGATTTTACATTCTCGAAACCAGCAACAGCACTATCACATGGATTATTCACATGAGTTATAGTATCCCCTACCTTTACTTCTTTAGCGCTTTTAATACCGGAAATAATGTAACCCACATCACCAGCGCAAACAGTATCGCGCGGACTAAGTTTTAATTTTAAAACACCAATTTCATCAGCGTGATAATCATGTGTAGTATTTACAAATTTAACATGTTCGCCCTTTTTAAGAGTTCCATTTAATATTCTGTAATAAGCAATAATTCCCCGAAAAGAATTAAAAACAGAATCAAAAATAAGTGCTTGTAATGGGCCTTCAGGATCACCTTTGGGAGCAGGCACACGTTCAATTATTGCATCTAAAACATCTTGAATACCAACACCTGTACGGGCACTTACTTCAATGATATCTTCACGTTTACAACCAATTAAATCTATAATCTGATCTTTAACTTCTTCTGGCATGGCTGCAGGCATATCCATTTTATTTAAAACCGGAATTACTGTAAGATTATGATCTATTGCCTGATACATATTCGAAATTGTCTGCGCCTGAATACCTTGTGTTGCATCAACAACCAATAAAGCACCCTCGCATGATGCAATAGCCCGCGAAACCTCATAGCTAAAATCAACATGGCCAGGTGTATCAATCAGATTTAAAACATATTTTTGACCATTTACTTTATAATCCATTTGAATTGCGTGGCTTTTAATTGTTATACCACGTTCTCGTTCTATATCCATATCGTCTAATACCTGAGCCTGTAAATCCTTACCGGTAACTGTTCCTGTTATTTCAAGCAAACGGTCGGCAAGTGTGCTTTTTCCGTGATCAATGTGAGCTATAATGCAAAAATTACGAATGTTTTCCATGTAAATTTTTAATACTTTTAAGATTGCAAAGATAACGATTTAGAGAGAAGAAAAAACAAGAGCCAGAATAAATCTATAAACACCTCACTTGTTGTAAATTATTTCATTTTCGTGGTTTTGTATAATATTGTGCACAATGTTTGAGATTTGTTTAAAATGAATATCTTTTGTAGGTTTGAGAAAAAATTCATGTCAACAGAACACGGTTCGTTAAAAGCAATATTTTTTGCACTTGGTGGAAATTTTATTATTGCAGTTATAAAATTTATTGTAGCATCAATAACTGCAAGTACAGCTATGTTTGCAGAAGCAATTCACTCTTTTGCAGATTGCTCAAACCAAATATTTTTATTGATCGGGAATAAACGATCGGCAAAAAAACCAACTGAGCAACATCCTTTTGGTTTTGGTAAAGAAGAGTATTTCTGGGGATTTATGGTTGCAATATTATTGTTTTTTGTTGGAGCCATTTTTTCGGTTTACGAAGGAGTTCACAAATTATTTAATCCAACCGAAATTAATAGTGTTTACTGGTCGTTTGGAGTATTAATTATTGCTATTATTATTGAATCAAAATCTTTTCATGTGGCATATACCGAATTTAATAAAATATTTAAAGGAGTTAAATTTATAACAGCGTTAAAAATATCAACAGACACAAATCTTTTTGTAATATTAATGGAAGATTTAGCTGCTTTATTAGGTTTAATCTTTGTATTAATATCTACATTACTTGCATGGTTGGTTAATCCTATTTTTGATGCTATTGGAAGTATTTTTGTTGGCTTACTTTTAGCTTCTGTCTCGGTTTTTTTAAGCAACGAACTCCGAAAATTAATTATTGGTGAAAATATTCCCCGAGAACTAAGACATAAATTTAAAATTAAAGTCTCTGAAAATAAAATTATTAAACATGTAAATAGCATTAACGCAATGGTCATGGGAAGAAGTAGATTCCTTTTAATAATTTCTGTTGACATTGAAGATAATGTG
This sequence comes from uncultured Bacteroidota bacterium, assembly GCA_903837285.1. Lineage (GTDB taxonomy): Bacteria > Bacteroidota > Bacteroidia > Bacteroidales > GWA2-32-17 > GWA2-32-17. The sequence goes on along the minus strand of CAILUD010000010.1, from coordinate 10,393 downwards.
CACGGCCACGAAATTGAAGACCAGTTTAATGAAATTCGAAAAGACTTATTGGCTATAAGTCCAAATATTCTTTCGGTTTATATTGATGTTAGAGATTTAAAAACAAGTACACACTGATAAACTGTTTTGAATTTTAATTCCGGTTAACCTATATATAAATTTATTTTTAACACTCCCCTTTCTGAATGGATGCATATGTTAAGATCATTAAATTAAGCGTCACAAACAATTCTGAAAAAGATTAAGGTTTTAATTTGCTCTAGTTTTAGTGAAAGGTCTACAACCTTTAGAAACACTTATTTTAGGCATTTACAAAAATGGAAGATCTACGATCCGCCGCGGCGGATCAAAACATAATTCACATTTTTTTTAATTAAAGGTTACCATTTTAGGTTTTCTAATATTAAGGTTAAACAATAATTGTTTTTACAGTTAATTTATACAGTAATTTAACTAACCCTATTTATTATGAAAACAAAATTGGTGTTTTATGGTCTAGTAATTTTAGGTTTCTTTTCCTCATGTGATAATACAGAAACAACTTTTGATTCGGCGTTTCCAAAGAAAAATAAAGACTTAACAACTATACTTGGAAATGAAATAACAATTAAAAGAAAAACTGATACATTATATTTAAATATTTCTTCCGATAAAAACTTCAATCTTATAACCTATAAGACAGGAGACACCCTTTTTTATGGATCTGTATCAAAATATAGAGGTCTATATTATTTAAGCGAAAAAATAAGAGAAGGATATTATTTTATTTATGCTGTTAAAATTTCTGATAAATTAATTACTGGCCTTGGTTCCGATTGGTCGCAAATGTGTTCGGCAGAAGAAGAAATAAAAAAAGGAAATTTTAAAAAACTTCTTATATATATGAATAGCGACACTACCATTATTCGTCTTCATCCCTTTAAAGATGACATGAAAAATATGTATAATGTTATTATCGACAAAATTACTCCCGACACTATACTTCAAAAACAGGAACTTATTTCAACAAATTATAACATACAACCTTTTGACCTGGAAGAAATGGAATTAATACAAAAGGTATATCCAAACCCCACACAGGATTATATAACTGTTGATATACAAAATTCAGGGATTTTAAATTATCAAATTGAAAACCTTAGTGGAACAATTATTTCTCAAGGAAAATTAGCAGAAAAATCAACAAAAATAGATCTAACAAAACTACAAGCAGGAATGTACATTCTGACAATTATTAATACTTCTTTAAATCAAAAAGAATCAGTAAAGATTATTAAAAAAAAATAATTTGATTTTTGTAGTTGTTTTTATACCAATACAAAAAGAATAATTTGTTCTAACTTAAATACATTCATTAAAAACAAATAAATAATTGTGATGATATAATGCAACTTAATCCCTTAATAGATGGGGTGAAATCACCCTAACGCCCAGCCAGTCAAAGCTATTGCTAGTCTCATTACTAAAATTGTTTGTTAGAAATAAGTCCAACAAAGACAAAGAGACACTCACTAATTTTTTTAAGAATTTATTTTATTTTCTTTTAATTCTTTTTCGGTTTTTAAAAGCAAGCTATCAAGGTTATCGGTACTTTCTTCAAAAAGCGCTGTTCCAAAAGAAAAACTAATATTAAATAATTGCTTTGTTTCAATATTCTGAAAGGTGTTATTTTTGCATTTTTCCTGAATTATTCTAATTTTTTCACTAGCATTTTTCAAGTTGTCATTTACAATTATTAGAAACTCATCTCCGAATTTATATCTGGCAATAAAAGAACCGGCAGGTAATTGCTGTTTTAATAATTTTACAAATTCCATTAAAACACAATCACCAAAAGAATAACTTATAAAATTATATTTTCTGAAATCGTCAATATCTAAAATAGCAAGTGTAAATTCTGCTTTACTTTTTATTTTATTATTTATTGCTTTTTTAAATCCACGATAATTACTTATAGCAGTTATTTCATCAATCTGAGATAATTGTACATATTGTTTTAATTTAAAAACTAAAATTATTATAACAATTATCAGTAGACTAACTATTAATAAATACCAATATAAATAAACGCTATACATTTAATTTTTTATTAAGAAGAAACTACTAAAAAATATAGCTGTGACTTATTTATTTCTTTTTCTTAAAGGATATTCTTTCTTTTGCAAATAATCATAACGCAAATTACGACCTTGCTGGTAACATAATGCCATAATAGAATCCTGCGATTCTTTTATAGTACTGTATTCTGCAAAATCTAAGGTTCTTATAATTGCCTCAAATACACGGATAGCGCCAGAATGATCGGCAATAAGAATTCGTTTTCCTAAATTTGAATTTAATAACTCTACAAAAGAATAAGCTATTCTCCAGTCTGCCTCAATTAAAGTTTCACCTTCTGGATAATGATAAAAACGATTCTTAAACATTTTTGAAACTTTTGCTTTCACATCAGGGGTAACTTCTTTTCCTCCACTATATATTTTAAGTGCTTCTTCCATTATTTCGTTTTTATAACGGAATGTAAGCGAACCATATTTTTGAGAATTTAAACCAAAAATAGCATTAAACGACATATTGGTATAACCAGCTTCATGTAAAAAATAACGTGCAGTTTGTTCGGTATTTTCAGATTCACTTCCAAAAACCTGTATTGGTGCATCTTTTGACCAAAGCCAGAGTGGATAACCACTTTTATCAAGAACATCAACTGCTACTTTAAAATCTTTTCCCAATTCTCTGGCTGTAATAATTCCTTCTTCTTTTAAAAAATTACTTTTTGATCCAGAAATTCTTCGGTTTTTATCCCAGGTATCCCATAATCCGGAACCAACAAATTCGGGGTTTTCACCTCCAGATTCATGAATAGATTTTCCGTGGCGAATCATAACAACGTGAGTTTGGTTCATGGGAACATATGCCTGAGGAAACATAGGTAATGCTTTATCATTTGGTAACCAAACAATGCCCTCTTTCATACTTAATCCACTTCCATCAACTAACATCCTACCTGTTAAACGCCTTGTGCCATCAGGATTCGTAGCCATATCATCTGCCAGAATTGCTTTTGAACGATACCGAGTAAGGGTTGACCCAATTGGCGCAATATTCTGCGGGCATAACAAATCACTGAATTTACTAATACTAAAAGTCTGTAATAACAACCTTCTAAAACTATCATTTCTAATTAATCCATTCCATGCCAGATAAAAAAGATTTTGATCAGCATTTGGAATTTTGTAACGAATAAATTCATATTTGCTTTTTATATAATTCTGCGGAGATAAATATTTCTCGGATGTATCAATAAAAAAATAAATATCCTTACTTATTGCTTTCAATTTATTAATAAAGTCGTTAGTTACATCCGATTCACTTAATTTAAAATTATCGCCATAAACTAATCGTAAAAAAGCTATATCTTGTTTAACACTTTCTTCGGTATGGCAATTATGAAATTCTGAATGCTCACGAAGATGTCCTCCTTTATGAGGTTTATTAATTTTACCAACTTCAATACTCTCTTCAATTACTTCCTGAATTTTAGTGTTTTCTTTCATATATAATTCTTTCTAAAATATTATTTATTAAAAGGGCAGCAAATATAAACAAATTATTAAACTAGATAAATGAGCGTTATTTCTATAATTTACTTTTTTAAATTTGATCATATTTCATGTGTACTTTGTTATTTTTCTTCTTTAATATTAAATCACCTCAAAAATCATTTTTTTGTTAAATAAGTTCAGATTATCTTTGTCATCGATATGCATATAAATTCATATCGCTAAATTATTAAACTTTAACTAAATTAAAAAATAAAAGAGGAAAAAATGTATTAATTTCGTAAAATGTTGAAAACATAAATGATACAAATAGAACCATTATGAATAACGCAGTATTTAATTTTGAAGATCCAAAAAACGAACATGTTTTAAATTATAATAAAAACAGTTGCGAGAAGGACAATTTATTTTTAGAACTTAATAAACAGAGTAATGAGCAAATAGAAATACCTTTAATAATAGGTGGAAAAGAAGTAAGAACCGGAAAAATCGGAAAAGTTGTTATGCCACATAATCATAGTCATGTACTTGCAACATATCACATGGCTACCGAAAAAGAAGTTAAACTTGCAATAAACGAATCACTTAAGGCATTTAAAGAATGGTCGGATCTTTCGTGGGTTGTTAGAGCATCTATTTTAATAAAGGCAGCAGATCTTATATCTATGCGCTATAGGTATAAACTAAATGCAGCAACAATGCTGGGACAAAGTAAAAGTGTGTATCAGGCTGAAATAGATTCTTCTTGCGAGACAATTGATTTTTTAAGATATAATGCTTTTTTTGCTTCAAGAATTTATTCTGAGCAACCAAAATCTACTTTTAATCAGTTGAACAGAATGGAATATCGTCCTCTTGAAGGATTTGTGTTAACTGTTAGTCCTTTTAATTTTACAGCCATAGCATCAAATCTTAACATGTCGCCTGTTTTAATGGGAAATACAACTGTCTGGAAGCCTGCAACAACCTCCATTTTATCAAATTATTATTTAATGAAGATATATCAGGAGGCTGGATTACCAGATGGTGTAGTTAATTTTCTTCCTGGCAGCGGATCGCTAATTGGAAATATAGCAATGCAAAATAAAGATCTTGCCGGCATTCATTTCACTGGTTCAAATGCAACATTTAATTCATTATGGAGAAAAATCAGCGAAAATCTTGAGAACTATAAATCATACCCTAGAATCGTTGGCGAAACCGGAGGTAAAGATTTCGTTTTTGTTCATCCTTCGGCAAAACCGTTGGAAGTAGCTGTTGGAATAATCAGAGGCGCATTTGAGTATCAGGGACAAAAGTGTTCTGCAGCTTCGCGTGCCTATATTCCAAAATCATTGTGGAAAGAAATAAAAGATTTACTAATTCAAATGGCATCTGAAATAAAAGTTGGTGATGTGTACGATGTTAGCAATTTTATGAATGCAGTAATTGACGAAGGTGCTTTCGATTCAATTATGGGTTATATCGAAGAGGCAAAAAAATCAACTGTTGCAAAAATAATCACCGGTGGCAATGGTAACAAATCACATGGTTATTTTATTGAACCAACAATAATTGTAACAACAGATCCAAATTACAGGACTATGCACGAAGAAATATTTGGTCCGGTAATGACAATTTATGTTTATGATGATGTTGATATGGATAAAGCTATTGATTTATGCGATAAAACCTCGCCATACGGATTAACTGGAGCAATTTTTTCTACAGATAGAGTTGCTGCTTCAAATATTTGCGAAAAATTAAGATTTTCGGCTGGTAATTTTTATATTAATGATAAACCAACAGGTGCAATGGTAGGATATCAGCCATTTGGCGGAGCTCGTGGCTCTGGAACAAATGATAAGGCAGGTGGTTATTTAAATTTGTTACGCTGGACCAGTCCAAGAACAATTAAAGAAACTTTTGCTCCGGCAACTGATTATAAATATCCGTTTATGGAGGGGTAAACTCAGATTATTTGTTGGAGATAAACCAACAAAGGCAAAAAAAGCAAAAATATAACAAAATAATAAATATGAATTCAAAGAAAACAAAAGCAGTATTAGAAAGATTTGGAATAAAAGAAATCAATTCAGGCGTAACAACAGGTACAATCTGGTTAGATTCAAAAGGTGATATTACTACTTCTGAAACTCCTATTGACGGAAGTGTTATTGCAAAAATTCAAAATGCAACAATTGAGGATTATGAGAAAGTAATAAAAACTGCACAAGAGGCTTTTAAAATATGGAAAAGTATGCCTGCACCAAAACGTGGCGAAATTGTAAGGCAAATTGGAATGGCTATTCGCGAAGCAAAAGAAGATTTGGGATATCTTGTTTCCCTTGAGATGGGAAAAATATTGCAGGAAGGAATGGGCGAAGTGCAGGAGATGATTGACCTTTGCGATTTTGCAGTTGGACAATCGCGACAATTATATGGGTTTACAATGCGATCAGAAAGAGCAGAACATCGCATGTTTGATCAATATCAGCCTTTAGGAATAGTAGGCCTAATTACATCTTTTAATTTTCCTGTTGCAGTTTGGGCATGGAATGCAATGTTAGCAGCAATAGCAGGTGATGTTGTAATTTGGAAGCCAAGCTCTAAAACTCCATTAAGTGCAATTGCAACTCAAAAAATTATAGAAAAAGTTTTATTCGACAACGATTTACCAGAAGGTATTTTTAACCTTGTTATCGCAAAATCGTCAGTACTTGGCGATAATTTTGTTGCAGATAAGCGAATTCCATTATTCTCGGTAACATCGTCCACAGTAGTTGGTAAAAAGGTAGGAGAAATTGTTGGACAAAGACTTGGCCGCACTATTTTAGAGTTAGGCGGAAACAATGCTGTTGTTGTTTCGGAACATGCAGATCTTGATATGGCAATTAGGTCTATTATATTTGGTGCGGTAGGTACTTGTGGACAAAGATGTACTTCAACACGTAGGATTATTGTACAAGAAAAAGTATATGACGAAGTAAAAAACAGATTACTTGACGCATATAAACAGATAAACACAAAAATTGGAAGTCCTTTAGATGCAAACACTTTAGTAGGACCACTAATCGACAAAACTGCAGTTAAAGCATTTATGCACGCCGTTGTACAAGTACAAAAAGAAGGTGGAAAGCTTTTACATGGCGGATATATTTTAGAAGGAGAAAAGTTCAAATCAGGAAATTATATTATGCCTGCATTTGCTGAAGCAGAAAATCACTATAACATTGTTCAGGAAGAAACATTTGCACCTATACTTTATATGATGAAATATAAAACTATAGAAGATGCAATTGAGCTAAACAATGGTGTACCACAAGGTTTGTCTTCATCAATTTTCACCTTAGATATGCGTGAAGCAGAAAAATTTCTGTCGGAATGTGGTTCAGATTGCGGTATTGCAAATGTAAATTCGGGAACATCAGGAGCAGAAATTGGTGGTGCTTTTGGCGGCGAAAAAGAAACAGGTGGTGGTCGCGAATCAGGTTCCGATTCATGGAAAGTATACATGAGAAGACAGACAAATACTGTTAATTACAGCAAAGAATTGCCTTTAGCACAAGGTATAATGTTTGCATTTTAAAAGCAATGATGTTTAATGAGATTTTTGTTATTAACAATTTAAAAAACTTTCTCGTTACAAACGAGGACAAGAGGAGTTGTTTTATTATAAACTCTTTATTAATTTAAACAATATCTAACTTCTTTTTTTCCTAAAATTAAATTTGCATTAACAATTGGCCCAACAAATGTTGAGAGGTCCTCATTAAAGTATAAATCTTCAAATGCATTTAAAGCGAATACATGCCATTGTGCTAAATAAGGCAAGTTTTCAGCAGTAGGAAGACAACCCTCATAATTATTTGCTGAATTATCTAAATTAAAATGCTGATGCAAAATATTAATTGCAGAATAAGCTAAAGTTGTTTCCTCTATATTTAAATTTATGTAATTATTAGCGACTTCAACTTTAGTTATAAGTTTTTTTAGCCCCGATCCATCATCATAAGTTGCTTCATTCCATTTTTTAAAAAGAACAGCATCGGCTAGAAGCAGGTTGTTGCATCTAACTAAGGTAAGGTACCAGTATTGTTTATTTAATCCTGTTGCGTAAATATTAAATTCAGTATGTTCCATAGTTTTTTATTGCAATATTCGGGTAATAATATGTAATATATATTACTGAATAATTAAATATATCTTAAGTTTTTAAATATCAACAAAACGCATAATTCACTATATATCTACACGAAAACGCATTTTATTAAAATTGAATCATTTATATATCAATAATAATAAGGTAATATAAATTTAACAGATCATTTTAATGTTGGAAGTAAATTTGTGCATGGAAAATTTAAACGTTACTCTATTCGAACAACTTCTAAAAACTGCAAAGAACCAGTTTGAAGTTAAAACCATTAATAAAAATATTTTTATTAATGTGCAAAATTTTTCTTCATATATCGATGAAGGATTTATTGCAAGAAATGAAACAAATAAAAAATTTGACGTTGTTCCGTTTGAGGAAGTTATAGAAATAACCGTTGATAATAAAAAATATAGCTTTAAGGTTAATTTGAATTAATTACTTTAAATAAGTTGTATTTTCTTTTTTTGATCTCACCTTTTAGGAATCTGTTTTAATGCAGAGTCCCGAAGAAATTTATACTTTTCAACTTATTCTATAAGATGAAAAACAATTTACAATTAAAAGAACTTCTTAGGATCAGCTCTATCAGATATAGATTATTTTTGAGTTTTTTACTAATTACGAGTATTGCGGTGCTTGTTGTTATTTTCAATAGTTATAATATGATTAAGAAGGATCAGATTCAAGAGGTGACACAATCCCTAGACAACTTGAATGTTTATTATCTGCAATATATCCGAGAAAACAATGGCTTTTTCTCTTATGAAATTATAAATTCTGACTTTTACAAAATAGGTAAAAGTAAGTATTTAGAAAAGGGAGAACATTATCATAATTTAATACACAAAGAGCTTAATAAATTAATCACTTATAAAATGATATCTTCTTTTAATCTGGATTCAACTCTTTTTCAAATTAACAATAAATTCGAAAAAGGTATTTATTTATATCGCGAAATTGTTAGGCTTGTAAAAATTAGGGGTTTTAAAGATTTTGGAATTGAGGGTACTATGCGTGAAAACGTACACCGTCTCGAAAATATGCCTGAAATTAACCAGATTAGTTTATTAAGTCTTAGACGTCATGAAAAAGATTATATAATAAGAATGGATACAATTTATGTTCAAAAACTTAAAAATGTAGCATTAGAAATGAAAGAACAAATTATTACTAGCCATATAAATAAACAAAGATCACAAGAAGCATTAAAAAACCTGAATAATTATGTCAACCAATTTGAAATGTTAGTTGAAGTTGATCACCTTTTAGGATTAAAAAAACATATTGGTTTAAAAGAACGTCTTGATATTAACGAAAAAGAACTATCAGAATTATTCGTAAAAGCAATACTAGAGGCAAGAACAACGCAAAATGAGTTATTACATAAAATGCAGGTTTTATTAATATTTGTATCCATTATCATTACTATTATAGGCTTTTTTGTCAGTTGGTTGATCTCTAGACAAATTACAAAGCCCATTGTTATGTTATCTTCATATATAGATCGTTTTGTAACAAATAAGTTTATTAATGATGAAGATTTCTTGTTATTACCGACTGAAGATGAAACAGGCAAATTAATAGTGAATTTTGAAATTTTAAAGAAGGAAATCCTTGCATATATAAATGATCTTAATCAAAAAGTAATAGAAAGAACAGCGGAAGTATCAGAACAAAAATCACTAATTGAAAGGCAGAACAGAGTAATTGGTCAGCAAAATAAAAATGTAATGGCAAGTATTCGTTATGCGCGTCATATTCAAGAAGCTATTTTGCCAGATGTTAATTATATTTCATCTGTTTTACCTGAATATGGATTATTTTACCAACCAAGAGATATTGTTAGCGGAGATTTTTATTTTATTGATGACTTTAGCGATAACAAAAAAGATAAAGTATTTATTGCAGTTGCAGATTGCACTGGACACGGAGTTCCTGGTGCCTTTATGAGCTTAATAGGACACAACGCCCTACATCAGGCAGTAAAAGTAAAAAAGATGTCTGATCCCGTCGCAATTTTGCAACATCTTGACAAATCAATTCATAGCACCTTGCACGAAAAAAACAGATATTCAAAAATAAACGATGGAATGGATATAGGAATTTGTGTATGGGATAGAAAAACAAATTACATAGAATTTTCGGGAAGTAATATATCATTATACATAATTAGAAATAATACTTTAATTGAATATTCCGGACAAAAATATTTAATAGGACATGTTTTTTCAGAAGAAAATATACCTAATCGCACATTAACCAAAAGAAAGATTCAAGTTTTTGAAGGTGATATTATTTGTATGTCAACAGATGGTTACTATGACCAGTTTGGAGGAAATGATGGAAGAAAAATGAAAAGAAAAAGATTTAAAAAACTTCTTGAATCATTAAATGGATTAACAGTTAAAAAACAGAATACAGAAATTGTCGATTTTTTCGAAAATTGGAGAGGTAAAGAAGAACAGGTTGATGATGTTTTAGTATTATGGTTTAATGTTATTTAATTATTACTTCATTATTTTAAAGTATGACTAACAAAATTATTATTTACGACACTATCTCTTAAAGTGTGTAAACTAAAAAGTTTCTGAAATCAATATTTTATTCTGTTTTCAAAAATAAGTAAAAATTGGTTTAAAATAATACCCCATTTCCAAATTGGTTGCGACCATTTTTTAGTTGCTTCTCTAAT